>NZ_FNST01000001.1:0-512628 GCF_900105695.1 Streptomyces melanosporofaciens
TGGCGCGCGAGAGCACGGGGGTGCTGGAGACGACGCCCAGATGCGCCGCCGTGGCGATGCCGAGCTCGCCTCCGCTGTTGCAGGTTCATGCCAGACCGAAGGTCTCGCAGTGCGCGGCGAGCGCCTTGGTCGCCGCGATCCCGCCCCACTTGTAGACGTCACCGTGGATGACGTCGACGGCGTTCAGCCGCATGGCGGGGGCGAACTCCTCGAAGCGCACGACGCACATGTTGGTGCACAGCGGGATGCGCACCTTCGCCTTCACCTGGCTCATGCCCTCGATGCCGACGCAGGGGTCCTCCAGGTACTCCAGATCGAGTTCCTCCAGGGCTATGCCGGCGCGTATCGAGTCGGGCACCGACCAGGCCGCGTTCGGGTCGACACGCAGGTTCACCTCGGGCAGCGCCTCGCGCACGGCGCGCAGGATGGCGACATCGCCCGCGCAGTCCTTCGTGCCCTTGAGCTTGACGGCCTCGAAGCCGCCCTCCGCCACAACGCGTACCGCGTGCTCCGCCATCGCCTCGGGCAGGCCCGGGCCCCGCGCGCCCGGCGCGTCGGCGCGGGTGATGAGCGCGGTGATCGGGACCTCGTCCCGGACGGCACCGCCCAGCAGGTCGTGACGGACTGATCGGTGGCCTTGCCCATCGCGTCCCAGCAGGCGACATCGAGGGCGGCGATCGCCGCGTAGCCGAGGTAGCCGTAGAAGAACGGCACCATGTGCTGCTTGCGATGGAAGCTCTCCAGCGCGAACGGGCTGGTCCCGATCAGGTCGGGGGCCATCGACCGGACGATCGCGGCGACCGGCGCACCCCACATCGTCTCGCCCCAGCCCTCGACAGCCTCGTCGGTGCGAATGCGCACCACGGTGCGCGTCTCGCCCGTCTTGGTCTCGAACGAGCTGGTGAAGGGGTTGACGAGGGGGAGGTTGACCACCCATACGTCGACGTCAGTGATCTTCATTGCTACTCCTCGCATCATCGGGGTGACCGGCTCGCCGCGTCGAAGGCCTGGATCGCCCGGGCCAGTCCTCGCGCCCGGTCCTCCAGCAGCCGGTCGCCCCGGGTGGCGTCGGCGTCGGCGGCGTCGTCCGTGGAGCCGCCGACCCGCTCCCATTCCCCGTGGCGTTCCACGGTCAGGCCCGGGTAGGGCGGGGCGTCGAACAGGGGCGGCGGTTCGACCGGAGCGCGGGCCGGCACGGGTGTCCGCACCAGGTCCGGGTGGGCCGCCAGCATGAGTGACGTCTCGAACCATCCGGCATGCCCGGGGTGACATCCGGCCGCCCCGCTCCTTCCTCACCCGCGGTGAGGGTCCAGTACGAGCAGGCGGCGACCGTCACCGGGGAACGCAGCGCGAACCGCTTCACGGCGAGCCGCATGATCTCGTCGTTGCCGCCATGGCCGTTCACGACCATGATGCGGCGGTATCCGCTGGTCACCAGCGAGTCGAGGATGTCGTCCAGGACCGCGCCCAAGGTCGCCGCGGAGAGCGAGACGGCGGCCGCGAACAAGTGGTGCGGACTGTGCCCGAAGGGCAGCGCCGGCAACCGCACCACACCCGGCCCGGCCTCCCGGGCGAGCATGTCCAGCGCGCGGTCCACCACCTCCTCGACCAGGAGGGTGTCGGTGCCCATCGGGAGGTGCGAGGCGTGCTGCTCCTGCGAACCGATGGGCAGCAGAGCGATGCCCTCCTCGCCGGCCCGGCGCACCTCCCGCCAGGTGAGTTCGGTCAGTCTCGATTGGCTCACGGTGCTACCTCTCCGAAACGGGGCCATGGCAGAGTCGGCGCATGGCCCACAAACGTTCTCCGTTGCGACTGGTCCCCGAGGCCGCGCCGCAACCGGCCGCTCCCCAGGCGCCTCGGCGGCTGGGGGCCGTCGAGCTGGTCCCCGGTCGGGTCGGGGCGGCCGTACTGTCCATGGCGGGCCGGATCCTGGACCGCACCGAGTCGTCGTACGACGCGGCCACCGCCACCCCCGCGGACATCGACACGGCGCTGGCCGCGGCGGCCGGGGTCTTCGCCGGCCATGAACTCCAGGGGATCGGGGTGGCCGCCGCCGGGCTCGTGGACCCCGTCACGGGCCTGATCATGGAAGTGAACGACGCGCCCGGACTGCACGGCTATCCGTCACGGAGCGGCTCGGCGCGCTCACCGGGGCGAGCGTGCGGGTGGAGCACCGGGCCCGACTGCAGGTGCTCGGCGACCGCTGGTTCGGCGCCGGCCGTGGACGGCGCACCTTCGCCTCGGTCTCCACGGGTGAGGTGCTCGGCGTGGGGCTCCTCTACGACGGCGAGGTGATGGCCCCGCCCGGCGGGCGCAGCGGCGCCCATATGACCGTGTCGGCCAGCGGCGAGCGGTGCACCTGCGGGAGCCGCGGCTGCTGGAAGACCGTGGCCACCACCGGCTGGCTGCGGGCCCGGGCCCGCGCCGTGGGACTGGGGGGCCAGACGTCCCTGGAGGCACTGGTGAACCGCGGGGGCGCGCTCGCCGGGCAGGTGGTGGAGGAGTACGCGCACAACCTCGCCCTGGGGCTGGTGAACGTGCAGCAGCTCTTCGCACCCGGCCTCTTCATCCTGCACGGTGAGGCGCGCGAGGGCGGTGAGCGCTTTCGCACCGTGGTGGAGGAGAGGCTGCGGGACGCCGTCGCCTTCTCGGGCGCCGAGCAGCCGCGGGTGCTCGTCGGCACGGCCGCCGTCGACGATGTCGCGCTGCTCGGCGGCGCCGGTCTCGTCGTCTCGCATCTGTAGCGCGCGGGCGGTCATCGGCTCTCTTCGCTCGTCAGGGACAGGCGGTCCGCGGCACGGCGGCCCCTGCGCGGGTCGAGGACCGGCACCGCGTCGAGCAGTTGCCGCGTATAGGGGTGCTGGGGGGTGCGCAGTACCGCGGCCGTCTCGCCCACCTCGACCAGGCGCCCCCGGCGCATCACCGCGACCCGGTCGGCCACCTGCCGTACGACGGCGAGGTTGTGCGAGACGAACACATAGGTGAGGCCCAGCCGGCTCTGGAGATCCGCCAGCAGGTCGAGGACGGTGGCCTGCACGGAGACATCCAGTGCGCTGGTGGGCTCGTCGAGCACGAGCAGGCGGGGCCGGAGCGCCAGGGCCCGTGCGATCGAGACGCGTTGGCGCTGGCCGCCGGAGAACTCGTGCGGGTAGCGGTCCTGGATGGAGGCGTCCAGGCCCACGGCCTCCAGGAGTTCCCCGACCCGTTCCCTGGTGCGGGCCCGGGCGCGCCGCCCGCGGGCCTCGGGATCGTGGGTGACCAGCGGTTCGGCGACGATGTCGGTGATGCGCATCCGCGGGTTCATGCTGGAGTACGGGTCCTGGAGGACGACCTGCATCTGGCGCCGTACGGCACGCAGTCCGGCGGGGGAGAGGGTGGCGAGGTCCTGTCCGTCGAAGCGCACGTTTCCGGCGGTGGGTTCGACGAGCTTGAGCAGCAGCCGGGTGAGGGTGGTCTTGCCACAGCCGGACTCGCCGACCAGGGCGAGCGTCTCGCCTTCGTGGACTTCGAGCGAGACGTCGTCGACGGCCACGTTCACCGTCCTGGTGCCGAACTCCTTGCGCAGGCCGACGAGTTCCAGGAGGACCTTTCCGCCCGGGGGCGCGGGCGCAGCGGCTTCGGTGGTCATGCCGCCTCCAATCGCGGGGTGGCGGCGAGCAGTTTGCGGGTGTAGTCGTCGGCCGGACGGTCGAAGACGTCGAGCACATCGCCGGTCTCGACGACCTTGCCCTGGTTCATGACCACGACGCGGTCGGCGGTCTCCGCCACGACCGCGAGGTCGTGGGTGATCAGCACGACCGCCATCCCGTGCTTGTGCTGGAGGGTGACGAGCAGGTCGAGGATCTGGCTCTGCACGGTGACGTCCAGGGCGGTGGTCGGCTCGTCGGCGATGAGCAGGCGGGGCCGACCCACCAGCGCGGTCGCGATCATCACGCGCTGGCGCAGGCCGCCGGAGAGTTCGTGCGGGTACTGCCGGTAGCGCAGGGCCGGGTCGGGGATGCCGACCTCCTCCAGCGCGTCCAGCGCGGCGTCCCTGGCCTCGGCGCGGGAGATGCCGGTGTGATGCCTGAGCACCTCGGCCACCTGCGCCCCGACGCGCTGCAGCGGATCGAGGCAGGTCATCGGGTCCTGGAACACCATGGCGATGTCGCGGCCCCGGATCCGGCCGAGTTCCTTCTCGGAGAGCCTCAGCAGGTCACGTCCGTCGAAGAGGATCTCGCCGCTCGCGTAGACGCACGGAGGGCTCGGGTTCAGACGCGGAACGGACAGTGCGGTGGCGGTCTTCCCGCTGCCCGACTCGCCCACGACGGCGAGCGTCTCACCGGCCCGGACATGGAGGGAGACGTCCTGGACCGCGTGCACGACGGAGGTCTCGAGCCTGAAGTCGACGCTGAGGCCGTTGATTTCCAGCAGCGGCTGCTCGTCCGCCGGCCGCTGGGACGGGTCGGTTGTCGGTCGGTCGATGGTCATCGGCGGTAGGCCTTCGGGTCCGCGACGTCCCGCAGGGCGTCGCCCGTGATGTTGATGGCGAGAGAGGTCAGCATCAGCGCGATGCCGGGGAACACGGCGACCCACCAGGAGGTGCCCAGATAGAGCTGGCCGTCGGAGAGCATGGCACCCCAGGTGACCGTCTCCTTGGGCACGCCCAGGCCCAGATAGCTCAGGGACGCCTCGGCCACGATCGCGGCGGCCACGTGCAGGGTTCCGATGGTGGCCAGCGGCGCCATCACATTGGGCAGCAGATGGCGGCGCATGATGGTGACGTCGGTGACGCCGATCGCCCGGGCCTCGGTGATGAAGTCGCGGGTGCGCAGCGACATCACCTCGGACCGCACGACGCGGGCGTAGGAGACCCAGCCGGTGAAGCCGAGCACCAGGATCACGTACCACAGACCCGAGCCGAGGAAGCCGACGATGGCGAGGGCCAGGAGCAGTGAGGGGAAGGCGAGCTGGACGTCGGCGAGCCGCATGAGCACCCGGTCCGCCCAGCCGCCGAAATAGCCGGAGGCCAGTCCCACGACGGTGCCGATGACACCGGCGAGCAGCGCGGCCCCCGCGCCGACGAGCAGCGAGACCCGGGCGCCGTAGATGACACGCGAGAGCATGTCGCGGCCCAGTTGGTCGGTGCCGAGGAGGTGGGCGCCGCTGCCGCCGTCCTGCCAGGCGGGGGGCCGCAGCCGCAGGAGGAGGTTCTGCGCGTTGGGGTCGTAGGGGGCGACGAGCGGTGCGAACAGGGCGGCGATCAGCAGTAGGGCGAGTACGGCGAGCGCCAGGACGGCGAGTTTGTTACGCAGGAGCGCGCGCAGGACGACGGACCGGGAGCCGCCGGCCGGTGCCGTCGCCGGGGCATGGCCGGTCGCGGCAGGGGACATGAGGGTCATCGGGACGTCCTCACCCTCGGGTCGAGGAAGCTGTAGGAGAGGTCGACGAGCAGGTTCACCACGACGAAGGTGGCGGCGAAGAACAGGACGGTGGCCTGGACGAGCGGGAAGTCGCGATTGGAGATCGCCTCGACGGTCAGCTGTCCGACTCCGGGCCAGGAGAAGACCCGTTCGGTGAGGATTGCCCCGCCGAGCAGATTGCCGACTTCCAGACCGATGACGGTCACCACCGGCAGTGAGGCGTTGCGCAGCCCGTGCCGGAGCACCACCTTCAGCGGCCCGAAGCCCTTGGCGCGGGAGCTGCGGATGTGGTCGGAGGACAGCACGTCGATCAGCGAGGAGCGCAGCAGCCGCGCGACGACGGCCACGGAGTAGACGGCGAGGGTGACGGCCGGCAGGACCAGGTTGGCGAAGGTGCCGTAGCCGGAGGCGGGCAGGGCCTGCAGCCAGACGGCGAAGACCAGGATGAGCAGGATGCCGACCCAGAACGGCGGGGTGGACTGGCCGAGCAGGACGCCGGTCATCACGGTGTGGTCGGAGCGGCGGCCGCGGCGCATCGCGGCGAAGATGCCCGCCGGGATGGCGATGACGAGGGTCACCGCGAGGGCGGCGGCGGCCAGTTCGATCGTGGCGGGCAGCCGGTCGGCGAGGATTTCGCTGACCGGCTGGCCGTAGACCAGGGAGTCGCCGAGGTCGAGGCGGGGCAGTCCCCAGAGGTAGTCGAGGTATTGCGTGAACAGCGGCCGGTCGAGTCCGAGGGACGCGCGGAGCACGCTCTCCTGGTGGGCCGTGGCGTCGGGCGGCAGCAGGATCTTCACGGGGTCGCCCGAGAGCCGGACGAGGAAGAACGAGACGGTCGCGGTGCACAGCAGGACGAACAGTGCCGTGCCCACGCGCCTCAGTACGGTGCGCAGCAGCCGTGCCGTGTCCCGGTGGCGCGACGGGGAGTCCGCCGGGGTGGGTGGCTTGTCGAGGGTGAGGGCGCTCATCAGGTTCCTCCGTGGATACTCCGCCGTTCGCGGCGGAGAGGAAACGGACTCCTGCGGAGCAGGGTGAGGTGCGGGATTTCGCTGCCAGGGCGAAAGACCGTGCCCTGACCCGCAGCTTTGGTCTTCACTTGCCGTCCCGCTAGCGTGTGAGTGTGACCACGGCATGGGTGAAGCGGGCGTTCAAGTACCGCTTCTATCCGACCAGTGCACAGGCGGCCGAGCTGTCGCGCACGTTCGGGTGTGTCCGGAAGGTCTACAACATGGCGCTCGTGGCCCGGACCGAGGCGTGGGCCGGGCAGGAGCGGGTCAACTACAACGTCACGTCGGCGATGCTGACGGCGTGGAAGAGGACTGAGGAACTGGCCTATCTCAACGAGGTCTCCTCGGTCCCGCTCCAGCAGACGCTGCGGCACCTGCAGACGGCGTTCACCAACTTCTTCGCCAAGCGGGCGAAGTACCCGCGCTTCAAGTCGCGGAAGAAGTCCCGAATGTCCGCCGAGTACACCACCAGCGGCTTCCGCTTCCGTGACGGGAAGCTGACGCTGGCGAAGATGGCGGAGCCACTGGACATCGTGTGGTCCCGCCCTCTGCCCTCGGGAGCGAAGCCGTCCACGGTGACGGTGTCCCAGGACGCGGCAGGCCGCTGGTTCGTCTCGATGCTGTGCGAGGACCCCGGTGTCAGGCACCTGGCCGCGACGAGTGCGGCGGTCGGTATCGACGTCGGCCTGGACCACTTGCTGACCCTCTCCACCGGGGAGAAGATCGCCAACCCCAGGCATGAGCGCCGTGACCGTGCCCGGCTTGCCCTGGCCCAGCGGCGCCTTGCGAAGAAGGCCGAGGGGTCCGCGAACCGGGCGAGGGCCCGGCGTGAGGTCGCCAGGATCCACGCCCGGATCGCCGACCGTCGGCGTGACGGGCTGCACAAGCTGACCACTCGTCTCGTGCGTGAAAACCAAACGCTCGTGATCGAGGACCTGACCGTGCGGAACATGGTCAGGAACCGGAGCCTGGCCCGCGCCATCAGCGATGCGGCATGGTCGGACTTCCGGAGCATGCTGGAGTACAAAGCCGCCTGGTACGGACGGGAAGTGATCGCGGTCGACCGCTTCTTCCCCTCCTCCAGGTTGTGCTCCGCCTGCGGCGCCCTCGCCGAGGCGATGCCGCTGCACGTCCGCACATGGACGTGTGGTTGCGGCGTCACCCATGACCGTGACGTGAACGCGGCGAAGAACCTTCTGGCTGCCGGACGGGCAGTATCGGCCTGTGGAGCCGGTGTAAGACCTCAACGGAGAACTCCGGGCGGGCAGTCGGCGACGAAGCAGGAACTCCACGGGGCGACCCGTGGAATCTCCAGCCTTTACGCGGGAGAGCGTCAACAGGAGACCTCCGCGCTCTCCATGGCGAGGACGCCTGCGGATCCCGGCGTCCAGCGGGGGCGGTCGTTGCGAGCGAAGATGTTGTCGAGCTGGTAGAGGAAGACGAAGGGCGCTTCCTGGCGCATCAGCCGTTGCAGGTCCGAGAAGGCCTGTTTGCGCTTCGTGGGGCTTTCGGAGAGCTCTTCGATGTCGATGAGGCGGTCGGCTTCCTTGGAGTGCCAGCGGCTCTGGCGCCGGTCGCTGCGTACGTTGGACTGGACGATGCTCTGGCCGTCCATCGTCCAGACGGTGCTGGCCGCCAGGTAGATCGGGCCGAGCGCTCCCCGGTTGTCGGAGGTGAGCCGGGCGGCGTACGTACCGGGGTCGAGCAGGTTGACCCGGGCCCGCACCCCTACTCTGGCCAGCAGCCCCGACAGGGCCTCGGCGACGTTGGAGTCGACGTTGGACGCGGTGAGGGTCGTGGAGAAGCCGTGCGGGTGGCCGGCCTCGGCGAGGAGGGTGCGCGCGGTCTCCAGGGAGCGGGTGAAGGGCTTCACCGTGGGGTCGAAGCCGAACGCGCCGCGCGGCACGAGGGCGGGTGTCTCGGTGGCCTTGCCGCCGAGCACGGCCTTGATCAGCAGGGGGACGTCGATCGCGTGGTTGAGCGCCTGGCGCACGCGACGGTCCTGGAGCGGGCCCCGCTCCAGGGTGTTCAGGGACAGATACGACGTGCGGATCCCCGTATAGCCGTCCAGCGTGACACCGGAGTAGCCGTCGAGCTGCTGAGCGGCGTCCGGGGTGAGTCCGGCGACGAGGTCGACGCCTCCGCTCTGGAGGGCGGCGAGGGAGGACGAGGCGTTGGGCGCGGGGCTGAAGACGAGGCCGTCGACGCTCGGCCGTCCGTTCCAGTGGTCGGCGTAGGCCCGCATGCGCAGTTCGTGGTCGCGCCGCCAGCTGACGAAGGTGAAGGGGCCGGTGCCGACGGGGTGTTCGGCGAACGCGGCGTCGCCCGCCTCCGAGAGGTGGCGGGGCGGCAGGATCACGCCGCCGAACAGGGAGAGCTTGGCGGGCAGGATCGGGTCGTGCACGGTGGTGTGCACGTCCACGGTGAGCCGGTCGACCACGGTGACGCCCTTGACGTAGCGCAGTTCGACGATCGGTGACTTGGTGGCGGGATCCAGCAGCCGCTCGATGCTGAACGCGACGGCCCGCGCGTCGCACGCCTCACCGTTGTGGAACGTCACCCCGGGGCGGAGGGCGAAGCGCCAGGTGCGCGCGTCGGTGGCCTTCCAGGAGAGGGCGAGCCTGGGGTGCAGCTGGTTGTCGCGGCCCCGGGTGGTGAGCGTGTCGAACATGTTGATCAAGACGTTCATGGACACCATGTCGCCCTGCTTCTGCGGGTCCAGCGTCTTGGGGTCGCCGGGCTGGGAGACCCGCAGGACGTTGCCGGCCCCGTCCGCGGCGGCGTTCGTGCCGCACGCGCTCAGGAGCGCCGGAGCGCTGAGGGCCCCGAGCAGCAGACCACCGGTCCGCAGCACGCCGCGTCGGGTGGGACGGCCGCGGTCCACCGTGCGCCCCTGATAAATTCGTTCCATTGAACAACACCTCCGTTCCGTCAGATGGAATGCGGTTGGGTTAAGCTAAGCGACATGGCGGAGGTGGTCAACACCCGATCGGTCGGCCAGGAACGCGTGAAGGGCCAGGAGGGCGGCGGCTACCGCGCGGGCCCCGGCCGCTGGGCCTGGCCGCCGCGGTCCTGAACGCTCAGCTGCCGAGGAAGGGAACCTGCGTGAGTTCTTCGGAGATCTGCCAGACGCGCTGGGCCTCCTCGGTGCCGCGAAGGCGCGAGTAGAGCTTCTGTTCTCCGGGAGGGCCGCCCAGGTGCCCGGGTCCGCGCGGCCCATAGAACCCGCCGCGCACGGCCTCGGGGGAGGTGGCGGCGTAGAGGGCGGGAAGTCGCGCGGTGTGGACGGTCCCGACGAGGATGCCTCGGGCGGACAGAGCCCGGATCATGCGCACGTTCCGGGTGTCCTGGTCGCGTCCGACCTCGGGGCGGGCGGCGAGCAGGTTCGTCGGAGCGACCCCGGGATGGGAGAGGTTGCTCGTGATGCCCCAGCCATGGGCCTGACTGCGCCGGTCGAGCTCGAGGCCGAAGAGCCCGAACGCGATCTTCGACTGGCTGTAGGCCTTCATGCCGTCGTACGAGCGTTCCCAGTTCAGGTCGTCCCAGTTGATGGCGCCCTGCTTGGCCGCGACGCTGACCTGTGAGGTCACCCGTGCGTGGCCGGCGCGCAACAGCGGCAGCAGGTGGGCCACCAGGGCGAAATGGCCAAGATGGTTGGTGCCGAATTGAAGCTCGAACCCGTCGGCGGTCGTCTGCCGGTCGGGCGGGGTCATGACGCCGGCGTTGTTGATGAGGAGGTGGATCGGCCGGCCCTCCTCTCGCAGGGTCTTGCCGAGGGCTGCGACGGAGGCGAGCGAGGACAGGTCGAGTTCGCGGAGCGACACGTTCGCGTGGGGGATCGTCCGACGGATCGTGGTGAGCGCGGCCTCGCCCTTGCGCGGGTTGCGAACGGGCAGGAGCACTTCGGCCCCGGCCGCGGCGAGCCTCATGGCGATGCCGATCCCGATGCCGTCGCTCGCTCCGGTGACGACGGCGCGCCTGCCGGACAGGTCGGGGACGGTGATGTCGATGGTCTTGCGTGGCATGGGCCCACTCCTGGGTTGTGTGTCGTTGCCCCCACCGTCGTGGAAGGCGGCGGCACTATTCAGGGCGGCTCGATCCACTGATCAGGAAGTCCAGGCTCCGGCAGGATCCGCGGATCCCCGGCGGTGTATGGGGGGCCTGGCCGGCGATCGGACGGCGCCGTGGCGGCGGCAACTCGTGAAGGGGGGATTGACGATCCGTGGATGTCGAGATGCGCGGGCGGTAGAAATGAGCCCCGAAGGAGGCACGCACGGTGACGGAGGGGCGCATGGTGATCGATCGGACCGGACTGGCGGAGTTCCTCCGCCGCCGCCGGGAGTCGCTGCAACCCGAAGACGTCGGCCTCCCGCGTGGACCGCGCCGCAGGACAACCGGGCTGCGGCGGGAGGAAGTGGCCGCGCTGTGCCATATGTCGACCGACTACTACGCGAGGCTCGAGCGGGAGCGCGGACCCCAGCCGTCCGGGCAGATGATCGCCTCCATCGCACAAGGACTCCACCTCTCCCTCGACGAGCGCGACCATCTGTTCCGGCTCGCCGGACAGATTCCGCCGCCGCGGGGCGCCGACAATGAGCACATCAGCCCCGGCCTGCTGCGCATCCTCGACCGCCTGCACGACACTCCCGCGGAGATCGTCACCGAGCTCGGCGAGACGCTGCGGCAGACGCCGCTCGGCGTCGCGCTCACCGGCGACCTGACCGTCTACAGCGGCCCGGCCCGCAGCCTCGGCTACCGCTGGTTCACCGACCCCGCCACGCGACAGCTCTACGCCCCTGCCGACCATCCGTTCCTGACCCGCATGTTCGTCTCGGGCCTGCGCGGGGTGGCCACGCTACGGGGCCCTGGTTCCCGCGCGGCCCACTACGCCGACCTGCTGCTCGCCCAGAGCGAAGAGTTCCGCCGGGTGTGGAACGACCACGAGGTCGGCATCCGGCCCAACGAGGTGAAACACTTCATCCACCCCGAACTCGGCGCATTGGAGCTGACCTGCCAGACGCTGCTCGACCCGAACCAGCCGCACTTCCTGATCGTCTACACCGCCGTTCCCGGCAGTGAGAGCTACGAAAAGTTGCAGCTGCTGTCCGTCATAGGAGCGCGGGCGCTGCGCTGATCGGTGTGCCGCAGGGCCGGGGACCAAGGGAGTGTTCCGTGGTGAGAGAGACCGATCGTGCCGCCTTGGCCGCCGAGGTGTGCATCGCGTTGGAGAGGTGCTGTCCGGGCTCGGCCGCGGAGTTGACCGGCTCGCTGGCGTCAGGTGCTGCGGACGTCTTCAGCGATATCGATATCGCGTGGGTGGTACCGGACGCGCGCTTCCCGGATTGCCTGGCCCGCGCGGTCGGGGCACTGGGAGAGGTCCAGCCGGTCGACAGCGTCCGCAGTGACCCGGACTTCCGCCGCTCCGACCGCCGCCGCTTGCCCGGATCGGCGAGGGTGATCGGGCCACGGGTGCCTGGGCGGGCGACGTGGCCCGGTTGGCACACGCCGCCGCGCTGCGCGATTCCTCCTTGTCGGACCTGGCTGCCCAGGTCACCGCGCTCGCGGCCCGGCACCTGGGCAGCGGCGGCGCCTGACGTGCACACTCCGGCCGGCGAGGTCACCTCACGGCGTATCGCCCGTGAGGCGCACATTGTGCGCGGTGACCGGTTCCCCGCATTGGTCGCAGGTCAGCCTCGGATGTGTGGGCGATCCGCACACGTCGTGTGTCCAGGCCACCTTGGATCCGCTGCCCGCCGGCTCGTCCGGGAGGTAGGTATTGCCCCATTCCATCAAGATCTGGATGGCAGGGAAGAGATCGAGGCCGGCCTGGGTGAGGCGGTATTCGTAGTCGCTGCGGATCGGACCACCCGCGTAGCGCTCCCGGATCAGCAGGCCGACGTCCACGAGTTTGCCGAGCCGGTTCGACAGAGTGGGGCGCGAAATGCCCAGATTCTGGGCGAATTGTCCGTAGCGGTGCACACCGAAGAACGCTTCACGGAGGATCAGCATCGTCCATCGCTCGCCGACCAGGTTGAGGGTCCGCGTGACCGAGTCGTCGCCGCGCGAATCCGGGGGCTGCGCCTCAGGGGTGTCCGTCACCGAGTGATCGTATCCCGTCTCCGTCGGCCGGCCGCTTCGCCCCGATCGGCCCCGGGACGAGGTCCGGGAGGTGTTCCCGGATGAAAGCCAGGGTCCGAGCGCCCTCGGAGTCGTCCGCCGTCGTGGGCACCAGCCCGATGTGGTCGGCGCCGGCGTTGAAGTAGCTCTCGATACGTCGCAGTACTTCAGGTCCTGAGCCGATCGCGCCGACGGCGGCCGGAAGCTCGGGGGGAATGTCTGGGACGAGCGCATGGCGGCCAGCGGTGGAACGTGCCCTGCGGACGAGGCTGCCGAAGCCCAGTTCGGTGAACATCTCGCCGTATCCCGGTGGGCGGAGGTAGACGGCCAGTTGTGAGGCGAGCTGGTGGTAAGTGGCCGGGTGCGGCTCGACGGAACAGGTGACCCACACCGCGAGCCGTGGTGCGGGCAGCCCGCGGGCTTCGGCGAAGGCGTCGATCGACGCACGGACCTGGGCGATGTGTTCCGGCGCCACCAGGTTCAGCACGACCTCGTCCGCGGTCTCCGCCGCCACGCGCGTCATACGTGGCCCGAACGCCGCGACGCTGATCGTAGAGTCCGGCTGGGGCCGGCGGAGCCGGAAGCCCCGTGTGCGGATGTGCCGTCCGGAGAAGGCGGCCCGCCCTCCACCGAGGAGTTCCCGCAGCACCGCGACCGATTCCCTGGTGCGCTGCGGGTTGCCGCTCCAGCTGCGGTCGTGCCAGTCGGAGACGATGTGCGGGCTGGAGGCTCCCAGTGCCACGTCCACGTGGGTGCCCGTCAGCGTTGCGACGCTGGCGGCCCCCATGGCGATGGCGACGGGGGAGCGCACACCGACGGCGAGGGGGCCGACCGTCAGCCGGGGGATCGAGGTGCGGTTGGCGACGGCGGTGGCGAGGGCGAACACGTCGAAAGTCGCCATCTCGCCGAGCCACAGCCGCTCGAAGCCGCATTCACCCGCCTGGCGGGCGATCCCGAGCGCTTCCAGGTCGGGCCGGTCCAGCCAGTACGGAAGCACCACGCCGAGCGATCGCCGCCTCACAGCTGCGCCACGTGCGTCGGAAGGCCGAGCAGGATGCGGCCGGTCGTCTCCCAGGTGGCCGGGCTCACCTGGAGGTGGGCGGTGGCGGTGGTCGCGTCCCGGAAGCGGCGCTGGAGCGGCGAGCTGTCGTAGACCGCCGATCCGCCGCCGAGGTCGTACATGGCGCGGACGACCTCCGCCGACGTGCGAGCGGCGTGGGCCGCTGCCAGCCGCAACCCGGTGCGAAGGCCGAGCTCCACTGTGTCGGCGGTGCACGCCGCCTGCCAGGCGTCGTCGATGGCGGAGTAGAAGAAGGCGCGCGCGGCGCGCAAGGCGGCCTCCGCCTGTCCCACGGCGGCCTGCGTGGTCGCCTTCTCCGCCAGGGTTCGCCGCGAGCGGGTGGCCACCTTGTGGCCCGCGAGGTCCATGAGGTCATCGATCGCCCCGCGTGCGTTGCCCAGCGCGGCCGCGGCGATGGACAGCGCGAAGTACCCGTAGATCGGAAAGCGGTACAGCGGAGCGTCGATCAGCGGACCGTCGTCCAGGGCCAGTACGCGGTGGTCGGGGACGAACACCTCCTCGGCGACGGCGTCATGGCTGCCTGTCGCGCGCAGGCCGGACGTGTGCCAGGTGTCGAGTATCCGTAGCTGTTCGGCCGGGATCCCGACCGCGCGGAGCGTCGGCGCACCGTCCTTGTCGGCACGGCCGTCGTCCAGGACGCAGCCGCCGAAGAAGTAGTCCGCGTGCGTGATCCCGCTGCAGAACGACCAGCGGCCGGAGACGACCACGCCTCCGTCGACCGGGCGGGCCTTAGCCCGCGGCGCCCACACGCCCGCCGCGATTGCCCGCGGGTCACCGAAAATCTCGGCGGCTCCCTTCTCCGGAAGGTACGCCGCGAGCAGGCTGCTGGTGAGAGCGATCGAGGCGCACCAGCCGGTGGCGGCGTCGCCGCGCGCGATCGTCTCGGCGCATTCGAGGGAGACGGCGGGCGGGGCCTGCGCGGCTCCGAGAGTCTCGGGAGCTCCGCAGCGCATCAGCCCGGAGTCACGGAGCGCATCGACCAGCTCCGGGCTCAGCCGGCGCTCCCGTTCACTGTCCGCGGCCGCGGCCTGCGCCTGGAGACGGATACGGTCCGCCGCTTCCCTGAGGCTTCCCTGATGCGCGTCCGTCTCGTGAAGCGTGTGGGGCATGGGAGACCTCTCCTCGGTGCAGGTGCTCAGGACTAAGTGGTTCATTTGCTTTACTAGTTCAGCCGTTATACTTTCGCTCCGTGCCGCAGCAGTCAAGTCGAAGGGGGCATCATGCGGTCGGGGATGTGACAGACCATCACCGAGCTGCGCATGAGGCCGAGCTCGTGGCCGTAGGTGCGGGCACCGGAGGCTTGTGTGTGCTGTGGCGCTGCCGCGCGCCGGGCAGGCGACACGCAACGGAAAAGGGAAACCATGGACATCAATCACCAGCTGGTGCTCGCCGCACGCCCCGAAGGCGATGTGAAGGACTCCGACTTCACCCTCACCACCGCTGAGACACCCGCACCAGGCGAGGGGCAGGTCGTCGTCAAGGTCGATCTCATCTCCATCGACCCGGCGATGCGGAGCTGGATGAACCCGGGCGCGTCCTACGTACCCCCGTGGATCTCGGCGCCGTCATGAGGGCCGGCGGGATCGGCACGGTCATCGCGTCCCGGCATCCCGACTACGCGGTCGGCGACGAGCTCTACGGAGCCTTCGGCGTTCAGGAGTACGCGCTGTCCGACGGCACAGGCCTCCACAAGATCGACACCTCGATCGCGCCGAAGACGACCTACCTCGGTGCGCTCGGCATCACCGGCCTCACCGCCTACTTCGGCCTCTTCGACGTCGCCCGTATACAGCGGGGCGACACCGTCGTGGTGTCGGGCGCGGGGGGCGCCGTCGGCAGCATGGTGGGTCAGATCGCCAAGATCAGCGGCTGCCGCGCCATCGGTATCGCGGGCGGCCCGGAGAAGTGCCGGACCCTGGTCGAAACGATCGGCTTCGACGCGGCCATCGACTACAAGAGCGACGACGTGCGGAAGGCCTTGCGCGAATACGCCCCGGGCGGCGTGGACGTGTACTTCGACAACGTCGGCGGCCCGATCCTGGACGCGGTGCTGACCAGGCTCGCGCGCGGGGCACGCGTCGTCATCAGCGGTGCGATGTCCCAGTACAACGACCAGCGCCCGAAAGGCCCGGCGAACTACATGTCGCTGCTGGTGAACCGGGCATCGATGACCGGCATGGTCGTTTTCGACTACGAGGACCGCTACCCCGAGGCGACCCGGCAACTCGCCCAGTGGCTCGCGGAAGGCAAGTTGACCTCGGCCGAGCACGTGGTGGAAGGCGGCCTCAGGGACTTTCCGAGCCTGCTTCGCGGCCTGTTCACCGGCGCCAACACCGGAAAGCTGATCCTTCAGCTGTAGGACCGGCCCCAGCCGCCCCGACGAACGGCACGCAGGACGGGGGCTGTTCAGCGGACAGAACATGCCGCCCGGCACCTCTGTGCCACACCGCCATTTTCCATCCAGGGAGCTGCGATGGCCGAATCCGAGAATGAGTCGCTGACCTCTGCCTTCCGCGAGGTGATGGCCGGTGTGGCCACGCCGGTGACCGTCGTCACCGCGATGGACGGACGGCGGCCGCACGGCACCACGGTCAGTGCCTTCGCGTCGCTCTCGATGCAACCGCCCATGGTCCTGGTCGCCCTCGACCGTCGTTCGGAACTCTTGGCGCTGATCAAGTCGTCGCTGCGATTCGGAGTCAATGTCCTGGGCCACGGGCAATCCGCGCTGGCGCTGGCCTTTGCGCGCAAGGGGGGCGCCGGAAGGTTCACCGGCGTGTCCTGGGAGGTGGACGGGGGCGTCCCCCGGCTATCCGCCGCCCCCGGCTGGCTGGTCTGCGAGGTGGCGGATGTGGTCGAGGGAGGAGACCACGTGATCGCCCTGGGCAACGTCCTGGCGGCCCAAGCCGCCACGTGCGCCCCGCTCACCTACCACGCCCGGGCCTTCGGCACCCACGTCGCGCTGGCATAGACCCTGGCGGGCAGCCGCAGCACACCGAAACCCTGGAGACCGCTCGGCGAGGAGCGGCGAAGACGGCAGTGCCCGTACCGCGGCTGACGACGCCGGGCCCACCGTGAGGCAACCCGCCTACCGACGGGCGAAATGTCCGCATCCGCAACGGCAGGGCTTATCGTGCTGTCCGGTGCGGTGAACCCCAAGGAAAGGCGGCAGGGCGGCTCTGCCCGGAACTACCATGGATCTTGCCTTCCTCCAGCCTCTGTACGCGGGCGACGCCTCCGTCGTCTCCGTCCACCTGGACACCTCACGTGGGGCGCACGACGCCGACAAGCAGATCGAGCTGCGCCGGCGGGCGGCCCGGCGGTCCTTGAGCGAGCAGGGCGCACCGGAGGCGGACCTCGCCGTGCTGGACGACATCGTGGGAGGCGCCCCGGAACTGCCCGGCCCGAAGGGCGAGGCGCTGTTCGTCTCGGCCGGTCGGCTGCTGGGGGCCTTCACCCTCGTGGAGCCACCCGCGGCGGACAGCGCACAGGTGCTGCCGGTGCCTGATCCGCTGGGTGTGGCCATCGATCGTGACCACCAGCTGCCGCATGTGGTCGTGGCCGTGGACCGGGAGGGGGCGGACGTGGAGGCCTACCCGGCCACCGGGCACGAGCCGACTCTGCGTCGCACGTTCAACGGCAGCACGCTGCACATCACCCGTGTGCGCGCGGGCGCTGAGGCACAGGCCTCCTACCACCGGCGCACCGTCAACGTGTGGACGGAGAACACCGGCCAGGCGGTTGACGACGTACGGGCCGCCGCGGCCGCCGTCGAGGCCGCCGTGGTGCTGATTGCCGGGGACCCCAAGGCGGTGGGACTGCTGCGCGAGCATCTGGCCGCACGTCCGCTGGACGCGGAGGTGGTGTACGTCGAGGGCGGCCGCACCGACGCCTCCGCCCGGGAGGGCCTGCGGGCGAGTGTGGACGCCGCCATGCACGAGGCGATGACCGTCCGTCACCGCGCCGTGCTGGAGCGTCTGGAGGCCGAGCTGGCCGGGGGCAGGGCGCTGCAGGGCATTCCAGCGGTCAAGGAAGCCTTGGCCGAGGGGCGGGTGGAGACGTTGCTGCTGGCCGCCGACCGTGGTGGGGACCCCACCCTGTACGCCTCCCGCCGCGACCCGCGTGTCCTGGGCACCGACTCGGCGGCGCTCGGTGAGGACCCGACGGCTTTCAGCGCTCCGGCGGCGCCGCTTCTGCTGCGCTCGGCGGTCCTCGGCGGCGCCTCGTTCACCGAGATCCTTCCCCCTACCCGCTGCACGGACGGCGTCGCAGCTCTGCTGCGGTACTGACACCAGGAGTTCGGCGGAGCGGTTTGAGGTCTTCCGGGCCTTGTGTGCTCGTGTCAGGAGATGAGCGAGCGGCCTGTGGGCGCCAGTCTCAGTGTCCGGGGGGCCGCTGTCTGTTCTCTGCCGATGTCCGGCAGGATCTCGCGGCTGAGGGGGTGGGCCCGCACCTCGGCAAGGTGCCGGCGACCCGCACGTTCGTCGGGGTAGGACGTGAAGACGGCGGCGACGTTCTCTCCGGCGCGGACCGGCAGACTGGTGAAGGTGTTGTGCGCCGTCTCGGTGGTCAGGACGGCGAGTGGTGCGGGGCCCGTCTCGCGGAGCACGGGGAGGAGCCCGTCCTGGATGAGCGCGATGCCCTCGGGCCGTCCGGGAGGGAAGGACCACACGGTGGCGGACACGAACCGATCCGGTGCCGTGCCGCCATGTCTCCGAACCCGCGCAACCAGACGAAGCGGTTCGGATCGTCGAGGTCCCGAAACTGGGCGAGCACGACCATCCCCGTCCCCTCCTGCGTTTCGACGAACTCCCGGTCGAAAAGTTCGATGAGCTCGTCGCGTCGGCCGGGACGCATGGTGTACTGGCGAAGCTCGATCACAGCAGGGCGGCAGACAGGGTCGGTGGGGGACATGGCGCAACTCCTCTTCGGCGCTCTTCTCCGGGCGCGGACTCCCCGGCCGGTGGGGCCCGGGCCGGACATGGATTGACGCTAGGGGAGCGGTGTGCCACCTGCTGTCAGGGTTTCCGAGGAGAATTGCGCCCATGTCCGCAGGCCGATTGCTGTCGCTGCTGTTGTTGTTGCAATCCCGTGGCCGCATGTCCGCACCCCGGATCGCCGGTGAGCTGGGGGTATCCGTGCGGACCGCCCACCGTGACCTGGCGCGTCTGCAGGCTGCTGGGGTCCCGGTCTACGCGGAGCCGGGCCGCGGGGGCGGCTATCAACTGCTGGATGGCTATCGCACCCGTCTCACCGGGATGACCGAGGGCGAGGCACGGGCGCTGTTCTTCGCCGGACTGCCCCGGGCCCGCCGCCGACCTGGGTCTCGCGGCGGAGGTGACGGCGGCACGGCTGAAGCTCCTGGCCGCGCCGCCGACGCAACTGCGCGAGGAGGCGGCGCGGACCGCGGCCGTGTTCCACCTGGACGCTCCCGGCTGGTATCGGGACCCCGAACCGGCGCCGCGGCTGGCCTTGTTCGTCGATGCGCTGCTCACCGGGCGTGCGGTGGACGTGCGCTATCGCCGTTGGCGCGCGCCGCAGGAGGTGAAGCGCCGCCTACGCCCCAGACAATGTCGCCGCGGAGGTGGTGCGGGCTGCCGTTCGACTCGTGCCCCTCGGTGCCACCCGAGGCCAGATAGGTACGAGTCTGCTCGGCTACCCAGTCCGATCGCGAGTCGGTGGCGTGGTCAAGGTCATCGGCGACAGCCATGACGGGCGGTCCTTTCGGGAACGGAAGTCTGGTACGGAACTTGCTGATTGGCGATCTGCTTCAGCTGAGTTCCTCGACCAGCCCGATGATGACGCCGGCGGGGCCGCGGACGTAGCAGTACCGGTAGGTGTCCCCGTACTGCGCCACCTCGCCCACGAGTTCGGCGCCGTGGGCGCGCAGTCGATCGAGGACGGCGTCGACGGCGTCGACGACGAACGTCAGGCGAGGGATGCCCGGGGTGTTGACCGGCTCCCTCGGCGCAGGGCTGGTGGCCACCGGCGTGTGGAACGTCGACAGTTCGACCCGGCCGTGGCCGTCCGGCGTCCGCACGAAGGCGATGTCCGCTCGGACGCCGTTCAGCCCGACGAGCTGGTCCACCCATTCACCCTCGACTGCCGCCTCGCCCTCCAGTTCCAGACCCAGTTCGACGAAGAACGCGACAGCAGCCGCGAGATCCTCGACCACAACGCCGACGTGATCCATCCGGTAGATCATCATTGCTCCCATGTCATGCGGCCCGTCGTGTCCGCTCGTGCCCCTGGGACGGAGCCGGCACGAGGGCCTCGACATGCTCGACACAAGAACGTATGTGATGGCGGTCACCCTGCCGGGAGCGGCGCGGCGTAGGGCTGATGACCCGGGCTGTCGCGTACCTGCCGAGTCGGCGGCCCGCGACCACCTGTACGGC
The DNA here is from genome assembly GCF_900105695.1 of Streptomyces melanosporofaciens. Taxonomy (NCBI): domain Bacteria; kingdom Bacillati; phylum Actinomycetota; class Actinomycetes; order Kitasatosporales; family Streptomycetaceae; genus Streptomyces; species Streptomyces melanosporofaciens. The sequence continues at coordinate 20,003 of NZ_FNST01000001.1, forward strand.
TGCCAGGTGGTCGCGGGCCGCCGGTCGGATCAGCGCAGTCCGGCGAAGAGGTCGTTCTCCGGTACGGCCGCGCCGGTGGCGTCCTGGACGCGTAGGAAGGTCTCCATGCCCATCAACTCGCCGAACCTCTCCTTGCCCATCTTGAGAAAGAAGATGTTCTCGCCCTGACTGGCGTGCGCGGCCAGTGCGTCGAACTTCTGACCGCTGAATGCGGTGGTGTCCACCCACGTGGTGATCTCATCGTCGGGGAGGCCGATCTCGGCCATCGCGGCGGCCTCGGCAGGATCCGGCTCCGGCATGTCCTCATGGAACTCGCGCATGGCCTCGCCGAACCGCTTCATCCCCGAGTGGGGCATCGTCGTCCAGTACACCTTCGGGGTCAGCTCGATCATCTCCAGCGCCGCCATCGTGATGCGATGGGCCTGGATGTGGTCGGGGTGGCCGTAGAAGCCGTTCTCGTCATAGGTGACGACCACATCGGGGCGGTAGTGCCGCATGAGTTCCGCGAGTCGGGCGGCGCCTTCCTCCACGGGGGTCTGCCAGAAGGATCCAGGGGCGTCGTTGCTCGGCCAGCCGATCATTCCGGAGTCGGCATAGTCCAGCATCTCCAGATCGCTGACCTTCAGGACCTCACAACTCGCCTCGAGTTCTCGACGGCGCATCAAGGCGACGGCCGCCGGATCGTGCCCGGGGTCGCCCGGCTTGACACCCCCCGCTGCGTCACCGCACCCGCCGTCGGTACACGTCACGAGAACGGTACGGATGCCCTCCGCCGCGTACCGCGCGAGGACCCCTCCGGTTCCGGTGGCCTCGTCGTCGGGGTGGGCGTGTACTGCCATGAGCGTCAAGGGCCGGTCAGTCATGAAAAAGTCCTCCTGCGGAAATATGTCTTGATCCGAGTGCGCGGCGGGTGTTCCGCGATCCCGGGGCCCGGATCCCATCGGGGCGGATGACCTTGTTCCCACCCGTGCGACGCCGGTCCCTCGAACGATGCAACATTGTCGGCCGGACCGGCTGTTCCCGGCGCGGCCGTTTGGCCTTCCCAGGCGGCCAGTCCCACCCGCATGGCATGTCCTCGGAAGTCGTGTCCAGCGCGTCCTGCGCTGGTGCTGGGGGCCAAGGTCCGGGCCGAGGCGTCGCCGTGGAACTGCACGTCGAGGCTATACACCCTGCGCTGACTGCCGAATGATCAGGTCGGTCAGCAGGGCCAGTGGAGGCCAGCCGTCGCGACCCCGGCGGGCGACGGCGAAGGCGCGCAGGACCACGTCCGGTGCGGTGAGCGGCATCAGGTGGACACCGGGCAACGTGGCGGTGCCCATCGGCAGCAGCCCCACGCCCATTCCTGCCGCGATCATGCCCTGTACGAGGTTGAGGTTGTCCGCCTGGTGGGTGAGGTGGGGGGTGAAGCCGGCCATGGAGGCGAGTGTCCGGATGACGGTCTCGTCACCGGTGTTGCGCGAGTTGCCGATCCAATCCGCCGTGCGGAACCAGCGGAAGACCTCCGGGGCGCCCGGTGCCGAGGGACGGGCGACGTGGTCAGGAATGCCCAGACCCCAGGGAGCGGTCCACAGCGGGGTGATCGTGACCGCGGGGTCCGGCTCGGCCGGTGCCAGGTTGTAGTCGTAGGTGAGCGCGAGGTCGGCCTCGTCGTTGGCCAGCAGATGGAGGGCCTCGGCGGGTTCGTGCTCACGGACCAGGATGCTGAGCTCAGGATGGCTGGTGGACAAACCGCTGATGATGGGCAGCAGTTGGGCTCGGATGGCCGTGGCGAAGCCTGCCACGCGCACTGTGCCGGTTGGCGGGGCGTCGGGACTCAAGTCCCGCTGTGCGGCCTCGACTGCCGCAAGAATCGTCACGGCGTGTTCCGCCAGACGGCGGCCCGCCGGGGTGAGCCTGACCCGGCGTCCATGCGGCTCGATCAGTGCCGTGCCCATGTCCTGAGCCAGAGCGGCGACCTGCTGAGAAACCGTCGAGGTGGTGGTGCCGGTGGCCTCGGCCACGGCGCGCATCGAGCCTCGCCGGGCCAGCTCGGCCAGCATCTGCAGGCGGCGTGTTTCCATCCCTCCATTGTCCATGAATCCTGAACGAATCGTTTGGGATCGACACGTGGACGTGAACGGTGCCGAGGATCTGTACTGGAGCCCATGAACGCTCCCCAGCCACCCGAGGCTCTTCCTTCCCACCGCTCGCACCATGCCGGCGCCGCGGCCGGTTTGCTCATGGCTGCCACCTCGATGTCCACCGTGCAGCTCGGATCGGCTCTGACCGTTCCACTGTTCGGGCAGCTCGGCGCGCTGGGAACCGCAGGGCTGCGCCTGGGCTGGGCGGGGCTGATTCTGCTGGTCGCCATCCGCCCCCGGCCTCGTGACTTCAGCCCCCGGGATCTTCTCGCCTGCACGGTGCTCGGTCTCGTGACCGCCGGAATGATGGTCTTCTTCATGCTGGCGATCGCCCGTCTCCCGCTGGGGACCGCAAGCGCACTGGAATTCCTGGGGCCGCTCACCGTCTCCCTCTTCGGCCCGAGGAAGGGACGCCTTCTCTGGGCGGCCGCGGCGGCGACGGGCGTCGTGCTGCTGACCGAACCCTGGCATGGCGGCGCCGACCTGGTGGGGGTGGGGAGCGCGCTGCTCGCCGCGGGGTGCTGGGCCGCCTACATACTGCTGACCCAACGGGTCGGTGATCGCGTCACCGGGCTGAAAGGACTGGCTGTCTCCATGCCGGTCGCAGCGCTGCTGGGGCTCACCCTCGCCGCCCCGGACCTCACCGAACGCCTCACGTGGTCACCGCTGTGGACCATGCTTGTTCTGGCGGTGCTCAGCCCCGTCATCCCCTTCGCTCTCGAGTTTCTCGCCCTGCGTCGTCTGACCGCGTCCGCGTTCGGCACGCTGATGAGCCTTGAACCCGCCATCGCCCTCTTGGTCGGTCTGCTCGTTCTGGGCCAGCGCCCCGGGGCGGCCGCGACACTGGGCCTGGTGCTCGTGGTCGTGGCCAGCGTCGGTGCCGCCCGCGCCGGTGCCCGTCCCGCGGCATCCGCCAAAGAGGCACTGGCTTCTTCCGCCTGCGCTTGATCACGCAGCCGGGAACATGCGCTTGCCCCTTCAGAGGAAAACTCAGAGGAAAACGCGAGCGATATCAAGCCACTTCTGCGCACCTTCGCCGACCGCCGTGAGGCCGGTCTCGGCTCGGGGTCCCCGCGGCCCGTGCTCTACGCTGGACATGCCAAGTCCGTAGTCCAACATCAGTGTCACCCTCACACATTGACGACAACGGGCCAGTCCCGTCGGGAGGGGCGAAGTCGATCTCGTGTGATCAGGCTACCTGGGGTTGATGCGTATCAACTTCTGTCTGCCATCCGCTGTTCGCTTGGAGGGGACCATGTCCACATCCATCGGCATGCCCGCCGATCCGACGTTGAGCTACCGGGCTATCGAGAACTTGATCGCACGTTACGCCGAACTCGTGGACTACGGTGATTTCGCGGGACTCGGAACACTTCTCGCCGACGCCACCTTCACGGGTGTGGGCGAGCCGGTCAGCGGGCGCGACGCGATCGAGAAGATGTTCCACGACACTCTGATCGTCTACGCCGACGGCACGCCGCGAACCCAGCATGTCACCACCAACGTTGCCATCGAGGTGGACGAACAGGCGGGCACGGCGGTCTCGCGTTCGTACGTCACCGTGTTGCAGGCGCTGCCCGACTTTCCGCTGCAAACGATCGCCGCCGGTCGGTACCATGACCGCTTCGAGCGCCGTGAGGGGCAGTGGCGCTTTGTGGAGCGACGCGTCCGCATCAACCTGATCGGCGATGTGAGCCGCCATGCGCACCAGGTCGCCGCACAGCGGTAGTCACTCGGAGGGGCCGCGACCCCGGACAACCGGGTCGCGGCCCCTCGGTTCGCGTCGCCTCAGATCATGAGCAGCAGCCGCGTGTGCGGTACCAGCTTCCGGTTCACGCTGGTGCTCTGCACGAATATGGTGAAGTCGTCGTTGTGGTCCGGCTTCACGCGAACTTCGGTGTCCGGCAGGCCGAGCAGGGATCGGGCCTCCGGCCCCGTGTACACCCGGTCCGTTTTCTTCTCCAGCACCGCGATCTGCTTCCGCGCCTGGATCTTCTCCGATTTACTCAGCTGATAGAACGCGCCACCGGTACGGTAGGTGTGCCCGCATTCGATGACCCATTCCCGGATCGCCGCTTCGCGAGCCACCGGGATGAGCTGGTATTCCGACGGATTCACCGGGGTGAGACCGGCTGCCTTGATGGTGTCCTTGTTGACCGCCTCCGCACCTGTGGAGAACACCGCCCGCGATCCCCGGATGCCCTGGGCCCGGCCCATCATAAAGTTCTCAGTGGCCTGCTGGATAACCTGCCCGGCCTCTTCCAGGCCCTGTGTGCTCGTGGCGTCCCAGATGGCGATGTTGTCCTTCGGGAAACCGCACTGCATGGCCTCGCGCTTGCCCATCTGATCCGGCACAAGGACGGCCAGTGTCCAGTTGTCCTCCTGCGTCTGCATCAGCTTGGCCACGGCCTGCACGAGTTCGCGTGGATTCTTGGTAGGGGCATCCGGGCAGCGATGACTCGCGTTCTCCTGGCCGTCCGTCAGGACGAACGTCAGGAAGCTGTGGTCGCCGTACAGTTGAGCAGTCTGGGCAAGCTCCCGCTGCGACTTCAGTGTGGCCGCCAGCAGAGCCGTCATTCCACCGACCCGGTAAAGCTGCTTCAGGGACGGCATACGCAGCACGTCCTTGTCGTAGATGACGCACTCCACCTTGTCCGCGAAGACGTAGACCGTGACGCGGGTTTCCTGGTCGAGTTCCTTCGAGCGTCGGGCCAGATACGCAATCTGCTGGTCGGCTACTTCGACGACCTTGCCACTCAAGTGCGACATGGACGAACTCGCATCCAGCACAAGAGCAACGTGATTGATGTAGTTCTGGTTTCCGGACATGGACGCTCCCCCTTTTTCCTTCTCGATGCTCCTACCTTCTCACCCACCACTGACAATCGATGTGGAGCACAAGCCCGTGCAGGGGAGTGGAGCGGTGTCAGGAGGAGAAGCGCACATAGTCGAAGCGTGCGGTCACTCCCTCACCGGCCAGCGAGACGAGGCCGATGCGCGGTTCGGAGCCGGCGGGCAGATGCCAGACCCCACCCCAGATGTAGTGCTTCCCGTCCCGGCTCGTGGCCGACTGGAACCTGTGCTCGCCGGTCGTCGGATCGACGGTGTGGCGCAGCCGCAGCCACATGGTGTCGGCCGACGGGCCCAGCTGCATCTCCGGCCAGCTGTCACGGTCCCGGCCGATCCACAGAAAAGCCTGCCGTGACGGGCCGGTCCGGGTCGGAGCCAGATGGATCGAGTCCTCCGGGCTCCGGAAGGCGATCAGGCCGGCCTGGCTGCGCCCGTCGGGGGCGTCGGTGATCGGGAAGTGCAACTTGGTCTCGACCGTATAGGTGCCGGTCGGAGCGTCACGAAGCAGCGCCGATGCCATGGTCCCCTTGCCGGAGAAGTCGGCATCCTGCGTCGGCCACACGTACTGGCCGTCGGCGACCTTTCCGTCGGCGGGGCCGAACCACGTCCACCCGTCCAGCTGGTCGTCGTCGAAGTCCTCGTCGTACTCCGGCAGTCGGGCTCCGGTCACGGGGTCCGGCTGTTTGACGGTCACCGGGGTATAGAGCCGGGTCACGCCGACGTTGTCCACCTCGCCGGCGCCGCGCGTCGAGGCGGCGCCGCCACGGCGCCAGTCCTTGGGTACGTCCACTGTCAGTTCGGCCAGCGGCATGTCGAGCATGGCCGAGCTGACGTGTACCTGCGCCGCCCCGTCGCGGATCTCGGCCGTGAGCGAGTGCCAGGTCCGCAGGTCGGCGTTGGCGTGCAGGCGAGCGGTGCGCTTTTGCACCACCTTCCGGTCCCGGGTGACCTCGACGGAGAGTGTGCCAGTGGAGTCCAGCCAGACCACGGTGTGGTTGAACCGGCCTGCGGATGCCAGGACAAGGCCGACTCGGCCTTTGCCGTCGCGCAGCCGGACGTCGGCCTCGATCCTCACATCGCCGTCCGGGGCCCGTCGCGGCAGCAGCAGCCGCGGGACCGCGGCCCGGGACCGGCTGCGGGCGTACCGCCCCGAGTCCGGATCCGAACCCGTGGTCCAGGACCCGTGCCCGGCGGTGTCGAAGCCGCCGAGGCCGTCGTCGAAGGTGCTGCCCGCGTCCCAGGTGCTCGTCGGCGCGGTCTGCCGTTCCTCGCTGGTCCAGGCGCCCGCGCGCACCGTCGGCCAGCCGTCGATCCAGTCGAGCCGGTCCATCATGGTCGGCCGTCCACCCCAGTTGGGATCGCTCTCGTGGCGGTCGAATCCGTTGGTGAGGATCCAGTCCTGGCCGGACTTGTCCACGACGTTCGCCGAGTGGCCGGTCGCGACCCATGTGCTGCCGTTCGGCGCGTTGACGATCGTGCCGCCGACGTGCAGGTCGGCCAGGCCGACGCCCTCGGCGTCCTTGAACGGGCCCATCGGGTCCTTGGCCCGCCCGACGAACACCGGATAGGCGCCCTCGTCCCGGGCACAGCAGCCCAGGCCGGAGTAGAACAGGTAGTACCAGCCGTCGCGCTTCACCACGTACGCGGCTTCGCCGCGCCGGGCACCGACCACCTGCACCGGATCGCCGACCGGCGCGGTGCCCTCCTCGTTCAGGCGCACCGCCTGGATTCCGCCGTCGCGGAACGAGCCGTAGTAGAGGTACTTCTGGCCGTCGGAGTCGACGAACACCGACGGATCGATCTGATTGACCGTCGTCCCGTACGGCAGCACGGGGTGGCCGATGTCCTGCCAGGGGCCTGCCGGATGGTCCGACGTGGCCAGCGCGATGGTGTTCTTGTCGCCGCCGGCGACCGAGTAGTAGAGGTAGTACTTCCCGTTGATGTAGCGGATGTCGGGTGCCCAGTAGTAGGTGGTGGCGAAGTCGCGCCACTCCGGGTGGTTGTCGGGCCCGAAGACATCACCGACGTAGGTCCAGTTGACCAGGTCGGCCGAGCGTGTGATCGGCATGAAGTGCTGCGACTCCCATGGGCCTCCCTGGTTCTCCCGGCGCATGCTGGTCTGGGTGGCATACGCGTACCAGTAGCCGTCCTTGGCCCGGATGATCGACGGGTCGGAGAAGGCGTCCGCGACGTTGTCCATCACGGGGTTCCGGTACGTCCCGGGCGGATCGGCGGGATCGGCCGCGGCCGGTCCGGGATGCGCACTGCCCAGGCCCAGGACCATGAGCAGGGCGAGGAGGAGGGTGCCGGGTCTGCCCCGGACCGCGCGGAATCGTGCTGACGTCGATGCCATGTCGGGAGCTCTCCTTTGTGGGTACCGGATATGCCGGAGATATCGCGGATGCCGGGTCGCGGGCCGCGCCCGGAGGAACAGGTGTACGGCGCGGGGGTGGGTTCAGACGATGACCAGGGCCGCGATGCGCCACAGGCCGTTCAGCTTCGAACCGGTGATCTGCAGGTCGGCGGTGCGCCCGTCCGCTCCACCGTCGAGTTCGAAGGAGAACCAGACGAAGGCGCGGCTCGGCAGGCTGTCGTCGCCGGAGCGTCCGAGGACCGTGCCGTCCTCGGAGAGGGTGGTGACACCCGAATCGGTGAGGGAGTCGCCGGTCAGCACCCACACCGTGTGCTTGCCGGCCGGCACCGGGACGCGCAGGACACTGGGCTCGCCCTTCTGCATGACGATGTCGCGGCGCAGGTCGTCGGCGTTGCCCCGGTCACGGGTGTTGGGCCGGGCGCCGATCCAGCCGAAGCCGCGGTCGTCGGTGTAGTCGTCCTCGGGCGACAGCCTGGTGTACCCGGTCAGCAGCGGGCTGGACGGCGGGCCGGCGTCGAATGCGGCCGCAGCGTCATCGGGGTGTGGCGTGGTGACCACGGACACCGACCGGCCGCGCTCGATCTCCTCGTCGCCGCTGGTGAGCCGGATCTCGACGGTGGCGAATCCCGGAGTGGACACCGGGGTCCCGGTGACGGTCAGCTCTCGCTCGGCTCCGGCGGCGACCGTCACGGTCCGCTCAGTGCTCGACCAGCCGTCGGGGGTGACGAGGCGGGCGGCCACATCGCGGTCCTTGGCGCCGGTGTTGCGGACCAGCACCGTGACCGGGTTGGCCCGGCCCGCCCACCACACCGGATCCGCCGCCGCCCGCATGACGACGAGCGATGGCACCGGGGCACCGGGGTCGGTGACGGCGAGGGCGGACAGCCGCCAGGGGCCACCGACCCCCGTGAACGTGATGTCCGTGGTGCGGCCGGTGGCGCCTCCGTCGAGGGGGAGCTCCAGCCAGGTGAAGGTTCCGCTGGGCTGCTTCGGACTGGTGGCGACCGTGGCGCCGTCCACCGCGACCCGGGTCGGGGAGGCCGTGGCACCGGTGTCACCGACCAGCACGTACCCGGTGTGCCGGCCGGCCGGCAGGGCGACGCGCAGCACCCGGGACGAGTTGTGCCACAGGTGGTCGCGCAGCAGGGGCTCGCCACCGCGGTCCCTGGCCGACGGGGCGGCGCCGACCCAGCCGTGGCCGGCCGACGCGGACCAGGCCGACTCGGGGGTCAGCGCGTCGTAGCCGGGCATCGAAGTCCCGTCCCGTGGACCGGCGTTGAGCGCCATGAGGCAACGCCTGCCCTCGGGGGCGACGACCAGGGACGGCGGCCGGCCGTCGAGCCGGGTGAGCTTCGGCGCCACCTCCAGGTCCAGGGCGGCGACGGTGCCGAGCAAGGGGGGTGTGACCGGCAGCTCCAACTCCGCGGTCGCGGCGCCGGCCGCGGACTGTGCGGCGGGCTCGGTGCGCCACTCCGCCGACGGTGTCCGCAGCGCGACCGTCAGGTCGCGGTCGCGCGCCGAGGCGTTGGTGACGGTGACCGGCAGCAGGTTCGGCCGGCCGCCGAGCAGCACCCGCGGCCCGCCCAGCGCCGCTTGCAGCCATTCCCGCTGCGCGTCGACGATGCGGCTCTTGTCGAAGAAGAATCCGACCACCGTGTCGCGCCAGAACCTCGCGTGCTCCCGCTGGGCCTCGAAGCCCGCCGTGACGGCGGCATGGCGCTGCCGGTCGATCTCCCCGGACAGTTCGCTCCACCCGGCGAGGAACCGGTCGATGCGGTCGACCCCGGTGAAATGCGTATCGTAGATGTGCTGAATGACCGTCTTGCCCGAGCGCAGCCGATGCTCGTACGGCACCCAGTGCATGAACAGCAGCAGGTCGTCGGGACAGGTCGCCACGGATTCGTAATGCTTTTGCCACGGCCGCGGGTAGAGCCCGGTGAAGCCGCTGCCGGTCGCCTCGGTGCGGTCGAAGCCGGTGCCCTCGGTCGTGGAGTGGTGTGACTGGAAAAGGGTGCCCAGCGGGCTCGGGTCGAGATGGTCGCCGCCGGGGTCGGTGAGATAGCCCACCCCCAGCGGCGAGGTGTAGTCCTCGTACGTCCGGCGCGAGCGCGTCAGGATATCGGCCACGACCTCGGTGACCGCCTCATCGGTGCCGAAGGTCAGTCCGGCCCACTCCGCGGCCAGGTCCCGTGGATCGGCGTCCGGGTCCCAGCACATCCTGCCGAAGGCGTAGGTGTTCGCCGCTCCCAGCAGATAGCCGGTCCAGTTGCGGGCATTGCCGAAGTTGCTGACCCCGGCGATGCCCGCCCGCGGCACACGGGCATCGCCGTCCGCGAGGATGTCGGCGACGGTCGGTCCGGTGCCGGGCCCCCGCGTCGGGAAGGTCAGCACCTCCCGCCACAGCGGAGCCAGATAGGTGGTGTGGATCTCGTGGCCCGTGTACTCCTGGGTGAGCTGGAGCTCCAGCATCTGGTGGGTGTGGCGCATCGCGCCGAACAGGGGGTGTACGGGCTCGCGGATCTGGAAGTCGATCGGCCCGTACTTGGTCTGGAGGATGACGTTGTCGTCGAACGTGCCGTCCAGCGGGGCGAACACCCGGTACTGGTACTCCGCCCAGTCGCTGAAATCCTCGTGGACGAAGCTGCGCCAGACGATCTGCCCGTCGTGCGGTGCCACCGTGCGGGCCAGCATGTTCGCGCCCTCGGCATGGGTGCGTCCGTAGTCGAGTGGGCCGGGCTGCCCCTCCGAGTTCGCCTTCACCAGGAACCCACCGAATCCGGGCAGGCTCGTGAAGATTTCGGCGCTCTTGTCCCGCCACCACTGCTGGACCCGTCGATCGGCGGGATCGGCCGTCGTGATCGGATCGGCGTCGTCCGCGGTCAGGATCATCGGGCTGGCGTAGTTGACGGACAGCCAGGCGGATATGCCCCACGAGTGGAGAAGCGCGGCCAGGGGTCTGAGTCCCCTCAGCATCTCGCCGGTGATGAAGTCGGCGTCGGCGTTCACATTGTTGAGCACCGAGGCGTTGATGCCGATCGATGCCATGGACCGCGCGTAGTCGACCACCCGGCCCGAGATGTCCGGCAGCTTGTCCCACTCGAAGAGCGAAGTGCCCGCGTAGCCACGCTCGATCGACCCGTCGACGTTGTCCCAGTGATTCATCATGCGCAGCGCGGTGCGCGGCTTCTCCAGGACGGACAGCGTGTGCAGCGGCCGCTCGAGCTGAAGCAGACGGATGAGATGGAAGACCCCGGCCAGCACGCCCCGATCACTGCGGGCCCCGATGACCAGCCGCCGCCTGCCCGGCGGGCCGGTCATCTCGATCACGAACCCCTGCCGGCCGGTCCGGGCCAGCCGATCGGGACGCACCTGGGATCGCACGACCGGTGACTCGTCCACCGTGCCGATGACCACCGAGGCTCGATCGGCGGGAACCCGGACCGGTGCGCTACCGGTGAGGCCCTGGGCGGCCCGCCGCAGTTCCCGCTCGGCGTTCTCCATGACCCGGCCCTCGCCCTGACGTGCCAGGCCGGCCAGGGCCTTCCGGTACTCGGCGAGCCGCCGGGGATCGGCAGTGGGGTGGTAGCGCAGCCAGAGGTCGTAGCCGTCCTCGTCGGGGTTGCCCGCCGATGCGGCGAAGCCGTCCGCCGTGCCCCACGGGCTCAGCACGGTGGCGAAGGCGAGAGCGGATGCCTGGAGCACGCGGCGACGGCTGTACTCGTACTCGGATCGGGCCATTGCGGTTTCTCCTCTACGTAAGAACGAAGGGAATTGCGCCGAGCCCTCAGATGGCGGGACACATCAGGCACGGGTTCGGTTGAGAATCGCGCGCAGTTCGGCCGGCGGGATCTTCGGTTGGCGGTCCGGTGTGAGCAGGCCGTTGGTCTCTTGTTCCGTGTCGGTGAACTGGGTGTAGCAAAAGCCCGCGAGTCCGGAGTCCACCGCGGCGGCCACCAGGTCGGCGAGGCGTTCGGCGAAGTCCTCCTTCGTGGCCACGGTGTCGTAGCCGAACCACTCGGCGCCCTCGGCCGGTTCGAAGGTCGCGCCGCCGAACTCGCTGAGGACGACGGGCTGCCCCTGATGGCGGACGCCGTCCAGGGTCAGCCGTTTGGCCCCGGGCCACTGCTCGGCGAGCTCGCCCTGGCGCAGCGAGGCGTGGCCGTAGCGCTGGCGCAGTACCTCCCCGTGCTGGGTGTAGTCGTGGACGCCCCAGATGTCGGCGGCGGAGATCTCCCAGCCGTCGTTGGAGACGGCAGGGCGGGAGGGGTCCAGGGCCTTGGTCAGGTGGTAGACGGCGTCCATGAAGTGGCGCTGCGCGGGGACCAGCGCCGGGTTCGGCACGGACCAGGACTCGTTGATCGGGACCCAGGCGACGATCGAGGGGTGGCTGAGGTCGCGGGAGATCGCTTCACTCCACTCGGCGACCACGCGCTCGACGGTCTGCGCGCCGAACGTGTACGCCGACGGCATCTCCTCCCACAGCAGCAGCCCGAGCCGGTCGGCCCAGTACAGGAAGCGCGGGTCCTCGATCTTCTGGTGGATGCGCAGCCCGTTGAGGCCGATCTCCTTCGCCAGTTCGACGTCGCGGCGCAATGCGTCGGCCGAGGCCGACAGATGCGACGCGGGCCAGTAGCCCTGCTGGAGCGCGAACCGGAGGAAGTACGGCTTGTGGTTGAGCAGGAAGACTCCGTCGTCCCAGCCGATGTCGCGCAGGCCCAGGTAGGACGTCACACGGTCGGCCGGTGTGTCCTCGGCCGCATCCCGCAACTCCACCGTCGCGTCGACGAGTTGGGGACGCTCCGGACTCCACAACAGGTCGTCGAGGTCCTGCCCGTGGCGCAGGGCGGGCACCGCGACATCGAACTCCGCCTCCTGGCCCTCGATCAGCGTGCGCTGCTCGGCGAGCACCCGCTCGCCCCGTGTGAGGCGGACCGTCACGGTGAGCGGGCGCCGCGGCCAGTGGCCCAGACGCAGCCGGCAGCGGACGCGGGCGTGGGCGACCTCGGGCGTCCAGTGCAGGAGCGTGATGTGCTCGGCCGGGACCTCTTCCAGCCACACCGGCTGCCAGATCCCGGAGGTGCGGTGGTACCAGATGACATGGGGATCCCGGCGCCAGTCCTGTTTGCCGCGGGGCTGCGCGGCGTCGAGCGGCTGGTCCTCGGCGCGGACGACGAGGGTCTGCTCACCGTCCCGGTCGACGGCGCCGGTCAGATCGCAGGTGAAGCCGGTGTGTCCGCCCTCGTGCTGTCCCACCAGGCGGCCGTTGAGCCAGACCTCGGCCCGGTGGTCGACCGCACCGAAATGCAGCAGGAGCCGCCGCCCGGCAGTCGGCCGGGCCACGTCGATCGCGCGCCGGTACCAGAGCACGGGGTGGAAGGCGGTGTCCGCCACCCCGGAGGCCGCGGACTCGGGCGGATAGGGCACGGTGACGGTGCCGGTGAACGGTGCGGAGGTCGCCGGGTCCATCCAGCGGTCGGCGCGGCCGCGGTCCTCGTCGTCGTGGGCGAACTGCCAGGGGCCGCCGAGGTCGCGCCAGTCGGGATCGCGGATCAGCTGCGGCCTCGGATGGCCTGCGGCGTCCAGGTGCGGGTGGGGCATGCGTGAACTCCGGTGTGTGGTGCGTGAGTGGGGGATGGCAAGGTGGCGCGCCGCGGTTCAGTTCTCCTGGGCGTCCGCGGGGGAGCGGAGGTCCACGACCGTGGCGGCGAACGCCAGCGGGCCCGGCAGCAGCGGGACCAGCAGCGGAATCGACCAGGCCAGCAGCCCGCTGAGGATCACGGCACCGGCCAGCAGGAGACTGCCGCGCGGGTCCGCGGCCGAGCGGACCAGCGCCTCGCGTGCGGACAGCACGTGCGGTGTCTCCAGCGCGGTCGCCCGCAGCGCCACGACCGTGGCGCCCAGGACGAGCAGCGCGAGAGCGGGCGCCATGACGGCCGCTCCGGGCAGCGCGGCGCGCAACAGCGCGGCATCGATCAGGACGACCATCGCGAGCAGTGGCGGCACCAGACCGAGGGCCGCCGACCGCGTGGACAGCCGGGCACGCAGCTGAGCGCCGTACGTACCCGCCCTGACCTGGACGCCGCTGCCCGCGGCCTGCCGGAGCGTCGCGGACGCGGCGGCGAACGCGGCCGGGGCCGTGACGACCGGCAGGCAGGCGAGGCTGGTGAGCAGGCCGATGAGCAGCATGTCGGCGAAGAGCGTGAAGCCGGAGCCGAAGACCTCTCCGGGTTCCCGGCGCTCGCGCCGGGGCGCGATCGGTGCGTGGGCCATGGTGTGCCTCACCCCTTCAGCCCGGACGTGGCCATGCCCTGCACCAGGTAGCGCTGGAAGACGAAGAAGAACAGCACGATCGGCAGCACCGAGATCACCGACATGGCGAACATGGGCCCGTACGCGGAGGTGCTGGACTGGTCGACGAAGCTGCTCAGGGCGAGGGTAATGGTGTACTTCTCCGGCGCGAAGAGATAGATCATCTGCGTGAAGAAGTCGTTCCACGTCCAGATGAAGGTGAAGATGGCCGTGGTGATCAGCGCGGGCCGGGCCAGCGGCAGCGTGATCGACCAGTACGTACGGAAGGGACCGCAGCCGTCGATCCGCGCGGACTCCTCCAGCTCGCGCGGCAGACCGCGCATGAACTGGACGATGAGGAAGACGAAGAACGCCTCGGTGGCCAGGAACTTCGGCAGAATCAGCGGCCAGTAACTGTCCACCAGACCGAGCCGGTTGAAGATGATGTACTGCGGGATCAGCACGACGTGGTGCGGCAGCATCAGCGTCGCCACCATGAAGGCGAACATCACCTTGCTCATCCGGAAGCGCAGCCGGGCGAAGGCGTAGGCGGCCAGCGAGCAGGACAGGACGTTGCCGAGGACGGCACCCCCCGCGATCAGCAGCGTGTTGCCGAGCAGGTGGGTGACGGTGACACCCGAGACCCCGTCCAGGGCGGTCGTGTAGTTCGACCACTCCAGATGGCTGGGCCACAGGTCGAGGCTCGTCATCACCTCGTCGGCCGGCTTGAGCGAGGTGGCGAGCAGCCAGGCCAGCGGATACAGCAGGACGAGCAGCGCGGCGGCCGAGATCGTGTGCGGCAGCCACCGCTTGGTGGCGATGTTCATCTGATCTCCTCCGAGGAAGCCCCGCCCTTCAGGGTGGGGAGGAATCGGGCTCCTGCGGAGCAGGGCAAGGGACGCCGGTTAGCCGCCAGGGCGGACCGGCGTCCACCCCCAACTACCCGCAGTGGGTCACAAGGTGATGCGCTAGCATGTGAGACGTGAGGAGCACGCACGTGAGACGGGCGTTCAAGTACCGTTTCTATCCGACCGATGCGCAGGCGGCCGAGCTGTCGCGCACGTTCGGGTGCGTGCGGAAGGTCTACAACCTGGCCCTGGCAGCACGCACCCAGGCGTGGGTATTGCGGCAGGAGCGGGTGAACTACAACGCCACCTCGGCCATGCTCACCGAGTGGAAGAAGACCGAGGAACTCGCCTACCTGAACGAGGTTTCCTCCGTCCCACTGCAACAGGCCCTGCGCCACCTCCAGACAGCATTCACCCACTTCTTCGCCCAGCGGGCCCGGTACCCGCGGTTGAAGTCGCGGAAGAAGTCCCGCAAGTCGGCGGAGTACACCACCAGCGCGTTCCGGTTCCAGGACGGGAAGCTGACCCTGGCCAAGATGACCGAGCCGCTGGCCATCGTCTGGTCCCGCCCCTCCCAGAGGGAGCCGCACCGTCCACGGTGACCGTCTCCCAGGACGCGGCCGGACGCTGGTTCGTCTCCCTGCTGTGCGAGGACCCCGGTGTGCAGCCACTGCCCAAAACGGACGCAGCGGTCGGCGTGGACGCCGGGCTGGACCACCTGCTGACCCTGTCGACCGGGGAAAAGATCACCAACCCCCGCCATGAACGACGCGACCGCGACCGTCTCGCCAAGGCTCAGCGGGAACTGGCCCGCAAAGCCAAGGGCGAGGGAGCCAACCGGACCAAGGTCCGCCGGAGGGTCGCCCGCGTTCACGCCCGGATCGCCGACCGACGGCGCGACACGTTGCACAAGATCACTACTCGGCTCGTTCGTGACAACCAAACGATCGTGATCGAGGACCTCACCGTTCGGAACCTGCTCAAGAACGGCAGGCTGGCCCGCGCCATCTCGGACGCGGCCTGGTCGGAATTCCGCACGATGCTGGAGTACAAGGCCCGGTGGTACGGCCGCGAGGTGATCGCGGTCGACCGCTGGTTCCCCTCCTCCAAGCTGTGTTCGAACTGCGGAACCTTGCAGAACACGATGCCGCTCAGCGTCCGCACCTGGACCTGCGGCAGTTGTGGCGTCACCCACGACCGCGACGTGAACGCGGCGCGGAACATTTTGGCCGCCGGGCTGGCGGTGTCGGCCTGTGGAGCCGGTGTAAGACCTCAACGGAGTACTCCGGGCGGGCAGTCGGTGATGAAACAGGAACCTCTACGGCGCGAGCCGTCGGAACCCCCTCCATCAGGAGGGGGAGAAGTCAACGGCCCTCCTCGTCCGCGTAGAACACCCAGGACCGGGAGGTCCGGAACAGGATCAGGGTGATCGCGCCGATGGCGATCAGCAGCAGCCAGGCCATCGCCGCCGCGTATCCCATATGCGAGGCCGTGAAGCCGCGCTCGTACAGGTACAGCGTGTAGAACATCGTGGAGTCGGCGGGTCCGCCGTCGCCGCCGCTGATGGCGAAGGCCGGGGTGAAGACCTGGAAGGAGTTGATGACCTCCAGGACCAGGTTGAAGAAGACGACCGGGGACAGCATCGGCACGGTGATGGACATGAACTGCCGCCGGCGGCCCGCGCCGTCGAGCGCCGCGGCCTCGTAGAGGTCGGGCGAGATCTGCTGGAGGCCCGCCAGGAAGATCACCATGGGCGCGCCGAACTGCCACACCGTCAGCAGGACGACCCCGTACACCGCGAGATGAGGGTTGCCGACCCAGCCGCCGGTGTGGACGCCGACGGTGTCCAGGACGCCTGCGACGGTGCCGCCGTCGTTGAACAGCGCCTTCCACACCAGGGCGATGGACATGCTCGCGCCGAGCAGGGACGGCGCGTAGAACGCGGAGCGGTAGAAGCCGCGGCCCCGGCCGAGGTTCTTCAGCAGCATCGCCACGCCGAGGGCCAGGCCCAGCTTCAGCGGGACGGCCACGACGACGTACAGCATCGTGGTGCCGACCGACCGCCAGTAGCGGGGGTCCTCGGTCAGCATCTCCCGGTAGTTGCGCAGGCCCACCCAGTGCGGCGGATCGAACAGGTTGTAGTCCGTGAACGACAGGTACAGGGATACGGCCATCGGCACGAGGGTCAGCACGACCGCGCCGATCATCCAGGGGGAGAGGAACACATAGGCGGGCCACTGCCGTTCACGCACCTGGCGCCGCTTGCTCTTGCGCGGGCGCGGATCCGTGGTGCGGACGGCGCGTGCGGGCGCCGTTGTCGTGGACACCGTGCTCATGACTCCAGCTCCCGGTTCGCCTCGTCGATGAGTTCACGTGCCGCCTGTCGCGGGGTGGCCATCCCGTAGATCATGCGCTGGTGATTGCGCTTGAACGCCGTCTGGATCGCGAGATCGCCGGGCGGCGGTGCGGTCGGCGGGATGTCCAGGCCGTACTTCTCCATCGTCTGCGCGTAGTCGTAGATCTCCCGCTCCGGTCCCTCGAGCGTCCTGGCGACCCGGGCGGCGATCTTGCGGTTCGGCGGGGTGGACCGGGAGAAGCCGAGGATGTCGCCGGCCCGTGGGTCGTTCAGGAGGAAGTCGATCAACTGGGCCGCCTCCTTGGGGTGCTCGGTCTGCGAGCCGATGCCGAGGAGCATGCTCGGCTTGAAGTACGCGCCCTGGTGGCCGCCGGTCGTGGGCACGGGCGCGAAGTGGATGTCCTCGCCGAGCAGGGCCGTGTATCCGGGGAACGGCGCGTCCCAGGTGAAGTCGGCGGCCCCGAGGCGGCGGCCGATGGGGCTGGTCTCGGTGCTCTTGGCCTGCACGGTGTCCCGGGCCTGGGCGATGGCGCCTTCTTCGCGGAGTGTGTTGAGGAACGACCAGAAGGCGGTGAGGTCGTCCTCGGTGAAGCCGAGTTTCGTCTGGTCCGCGTAGAGGTTCTTGCCGCGGCCGCGCAGCCAGGTCTCGAAGACGTCCTCGTTGCCGCCGCCGTCGTTGGCGCCGGTGAAGGGGCGTCCGTCGGGGGACTTCATGCCCAGGGCGGCGATCTTCTTGTTGGCCTTCGCCCAGTCCTGCCAGGTCCAACTGGGCCGGGGCGTGGGGATACCCGCCTCCTTGTAGACGGCGGAGTCGTAGGCGTATCCGGTGATGCCGCGCCCCATGGGCAGGGCGAACTGCCTGCCCTGGTAGGTGCCGGTGCGCAGGAAGTCCTGGTCCATGTCGGACGTGCGGATCGTCCGGTCCTTGATGACACCGTCCAGCGGCATGATCGCCTTGCCGCCCGCGTACTGGGAGATCTGCCGGTAGTCGAGCTGGACCACGTCGGGCACACCGCCGCCGGCGGCCTGTGTGGCCAGCTTCTGGAGATACGAGCCGAAGTCGCCGTTCGACGTGCGCACGGTGACGCCGGGGTGTTCCTTCTCGAAGAGGCGGACCGCCTTCTCGGTGCGCGCGGCACGGTCGTCGTTGCCCCACCAGGAGAACCGGAGGGTGACGCCGGACGAGTCGCCGCTCGCGGCGGAGCACGCGGAGAGCGTGCCGGTCAGGGCGGTGCTGAGGCCGATGGCGGCGACGGCCAGGACGGCCCGGCGGCTCGGGCGTGGCAGCCGGCCGTCCTGGTCGCGCGACCGGGCCACGCCGACCGCCGCGGGGAAGCCGTCGTACCTCGCGCTCACCATGTGTGCCTGCCCAGGTGGGCGGCGACCTGCTCGCGGTCCCAGGCGCCGTCGGCGACGGTCATCCGGTAGCCGCGGGAGAGGGTGTCGCCGGGGGCGAGGACGAGCTCCTCGTGGAACGCCAAGGACGGCGCGACCGCGGCGAACGGGTCGCTGCGCACGAACCAGTGAGCCGGATGCGTCCCCTTGTCACCCGCGTGGTCGTTGGCCGGGGCGTGCTCGAAGACGACCGTGGCGTGGCCGTCGCGCCCGTCGTGCTCACCGACGTAGGCCAGCCAGGGCGCCTGGCTGCCCATGAGGTCGCCGCCGTCCGCCTCGGCGGTGAAGGCGTGACCGTCGCGGAAGGCGCGCGGGCCCCGCCAGAACAGGCCGGTGTATCCGGCGGCCGGGCGGCCGTGGGTGGTGGGGCTGCCGAAGCGCAGCGGTTCGGACCGGCGGTTGGTGATCGCCGAGGTCCAGGTGAGCGACCAGCTGCCGGCCCGCGGATCGACGTCGCGCACCTCGATGCGGCGCTCCTCCTCGGCCCACAGTTCACCGTCGTACGGATGCCAGGTCAGACGCTCGGCGATCACGGCCCGGTCGTCCGCGGCGGCGACCTCCTCGAATGCGATGTGCGCCATCGAGCCGACCCGCTCGGGCAGCGCGACATACCCCTCGCCGTGGACGTAGGTGTTCCCGCCCCACAGGTTCTGGCCCGACAGGTGGGAGGCCGTCAGCTGGAGCCCCTTGTGCCAGCGGTGGTCGTTGGGGCGGTAGTCGGTGACGAGTCCGCCGGAGAGGGTCCTGACCGGGTGCAGATACGGTTTGGGGGCCTCCCACGGGGCTTCGGGACGGTACACGTAGGCGAGCAGCTCGGTGCCGGTCGCCTCGTGGGTCACGGTGATGCGGTCGCCGTGGGCATGGGTCAGTGCGAGCGTCATGCGGAGGCCTCTTCCTTGCGGGTGGTGTCCGGCGCCCAGCCCTGGGCGCCGCCGTGCAGCTCGGTGTAACAGGGGTCGCCGGGGCCGATCTCCCCCGCGCGGACCGGGGTGTCGGTGAACGCGGACTTGTACAGGGCGGTGATGAACTCGAGCGTCTGCCGGCCGCCCGCGCCGCTGGTCGCATGGCGCCGTCCCGCCCTGATATCGGCCACCAGGGCACGGAGCTGGGCCAGGTGCGAGCTCGGCTCGTCCGTGCCGAAGTCGCGCCAGGCGGCCACGGTCTCCTCGGGGACACCGGGGGCCGGGGTGATGCGCCAATCCGCGTTGCGGTAGCCGTAGAGGTGGGTCAGTTCGATCGTGGCGCGCTCGCAGTCGATGCGGATCCGGCTCACCTCGTCGGGGCTCAGCACGCTGTTGACCACGGTGGCCACGGCGCCGCTCGCGAACCGCACCTGCGCCGTGGACACGTCCTCGGTCTCGACGTCGTGCACGAGCCGCGCCGCCATCCCCCGCACCTCGCTCCAGGGCCCCATCAGGTCCAGGAGCAGATCCGTCTGGTGGATGCCATGCCCCATGGCGGGCCCGCCGCCCTCGGTCGCCCACCGCCCGCGCCACGGAACGGAGTAGTAGGCGGCGTCCCGGTACCAGGTGGTCTGGCAGTGGGCGACGAGCGGGCGGCCGAACGCCCCCTCCCGCAGCAGTCGCCGCACATGGCGCGCGCCGGAGCCGAACCGGTGCTGGAAGACGATGGAGGCGTACGGTCCCGCGTCCCCGGGCTTCTCGGCGGTCTCGATGGCGTCGAAGTCGGCGAGGGACGGGCACGGCGGCTTCTCGCACCACACCCAGGCGCCCGCCTTCAGCGCGGTCACCGCCTGGTCGCGGTGCACGGCGGGCGGCGTGCACAACACCACGAGATCGGGGCGCAGTTCGGCCAGAGTCGCGTCGAGGTCCGTCGAGGCGTACGGAATCCCGGCGCCGGCCGCGAACGCGCGCACCGCGTCCGTGTCGACGTCGACGGCGGCGACGATCTCCACCTCGCCCGCGTCGGCGAGCGTGCGCAGCGCGGGCAGATGGCTGGAGCGCGCGATGCCCCCGGTGCCGACCACGGTGGTGCGCAGTGGGGTGGTGGAGCGGTGCGAAGACATGCGGAGCCTCTCATGAGATGTGCGGTGAGCGCGGCGTCGTGGGCGCGGGGGGGCAGCCCGGACCGTCCGACGGACAGCCCTCGGCCGCCCCCGTGACGCCCCCGGTAGCAACCGCTTGCTATCGATCTGTTCCAACGTTGTAACCGCGAAATCTCGCCACGGTCAACCCCTCGTCCGGAACGGGATTCCGAGCCGCCCGGCCCTGACAGCCCGCCGAAAGCCCTGCATAATGCGGAGAAACACAGGTGAGGAGGTCGGCCAGTGGCCGCGGTGACACTCAAGGACGTGGCGGAGCGGGCAGGGGTCTCGATCAAGACGGTGTCCAACGTTGTACGCGATGCTCCCCGCGTATCCGAGGCCACGCGGAAGCGCGTACTGAAGGCGGTGCACGAGCTCGGCTACCGGCCCAACCCGTCGGCCCGCCGGCTGCGCACCGGGCACAGCGGCCTGATCGGCCTCGCCGTCCCGGATCTGGCCACGCCGTACTTCGCCGAACTCGCCCAGCACGTCCGGGCCGAGGCCGCGCAGTTGGGCCTGACCGTCCTGATCGAGGAGACGCTGGGCGACGCGACGGAGGAACTGCGCCTGGCCACCGGCGTCGGCGCGTCACTGCTGGACGGTGTGATCCTGTCGCCCCTGCGTGTCTCGCCCGACGAACTCGCCGCCGTGGCCAACGAGTTCCCGCTGGTTCTGCTCGGTGAGCGCAGCTACGAGCGTGACCAGGTGGGGGCCGACCACGTCCTGATCGACAACGTCGCGGCGGCGCGCGACGCCACCGCGCACCTGGCCGGTCTCGGCCGTACGCGGATCGCCGCCATCGGTGTGGACCAGCAGGCGTCGGCGACCAGTCGGCAGCGCCTGGAGGGTTTCCAGCTCGCCCTGCACGAGGCCGGGGTGACCTACGACCCCCGGCTCGCGCCCGCCATCAAGGAGTTCGACCGGCGCAACGGCCTGCTGGCGATGCGCGCCCTGGCCGCCCTGCCGGCCGGTGTACGCCCCGACGCGGTCTTCTGCTTCAGCGATCTGCTGGCCGTCGGCGCCCAACGCGCCCTGTTCGAAGTGGGGTTGAGCATCCCGGACGACGTCGCCGTGGCAAGCATCGACGGCTCCGACGAGGCGCTCTACAGCACGCCGTCCCTCACCTCCGTGGCCCCCGACAAGACCGCCATCGCCTCACTGGCCGTGAAGTGCCTGGCGGCCCGCATCCGCTCGGATGTGCCCCTGCCCTTCGAGGTGCATACGGCTCCGCACTGGCTGCACGCCCGGGAATCCACGAACGGCGGGCGCCAACAGCTCTTTCCCTGATCCGAACCGACCTTTCGCTGATCCGCGCCGAGGGACCGCCAGACGGAGGACGGTCCCTCGGCACACGAGCGCTCAGCCGCTCCCGGTGACGGTCAGGTGCCGCCAGCTCGCGGTCCCGGCCTGGTCACGCACCCCGATCGCGCCCCGGGTGAAGGAACAGTCCGGATCCTGGTACGTGAACCCGGTCGGCGGGGCGGGGGAGCCCGAGGGCCTGCCGGTCACCGTGAGGGTGCAGCCCACGGCCTTCACCGTCAGGTTGTAGAGACCGTCCAGGGACGCTTACGGCAGTCCAGCGCGGGCAGGAAATTGCAGGTCAGAGCGTCTTGATCCGGGACGGTCTGCCCAGTTGGTGATTGCGGTGTGACACGAGGGTGATACGGCGAGGCCCCACCGAGGTCCGTCCTGAGGGGATCTCTGCGCGGATCCGTGAGACGGCGAAGCCGCATCGGAGCACTCCGGTGCGGCTTCTCTGTGAGATCGAACGCGCTGGCGCGCACGATGCGGTCGGTGACTCGTGCGGTCCATGTGTCTGTGACTCTTTCGGGTGCCTGATTTGCGTTCGCACCCGCTCATGCGCCCGTATTAGGGTGCGTGCCCCTGCCACAGCTGGACGGCGAGCGGCGGAGTGGTGGTCAACCCGGTGGCTCCGCGTGTGGGGTGCGTTAGATCGGTCGGAGGGGCGGCCGCAGGCCGGGGGAGAGCGGTTGGCGGTGGGTCGCGGGGGGCCGGGCGGGGTCAGGCCGGGGCGTCCCCGAAGTCCCGGACGTCCAGGCGTTGACCGGGGGGCGTCTTCCCCGTCAGGCTCGCGTGCCCGAAGGACGAGTGCAACGGTCACGACGTCCATACGATGCGCAACCCTCGCACCGAAGCGGACGTGACAGCGCAGCAGGACCATTTCGACTGCTGCGAGGGCTGCTCCCGCAGCTTCCTGGACATCTCACTCCCGGAGCACCCCTGGGGCGACGACGACGGCACCTTGACCGTGTACGCCGGGGTGTGCCACTACGAGCTCGGGGTCTACCCGTAGCCGCGTGCAGTCGTGGCGGACCAGTGCAGCGAGCCGGGGCCGGCGGATGTCCGCGACCGAGTTGAACGGCGGGCCGCGCCGCCGACTGGGCCGCCGTGCACCTGCACACCCTTGGCGCCCCGACGGCCGCGAGCGCCACCGCGTTCGCGCTGTACAGCGCGGCCATGGCCGTGGGACGGCTGACCGGTGACCGGCTCACCGCAGCCTTCGGCGCCCCGACGGTCGTACGGGCCGGTGCCGTTCTCGCCGCCGCAGGTCTCACGATCGGTGTTGCCGGTCGAGTGCCCCGCTGGCGCTGACGGGCTGGACTGTCTTCGGACTCGGCCTGTCTACCACCGTGCCCTCACTCATCACCGCGGCCGGAGCCAGTGGCGCCAAGGCCGTGGCCACGGTCACCGCCACCGGCTACCTCGGCCTCCTCGCCGGACCGGCCCGCATCGGCGCCCTCGCCAGCGCCACCACCCTGTCCACGGCCCTGCTGCTGCCCGCCCTCCTCGCAGCCGCCGTCGCCGCCCTCGCCCACCGCGCCCTGGAGAACACCACCCCTTGACACCCGCCACCGCCCAGGCGGGCCTGGACGCCGTCATCCTCGACTACAACGGCGTCATCGGCCTGCAACCCACCACCGACCAGTGGCTCCGCCTGGCCCACACCGTCCTTTGGCCCGAAGACGACCTCCCGCCTTCCAGAACGCCTTCTGGAACGTTCGCTCCGCCTACGACGCCGGCCAGCTCAGCGACCTCGCGTACTGGGCCACGGTCCTCGGCCACCACCCCGGCGCCCGCCGACTGCGTGAACTCCGCGACGCCGACACCGACATGTGGCGTCCACCGACGACCGCGTCGTCGACGTCCTGCTTCACGCCCACGAGTTCGGGCTGCCGCTGGTCCTGCTGTCGAACGCACCCCGCCACCTCAGCGACGTCCTCGACCGCCATATATGGCGCCGCCTGATCACCCACGCCTTCTACTCGGCCCGGCTCCAGGTCTGCAAACCCGACCCGGCCGCCTACCAGCACGCGATGAACGCCACCGGCGCCGCCGACCCCGACCGCGTCCTCTTCGTGGACGACCGGGCCGACAACTGCCACGCCGCCCGCCACCTGGGCCTGCGCACCCTGCACTACACCGGCCGGCCCACCGACCTCGCAGCCGCCCTGCAGTCCCCGAACTGACCCACCCCCTTCTTCCTCAGGATTCCGTGCTTCACGACGACCACGACACCATCGACGGCGACGTCTACGTCTCCCCAGCCACCTGGCCCGATCCACCGCAGTCGGTGACCCCGGCCTTAACCCGCTGCGCGACCTCGGCTGGGATCTGCACCACGACGACACCGGCAACGCCTACCTCACGGCTCCCGACGGCAAGGTCCGCCTCGGGTACCTCCCCGAAGGCGACGACGACGGACTGTGGCGCATCAACGCCTACAAGGACGCCTTCGGTCCGCCGGCCTGGGGTGTCTGCTTCAACGACGCCGCGCCCACGGAGTTCGTCACCGCCTTCACCACCGCCCTCGCCGAGGCGTACCGGCAGGGCCCGGACCACTACCTCGCCCGGCCGGTCGCCGACAGCGCCGACCACAACCCGTTCTTGGTCGCCCCCCTCATCAACCACGGTTGGCAACTCGACCGCCCGCACCCGAGCACCTTCGCCATCACCTCACCCGACGGCCTCGCCACGCTGGAGTACACCACCGGCAACCTCGACCCAGCGATCGAACTCGAAACCCGCGACGCCCGCTGGCACCTGTGGGCCGGCACCTCCTCAGCCCGGCCCTTCTGGTACGCCACGGCCAGCACCGACACCCCAGCCGCCCTTCTGCGGGCCGTGACCGAAGCCGTGACCGACCCCGCCCCCCTTCCTCGCTGGCGGGACGACACCTACAGCTACGTCAAGGATCACGCCCAGCTCTCTCCGATCCTCCCGCCGAGTCCGCCGTCGCCCACCCCCTCGACGTCCGGCGGGCCGCCGCGTCCCGCCGCCCGGCCGCGCTTCCCGCGGCCAGCGTCCCGCGGTGGAGCACCACGAGCCGACCTGCCCTGCCCGGCCCACGCCGCTGACCCCAACCCACCCCGACCGGAGACCTACCCTCGTGTCGCTACAGGCCCCCGCGTTCTTCACCGAGCTGTGCCTCCCTTTCCACGACCACGCCGTCGTGGGCAACATCTACTACGCCGCTCCCGTCCCGGGCACGCCGCTTCGGCTGCGAATCGACTTCACCCGCACCATCCACGCGGACACCTATGGCGGGCTGCGTGTCGCAGTCGTCCACCCGGAACGCGGGGAGATCGACGCGGTGGCGCTCAGCTTCGTGGACCACGGGACCTTCCACCGCCGCGACGAAGCCGCCAACACCCGGCCGAACACCAAGCAGTACGGCACCTTCGACAAATACCACCGCCCCGGCCGCCCTCCGTGGGACGGGGCCGTCACCACCGGGCTGCGCGATGCCATCCAGCGGTACACGGTCGTCTGGTTTCCCGGCGCCTGGGCCGCCTCCGCGCCCAAGCGAGCGGCCGGCCGCACGTCGCGCAGCACTCCGGCCCCGCCGACCGCCCCCGCCGGGGCCCGCACCCGCTGACCCCCGACCGATCAAGGAGTCTTCTTCCTCGTGCACGCACGTCTCGTTCGATCCGCCGCCGCCCTCGTCGTCGCCGCAGCCGGAACCCTCACCTGGGCGCCGGCCGCGAGCGCCGAGCCCTCCGAACCGAGCCCCTCGGCCTCCGCCGAGACTCCGGCCCCGGACGCGGGCAGCGTCGAGATCACCACCAAGGACACGGCCGGAGACGCCCTGCCGGCGCCGTGTTCTTGCTGCTCGACTCCGCTGGCCAGGAGGCCGGACGCGGGACGACCGACGCTCAGGGGAAGCTGATCTTCTCCAACCTCGCGCCCGGCGTCTACCGGCTCAAGGAGACGGCTTCCGGTAGCCCGCTCCACGAGGTCGTCGCCGACCAGGACGTCATCGTCACCCCGGGCGCGACCACACGGCTGACGATCACCGACCCGTTCAGGGCCGCCAAGGTCCTCCTGCAGGCCAAGGACGACAAGACCGGCAAGCTCCTGCCCGGCGCAACCGTGAACATCGGCACCGGCACCTCGACACTGCTCACCCTGACCACGGGAGCCAAGGGCACGGTCTCCGGAGAGCTGCCTATGTCGAGCCACAAGGCCAGTTCTGGGTCAAGGAGATCAAAGCCCCTGCCGGCTACGACCCGTACAAGCCGACCAAGAAGTTCACAGCGGCTCCCGGCGACCCGGTGACCGTGACCGTCACCAATGCCAAGACCACCACCACCCCGAAGCCCGAACCCTCGGGCAAGCCCACGCACACACCCACCGACACCCCCTGCAGCCCAGGCAAGCCGAAGAGCAAAACCGGAGAGGCCACGCCGTCCGCGTCAGATAGCGACACACCGGAACCCGACTCCTCCGCCATCGCCGCCACCCCGGTCGGCGACGCCACACCGAAGACGCCGACGGGCACCCTCGCCACACCGGCGCTAACGCCACACCGTGGCTGATCGGCGGAGCGGCCGTGCTGATCGCGGCAGGCGGAGGCGCCCTCGCCGTGGCACGCCGCAGTCGCACCGACAGCCACACAGAAGACTCCACCGGGAGCTGACTGCGCCCACCCTTCTTCACTACACGGAGCCCCCACACCCCCAAATGACACACCGTTGGCGACCGCCAACAGCGTCTCCCGGGTGCGGGGGCCTCTATGCGTGCTTGGACCGCGGCGCTGGCGATCAGCTCGTGGACTTGCGGCTGGGTGTGGAGGAGCTGCCCTCTGACAGATGATCTTGACTGATTGCCAGGTGAGTTTGACCGGCCAGGAGGAGGCCGGGAGGTCATGTATCGACGTTGCGGCCATACGCCTCGCGGCTCACCCCTGGAAGTCGTCAGGCCGTTTGTGGCGGAGCTCCTCGTACCGCACTCCGAAGACGTCGATCGCCTCGTGGAGCGTGGAGCCGGGCGCGTCCATGATCGCCTTGAGTGCCGGTACTATCTGCTGATGCAAGATGTGACGGTCCACGCTTTCAGGTCTTCCATGGGCTGACCGTACAGACGTGCGTTCGACCGCGGCGGTCAATATCGCTTGGTTATCGGTCAGGCCACCTATCAGAGAACAGTCGTCCCCAGCGTCTGGCAATGTGTGCCGTGAGCTGCCACTCACGACCTCGGGGAACATCGGTACAGCCGTTGGCGCTGAGAATGATCATGGTCAATCGGGTCCGGGCCTTCCCCGGACACTCAAGGTGATCTTGGGGTGGCCTGTGCGGAATCCTCAGCAACTCACATCTCTGGCCGCCTCAACGAGTGACGAGCCGATACGGCGGCCGCGATGAGGGGGCCAGAGCACGAGCAGCCCGCAGTACCGCAATGGCAACGCCGCGGCGGGCTGGTTGACCGGCGGGGTGAGGAGAGCCCGCCGTGCGCCGCCGTGGTCGGGCCCGGCGCACCGCCCGCGCGTTCGGCCGGGAGGTTTCGAGGAGCGAGTCGGCTCCCAATCGGCTCCCAGGGAGCCGTCCGCCGCGCATCATCGTTGCGAGGGCAGCGCCGATCTCATCCGCTCCGAGAGGGGCCGTGTGTAGGTCGATCTGCCATCCGGTTAGGGAGTGCAGCATGTACCGGCACGGAACCGCCCGGCCACGGCGTCCGCGACCGGGCCACGATCAGCTTCTCCGAGGCCGGTCTCCTCCTCTGCGTGAGCCGGGTGCCGTGCGAGGTGTCGGTGCCGGTAGTCGCGCATGGTTTCCTCGCGCCAGGCGGCGAAGGTGGCGTCGCACAGCTGGTCACGGAATCGGCCGATTCCCATCCAGCGCAGTGCGGCCCCGGACCGGTCCAGGGGGAAGTAGGTCTCCCCGGGCCCGGTGGTGCCGGCCTCTGGTTCACCGGTTGGTTTAGGTGTCCATCCCAGGGCGGTGACCGTGTCCATGGAACGCAGGTTTCCGAGGATGCCCGGCATCTGACGGGCCTGCTGCCCCAGGTTCAGGTGTTCCACCTGCAGCGGCCCGGTGTCGTCGTTCGCCTTCAGGGACATGGTCAGGTCCCCGCCCAACTGCCCGGCACGCCCCAGTACGACCTTCTCCTGCATCAGCACCTTGCCGGTGCCGTGCAGCCGGATCCGGGTGCGGCGGTGGGTGGCGATATCGTCCGAGACCACGAACGGCTTGCCCGCCCAGGTCAGGACGGCTCCGTCGCCTACGGTGGCGTCGACCGTCCAGGACGACGGTGCCTCGCCTTCGTAGGCGACCGTGCCGGTCGTCTCCACGACGTCGAGCCAGGCGCCGGGAGCGACGTCCACCTCGATGCGGACGTCGTCGCCGGACAACAGCAGTGCCTGGGTGGCGAGCAGGCCCACCCTGGCTCCGTCTGCGTCCTGGTCCATGACCCGCACCGTGAGGTGCCCGGTCGTGTGGTGGACGCGGCTGCGGCTCCCCGTGGGGGCGACGCTCAGGCGGGTCGGGCGGGTCACGCGCTCTGCTCCGCATGCGCTGGTGTGTGGTCGTGGGCGTGGTTGGTGCCGTCGGCGTGGGTGTGCGGGTGACCGCCCTCGCCGTCCTGGTCGGCGTGGAAGTGCGGGGCCATGGGTCCGGGGTCGACGGGGGTGTGCTCGCCGGTACGGTAGCGGGTGAGGGTGTCGCGGACCCAGCCGGTCAGCACCCGGATGGACGCTGCGTCGTGCCGGGACAGCGCCACCACCGGGGAGCCTTGGCGGGCTTCGCGGCCCTCGCGGGCCATGCGCTCGACGTCCACGCCCACGTACTGGCCCAGGTCGGTCTTGTTGATCACGAGCAGGTCGGCGCGGGCGATGCCGGGGCCGCCCTTGCGTACGACGTCACCGCCGCCGGCGACGTCCAGGACGAACAGTTGGGCGTCCACCAGGGCCGGGGAGAAGGTCGCGGTGAGGTTGTCGCCGCCGGACTCGATGATGACCAGGTCCAGCGGGCCGAAGTCGGCTTCCAGGTCCTCGGCTGCCAGCAGGTTGGCGGTCACGTCGTCGCGGATCGCGGTGTGCGGGCACGCGCCCGTCTCCACCGGGCGGATCCGTTCGGGGTCCAGCACCCCGGCGCTCTTGAGGAAGCGTGCGTCCTCGTCGGTGTAGATGTCGTTGGTGATGACACCCAGGCGCAGTTCGCCGGAGAGTGTCTGGCACAGTGTCGCGATCAGCGAGCTCTTGCCGGTGCCGACGGGACCGGCTACGCCCAGACGCATGGCACGGGTGGGGGCGGTGGTGTTCTCAGGCACTGAAGAGTCTTTCTGTGGTGGTGTCGTGGGTCTCGGCCCAGCGCTCGATGAGAGGGGCGCCGTGGGCCGGGATCTGTTCGGGGGTGTGCAGGTGGGCGACCTGAGCGGCCATCTCGTCGATGTCGGGCAGCAGGTCCTTCACCCACGCGGCGATGAGCAGCGGGTCCTGCGGCTCGAGTTTGAGCAGGGCCGCCGTCACGCTCTGGATGTCGTCGTACCCGACCAGGCGGGCCACGTCGGCGGGGGTCATCGCGGCGCGGTGGGCGAGCAGGCCCAGCACGACCGGGCGCGACCAGGTGCGTGCGCGGGCGTCGGAGGGGCCGGGCCAGAGCGTTTGCAGGATGCGCAGATACCCGCGCCCCAGGCGCCGCCCGTTAGCCCTGAGTGCCTGGCTGGGGGTCCGGGCGGCCCAGGCGGCCTCGACCTCGGCCAGGTCGCCGCCGCCCGCTGCCACGGCACGGGCAACGACAGCGGTCCCCGCCTCGACACGGATGACCGTACGGAGGCGGGCACGCAGGTAGGCGGGAACCTGGGCTGCTGTCGTGCCGGCCCGCAGGGCCGGCTCCAGACCGGCGGACTGCGTGTGTCCCCCGGACGGGAGCCGGGCGTCGCCCAGGAGGGCGAGCAGGAGCGAGGAGGTACTCACCGGGCACCTCAGAACAGCAGGTAACGCTGGGTGAGCGGCAGGTTCTCGGGCGGATTCGACTGGTCGAGGTACCAGAAGCCGGCACGGCTCCTGTGCTTGGTGAGGCGGTGATTCCGCGTCGTGGCGAGATCCGGGATCTCCACCGCGATCTTGAATGTGCTCGGGTCGATGTCAATGCCGTATTGCCCGCTGTTGAAGACCATGTCCGCCTTCTTGACGTCCTTGACGGGCTTGGCGCCCTTCAGTTCACGCCGCAGACCAAGGGTGGCCTTCAATGAGTCCTTGAACACGCCCTGGCCGCTGACCGTGCTGTACGGGTCGGTGCCGGAGGGCGGGTTGAGGACCTTGTCCGAAACAAACGAGTAGGACAGCTGGGAGGCGATCGCGTCGGCCATCGCCGGGCGCAGGAACGTCGGCTGCGGCGTCGACACCGAACCGTTGGGGTCGCCCAGGTTGCCTCGCACCATGGCACCGCCCTTGATGACCACCTCCGGCCGCACTGCGAAGAACCGCGGGTCCCACAGCACCAGGTCGGCCAGCTTGCCCACCTTCACCGAACCGACGTACTCGTCGATACCGTGGGCGATGGCGGGGTTGATCGTGTACTTGGCCACGTAGCGCAGCGCACGGGCGTTGTCGCCGGCCCCCTGCTCGGTCCGGTAGAAGAAGTTCGCGTCCTCGAAGGTCTTGTGACTCCACTCCTTCATGACGTGGGCGACCTGCCAGGTGCGGGTCACGACCTCACCGATGCGGCCCATGGCCTGGGCGTCGGAGGAGGTGATGGACATCGCGCCCATGTCGTGCAGCACGTCCTCGGCGAACATGGTCGTGGAGCGGAGGCGGGAGTCGGCGAACGCCTGGTCGTTCTTGTTGCTGAGATCGAGGTGGTGGGCGGCGGCCAGCATGTCGATGTGCTCGGCCACGGTGTTCCTGGTGTACGGCAGCGTCGGGTTCGTAGAGGCGGGCAGAACGTTTGCCTCGGCGGCCACCTTCATGATGTCGGGGGCGTGCCCGCCGCCGGCGCCCTCGGCGTGGAAGACGTGGACGCTGCGCCCCCGATGGCATCGAGGGTGGTCTCGACGAAGCCGGCCTCATTGAGGGAGTCGGCGTGCAGGGTGACCTGCAGGCCCCATTCCTCTCCGGCCTTCAGCGCGGCGTCCAGAGCCGCTGGAGTGGCTCCCCAGTCCTCGTGGATCTTGTAACCGCCGGCGCCCGCCAGCGCCTGCTCGTCCAGGCCGTCCTGGCTGACAGTGTTGCCCTTGGCCAGCAGCATCACGTTGACCGGCAGGTCGTCGAAACTGTGGTGCAGGTTCACCAGGTGCTGCGGGCCGGGGGTCACGGTGGTCGCCTTGGACCCCTCGGAGGGGCCCACACCGCCGCCGATCAGTGTGGTGGTCCCGGTGGCCACGGCCTCCATGACGGCCGAGGGGGAGATGATGTGGACATGGGTGTCGACGGCACCGGCGGTGAGGATCTTGCCCGCGCCGGAGATCACGTCCGTGGAGGGACCGATCTCCAGCCCGGGCGTGACCCCGTCCATGACATCGCTGTTGCCGGCCTTGCCGATCGCGACGACCCTGCCGTCCTTGATTCCGATGTCGGCACGCACGACGGCGTTACTGTTTCCCCGCTCCTGGGCGGGAGCGACATCCAGGATGATCACGTTGGTGATCACGGTGTCGGGGGCGCCCTGCAAACTGGTGGTGGTGCCCTGCAGCATCGACTCGCGGATGGTTTTGCCACCGCCGAAGATCGCCTCGTCACCACCGAAGGTCAGGTCTTCGGTGATCTCGATCCAGAGATTGGTGTCGCCCAGACGGACCTGGTCGCCCACGGTCGGGCCATAGGACTTCGCGTACTGCTCGCGGGTGATGTTCGCCATTGCTTTCCTCCAGCTGGTTTTCGAGGGCCCTGTCAGCCGAGATCGACGTCGCCGGCATGCTTGTCCTTGCGCAGGCCCGGAACACGTCGCCTCCCGCCGATCGGAACGACCTCGATCGCGTCGCTGGGCGCGTTCTCGGGGCTGAACCGCATGGAGTCCCCCGGAGCGACATCAAGGCGGTAGCCCCAGGGCGCCACTCCCGGCGTCTTGGACCGCTTGTGCGCCAACTCGCGGGCAGCGGCGATCTGTTCAGGCCGCGTCCGCTCAGGGTCGGTCAGGGCGGCCTCGGCAGCGGTGGCGGCCTCCATGTCAGTGAAGAACAGCAGGTCCTTGTTGACGTCGGCCAGGTGGATGTGCGAACCGATCTGGATGTCGCGGTCACCGACGTTGACCACGTAGACAGTGGCCCTGCCCGCTTCGGAGTTGAGGACGTGCTCCGCGCTCGGGTCCTTGACCCACACTCCGCCCACCTTGTACCGGGAGAAGCTGTGGACCTGGCCCGGATCCAGATCGGAGGGCGGCAGGAGTTCGGGAGGAACAGCGCCGTCAGGCCGCGCGCCCGGACACACGATCGGCGTGGGCTTCGCTGCCAGCGGCTGGAAGTAGGGCATGGGTTCGTCCTCAGCGGATCGGGGTGGCCTTCGGGGTGATCTTCGGGGCACGGATCGGGTCGTAGAGGGTGACGAGCTTGCGGCCGTCGGGGAAGGTCGCCTCGATCTGGAGGGTGTCGAGCATCTCGGCGACGCCCTCCATGACGTCGGCCGTCGTGAGGACGCTCTCGCCCACGCCCAGGGTGTCGCCCTTCCGCTCCTCCAGAGGAAGGCTCGTGTCGCTCATCATCTGGTCGACGGTGTAGTTGCCCGCCCGGGCCTCCTCGATGACCCAACAGCTGATGTATGCCACGGCCTCGGGGTAGTTCAGCTTGATGCCGCGTTCTTTGCGGTAGCTGGCAAGCATCCCCGCCACGCTCAACAGCAGCTTTTCCTGCTCTGACGGAATCAGGTGCATCCGTGCTCCTCGGTAGTGGTGATGGTGTCTCTGGCCCCTGGTAACCCCGGCTCGAGGGAGGCAGCCAGGACACCTCCTGGCCGACGCCCGTAAGGCGAGCGGGCACACTTGTACTCGGGGAGTGAAATGCCGACCGCCTTCCCCGGATCCAGCGAATGGGAGTCCGCAGCGAGAGGCAGGACCACCGGGTCCACCAGCTGAGAAACACTGCGTCGTAGGTGATCATCCTGCGGCTGGCCGGGATGCTGCCGCACGATCCGCCTCGGACCCCTCAAACGGATGCTGACGCGAGCGTTTGAACGAAACCGGCGGCCACGACAAGGGGTGCTGGTTCGATGACCTTGCACTCAACAGTGCCGCCGCCAACGAGGCTGAGGCAGGGAATCTCGGCGCCGATTGCCAGAAGCCTGAACATGAGGGTCTCCTCAGAGTGCTGACCCTCACGTCGGTGGGCTGGGTCTTCTCAGATAGTCGCTTGCGGGATTCTCGCCCGCGCGCCGTCGCCAACCCAGGACGCCGAGACGAGTCGGTGCAAGGACTACGTCCCCGAGTTCGATGCCGCCCCGGCCCCTGGCAAGGCAACGTCAGCCGTCCGCGGGTTCTTCCACCGAACCCGCAAGGAGCACGGCTTACTGATCGTTTCAGAATGAGTTGAGTCGTAAGTTTTGTGTCCGGCGATCTTCGTGGGCAGGGTGTCCGGGTGCGTGCTGATCTTGTTCCGGATGACCTGTGGGAGCGCGTGGCTCCGCTGCTGCCGCCCGCTCCTGAGCGCCGCCGCCGCTACCCCGGGCGGCTGTGCGTTCCCGACCGGGCGGCACTCGCCGGGGTCATGTACGTGCTGCGCACTGGTGTCGCCTGGCGCGATGTCCCGGCCGAAACGGTCGGCTGCTCCGGGGTGACGGCCTGGCGTCGGCTTCGGGACTGGACCGAGGCTGGCGTCTGGTCGCGCCTGCACGCAGCCTTGCTGACCGAGCTGCGCCGCGCCGACCTGCTGGATCTTGACCACTGCGCTGTTGACGGCTCGCATGTCCGGGCCCTCAAAGACATCTCAGGGGGATAAGAAGTCAAGAGGGACCGCGAGTCTTGATCACCACTGAGGCCGCTGATTGGCTGGCCAACATGAATGATCTCGGACCCGTTGCGTGGCCGCCTGCACCGATCAAGACCGAGAGGCTCGTGCTGCGTGAGCCCGAGGCCTGGGACCGTGCGGCGTTCATCGAGCTGCACGCCTCGTCGGAGGTGCACACCTACCTCGGTGGCCCCCGCCCGCGTGATGAGCTTGAGCGCGAGATGCCCGAGGTGCCCGGGCGGCGGCCCGGGAGTTTCGTCGTCGATCTCGAAGGGGCGATGATCGGCCAGATCCTGCTCAGGAGAGCAACGGAGCACCTTTGCCCCACTGCCGTGGGGAAGGTCGATCTCGGCTACCTGTTCCTGCCGCGGGCGTGGGGATTCGGGTATGCCGCCGAGGCGTGCGCGGCGGCACTGGGCTGGCTCGAAGACGTCCTTCCGGGTGAGCCGGTGGTGCTCGCCACCCAGACCGCCAACGTCCGTTCGATGCGCCTCGCGGCAAAGCTGGGGTTCACCGAAGCGGAGAGGTTCCGGGCCTGGGACGCTGATCAGTGGCTCGGGCTGCGGGCTCCGGTCACGCCGTCTGATTGAGTTCGCGCTCGACAGCGTGGCTCTGTCGAAGTGCCGTTGTTCTCGTCGAGGAAGTCGGTCGGGTTGGCGGGTCATGCAGGCGCTGGAAGGAGCGGTGCGAAGGCCTGCTGTTCGTCGAAAGGCTGCTGGGTCTTGAGACAGTGGTGGAGCTGTCCGAGGAAGCGGTTCAGCAGGTGCCGTTGTGCGGCGGCATGCCAGTCTCCGTGCTCGCGTCGGCGTCGGTAGTGCGCGTTCGCTCCCGGTGAGGCGGTGAGGGCGGCGAAGGCCCAGAGGAAGCCGGCGTTGATCAGGCGGTTGTTCTTGACGAACCGGCGGCCGACGAAGCGCTTCTTGCCGGAGGCCCGGGTGATGGGTGCGGATCCGGCGTACGACTTCAGCGCCCGGGCGTCGGCGAACCGTGCCCGGTCGTCGCCCAGCTCTGCGAGCACACGGGCACCGAGCATGGGCCCCAGGCCGGGGAAGCTGAGCAGGATCTCGCTGTCGGCGTGCTGGTGAAAGGCGGCTGTGGCCGCCTCCGCGAGATCGTCCGCGGCCTGGCAGGTGGCGTCCAGCTGCTTGAGCAGGGCCAGGAGCTGGTGGCCGAAGGCATTCTCGACGCTGGGGAGCTGGTGGGCGTACTCGGCGCGGAAGACGGCCCGCAGCCGCTCGGCTTCCGTGTCGCAGCCGCGGAGGCGGCCACTGCGTTTGAGGGCGCTCCGCAGCTGGGTGAGGGTGAGCTTCGCGGCCTTGGCCGTGGTCGGGGCCAGAGTGAGGATGACGCGGGCGTCAGCCCTGGTCAGACCGCCTTGCTTGCCCTGGAAGGCCAGCAGAGCAGCGGGGTAGTACTCGCGCAGGAGCGAGCGGATCTGGTTGGCGACCTGCTGCCGAGTCCAGACAGCGTCCTGCTGGGCTCGGGCCAGGACCGTGATGGCCTGGGCGAGTTCGGAGTCGGCCGGCAGGGGCCGGTGGGCGTGCATGTCGGTGCGCAGGATGTTCGCCAGGACCAGGGCGTCGCCCCGGTCGGACTTCTTTCGGCTGACGCCGTGGCGGTCGCGGTAGCGGGCGGCGGCGAGCGGGTTGATCGCGAAGACCTGACGGCTGCCGGTGCGCAGGCTCGCGACCAGGAGGCCGTGGCTGGTCTCGATGGCCACCGGTATCGGATCGTCTGGGCTGTCACCGTGCTCGGCAAGGAGGTCCAGGAGCTGGTGGTAGCCGGCCGCGTCGTCGGTGATACGGGCTTTGGCGAGCAGAGTGCCGGCTTCGTCGACGAGGGCGACGTCGTGGTGACGCTCTGCCCAGTCGATGCCACAGAACACGGTCAAGCTGTCCTCCCAGATCCGTCCGTTTATGCAGGTCACGAGCACATGCGGGTCACGCGGCGCCCTAATCCAAGGACTCGTCGGTCCGCCATCTCAGTAGCCGTTCGCGACACCAGCGCACTCCAGGGGCTCGATCTTTCTGCAGAGCTAACGGGCTCGCGGATGAACAAGAGGTCGACCCTGGAACGGGCTCACGCCGTGACGATCAACGTCCGACCGGGCCCCGCGAGTTTCGCGGTGACCACGGAGGCGCCGGGCTGCGCCGCTCTTGACAGAGGCCTCAAGGGCCCGGGGAAACGGAGGCATCAGCCCGGCGCCCGCGTCATCACCGCGAGCCGCGCAACGGACAGCGATGCCGCTCTTTGAGGAGGCCTTGAAGGCCAGGGGGGATCCAGGCATTCGCTGTCCTGTGCGAGCAGTTACCCCGGGGCGTTGCATGGTCCGGGGCCGTCTGCTTACGCACTGGATTAGGGGGGATCACGTCGGCCCCTCGCCGGTCGACCGCGCCCGTCCCGGTTCCAAGCACCACCTGATAGTCGACCGGCACGGAACCCCGCTTGCCGTCACGCTCACCGGCGGCAACCGCCACGACGTCACCCAGCTCCTGCCGCTGCTCGACGCGGTCCCGCCGATCCGGGGGCTGCGAGGACGGCCTCGCCGCAAGCCGCGGCACCTGTATGCCGACCGGGGCTACGACTTCGACAAGTACCGCCGCCTGCTGTGGAAGCGCGGCATCAAACCGATGATCGCCCGACGTGGCGTGGCCCACGGCTCGGGGCTCGGCAAGGTCCGTTGGGTGGTAGAGCGGGCCTTCGCTTGGCTGCACCAGTTCAAACGGCTCCGGATCCGCTACGAACGACGCGCCGACCTCCATCAGGGCCTGCTCGAGCTAGCCTGCAGCCTCATCTGCCTCCGTCGCCTGCGCACCGTACGGTGAAACGAGCGGTCAGGCGAGGATAATCGGATTGGTCAGTGCGGCGACGTGCCCGTTGGGGTGGCGGACCTCGATGCGGACGAACGCTGAGTCCTCCGCCGTTGTGTCCCACTGCACCACACCTGCCCCATCACCGGGGAGAGAGGCCCGGTGAACCTTCCCTCGATCGGTGTGGAAGCTGACGGTCCCCACCGGCGCACCTCGCACTGTTGCCTGTACTTCGACCTGCCCACCATGAGTTGTGAGCTGTTCTCCCACCCCGGCAACGCGACCATCGGCATTGGCAGTGAACGACACGTCCACGTCCGCCGACTCGGCGATCCAGCTGCGGCCGGCACGGATTCCGGCCAGGATCGCCTCGGTGCTCAGCTCCTCGGCGAAGACCACGGTGTGAGGGATGCCGATCTGTCCCTCCAAGTGGGTGTCGCTGTTGCCCATCGCAGGCCGCCACGAGCCCGTGTGGATGTCCGCTGTGAGGCTCCGCCCCCACTCCGCCAGGGCGGCCCCGTTGTCAGCGTTCCATGGTCGGTCCGAAGTCCACGCGCCGTTCCAGACCTCCACCACGTCGAAGCCCCGGAAGGGGAACATGAAGTCGCCCGACGGATAGGGCGCATGAGGGTGCGCGGCCACGCACAGGCCCCCGACTCGATGGACCTGGTCCAGGCACTGATCGATCAGCCCGTCCCTGACCCGGTGGTTCCAGTCGACGACCTCGCCGGGGTTGATGCCGAGCGCGAGCCAGTGCCCGTTCTTCGTGGTCACTTCCTCACCGAGAACGATCAAGAAGTCATCGGCAGCCAGATGCCCCCATGCACCGGGCTCCGCAGCCGAGTTGTGCTCCGTCGTCGCCATGAAGTCGAGCCCGGCAGCGCGCGCCCGAACGGCCAACTCTTCAGGAGTGAGTTCCCCGTCCGAGTGGACGGAGTGGACATGGCAGTCCCCGCGGTACCAGGCCGCCCTGCGTCCGACCGCCCGCGCCGGCGGGAAGCTCAAACTCGACAAGGTTCTCTCCCCCCAAAGTCCTGTCGAGCCAACGCGCAACCAGAGCTACCGATTCCGTCGCACCACTGAGCGCGGTCTCAGCCGAGAGGTCAGATCAAATCGCATTCTGAAACGATCAGTAAAAGCCGGGGATTCCTACCACGGTCGGCTGACCGCCTCGGTGGGTTCCTGCTTCACCGCGCTGGGCCGGTACGAGTACCGGTCTTACCTGCGCTCGACAGGCTGACACCGCCAGTCCGGCGGCCTTGGCGACGTTGACCGCCGCGTTGATGTCCCGGTCGAGGACGGCTCCGCAGGCCCGGCATTCCCACACTCGAATGTGCAGGGGCTTGGGGCCGTCCTTGACGCCGCACTGCGAGCAGACCTGGGAGGTCGGCTCGAACCGTCCGATGCGGTGGAGGCCGCGGCCGAATTTCGCGGCCTTGTACTCCAGCATCGTCACGAACGCGGACCATCCCGCGTCGTGCACGGACTTGGCCAGGCGTGTACGGGCGAGTCCCTTCACCGCCAGGTCTTCCACTGCGACCGCTTGTTTATCGCGGATCAGCCGGGTGGAGAGCTGGTGGTGGAACTCACGTCGCGCGTCGGCCACCTGCGCGTGAGCGCGGGCGACCTTGAAGCGGGCCTTGTTCCGGTTGTTCGAGCCCTTCGCCTTGCGGCTGAGGGCCTGCTGTGCGCGCTTGAACTTTTTCTCGGCCCGGCGCAGGAAGCGAGGAGCGTCGATCTTCGTGCCGTCGGACAAGACCGCGAAATGCCCCAGCCCCAGGTCAATGCCGACAGCCCTGTCGCTCTCGGCTGAGGTGACGGGCTCGGTGGCCACAACGAAGCTCGCGAAGTACCTTCCGGCCGCGTCCTTGATCACGGTCACCGTGGAAGGGACCGAGGGAAGGCTGCGGGACCACTTCACCCGGACGTCCCCGATCTTCGGCAAGGACAGGTCCCCGCCGGCGGTGATCTTCCATCGGGCGTTCGCGGTGAACCGTACGGCCTGCCGGTTGTCCTTGCGGGACTTGAACCGGGGCGCGCCCATGCGCGGGCGCTTGCCCTTCAGCCCGTCGAAGAAGTTCCGGTATGCGGTGTCCAGGTCCCGCAGGGACTGCTGGAGCACAACAGCGGACACCTCGCCGAGCCACGCGCGCTCATCGGTGAGCTTGGCCTGGGTGATCAGCAGCTTGGACAGGTCCCCGGTCTTCGGGAACGCCTCGCCTGCGGCGCGGGCGGTCTCACGGGCGCGAAGCGCATGGTTGTAGACCACCCGCGCACACCCGAATGCCCTGGCCAGCGCCGCGCGCTGAGGACAGTTCGGGTACAGGCGGAAGCTGTACCTCAACTGCATGTCGATCACCCTAAGACAGTTGGGCTATGGCTGAGAATCAGAACATCCGTACTGGTCGGCACTGCACTTTCGCCCTCCACGCGCACTTGGTTCTTGTGACGAAGTACCGGCACAAGGTCTTCAAGGACACTCACCTGAGCGCATGGAGGAGATCAGGCGGGCCGTCTGCGCCGACTTCGAATGCGAGCCAATCGAGTTTAACGGCGAGAACAACCACGTCCACCTGCTCGTTCCGGTTCTCCCGGCACGCGGGAGCCGTCGCCGTTTCATGACGATGGTCCCTTTTCCTCGGAATGCCGGTAGGGAGCGAGGTGGTTGCGGGGGTCCCGCTTGAGCCGGTAGCCGCCGGGGACCGTCGGCAGCGGGTCCTCGGCCCGCATCTGCCACACGGCCAGCAGGGACAGCAGCCTGACCCGTTCGTCGGCGGCCGCCGGGTCCGACCAGCGGTCCACCAGCTCCAGCGGGTCCTCGCGCAGGTTGTACAGGCGGAAGTCCCCGACGATGTCGGCGTACAGGGTCCAGTCCCCGCTGCGGACCTTGCGGCGGCGCCCGCTCTGCGTGGCCGCGTTGAGCTCATCCCAGCGGGGCTCGCCGCCCGGTCCGTCGAAGATGAGCCCGGGCATCTGATCGGCCACGTCCTCGGGCCCGTACGGGAGTCCTCCCATGCCCTGCTCCACGTAGACGCTGCTGAACTCCTCCGCCGGACAGGGCCCTCCGGTCAGCAACGGCCACAGGCTGCGCCCCTGCACACCGTCGGGCAGCTCGCGTCCCATCGCCTCGCAGAGCGTCGGCATGAGGTCCGCGAGCGAGACGTGCTCCGGACGCGGCGCGCCGGAGGGCCGCACCGCGTCCCCGCTCACGACCAGGGGAACTCTGGCCAGGATGTCCGGGATCTCCGCGCCCTTGCGCACCAGTCCGTACTCGCCGACGAAGTCGCCGTGGTCCGCGGTGGCGACGACGACGCGTTCGCGTACGCGGTGCCGGGTCTCCAACCCCGCGAGCAGGCGCCGAAGTTCGTCGTCGATGAGCCGCAGCATGCCGAAGTAGTTGGCACGCGACGGGGCGATGGCTCCCTCGTAGTCGGCCACCGCGCGCTCGCCCAGGCCGCGCAGGTACTGCCAGGGGAAGGACTTCCCCTCCAGCACGTCGGCGCCGGTGCGGGTCGGGGGCAGCGACTCCTTCGGGAACAGTGAGAAGTAGGGCTCGGGCACCTGATACGGATTGTGCGGCTCGGGGATGGACACCGTCAGCAGGAACGGCCGGTCCTCGGGGACGGTGGCGGCCCAGGCGAGCGCTTCGTCGACGATGCGGTGCGGGTTCTGGACCTCGACCGGGAACGGCGTGGGCTCCTCGTGGGTACGGTGCCGCAGCGCCGCCAGCCACGTGTCGAACTCCTTGTGCAACGCCTTCGACGGAGCGGTCACTTGGCCGTCATGCATGAACTCGACCCAGTGGTCCACGGACGAGGCGTCGAGATAGGTGTGGTTCTTGCCGATCATCGCCGTGGCGTATCCGGCCGCGCGGGCCTCACCGAAGAGATCGGCGTCGCGGATCGCGAGCGGATGCGCCGGGTTCTGGGTGACGCGGTGCGCGCTGGGGAACCGTCCGGTCATCAGGCTGGTGCGCGCCGGGCAGCACAGCGGTGAGGTCGTGTAGGCACGGTCGAACCAGGCCCCGGAGCGTCCCAGCTCGTCGAGGAACGGCGTGGTGTCCAGCGGGAATCCCTCACGGGCGCTGACGTCGGCACGGTGCTGGTCGGTCAGGACGAGAACGAGGTCGGGCCGGCGGGGCGTGGTCACGCTCGAGTGGTCCTTTCGGCGAGGTCGGCGCCGTCGGTCG
This sequence comes from Streptomyces melanosporofaciens, assembly GCF_900105695.1. Lineage (NCBI taxonomy): Bacteria > Bacillati > Actinomycetota > Actinomycetes > Kitasatosporales > Streptomycetaceae > Streptomyces > Streptomyces melanosporofaciens. The sequence goes on from NZ_FNST01000001.1 coordinate 60,447, forward strand.
ACGGGCCGTCGGTGGTACGGCGGTCGGCGCGGGAGATCCGCAGGCCGATGACGGCCGCGCAGGCCGCGCTGAACAGGACCGAGACGACCACGGCGAGGGCCAGCCACCACGGCGAGCCGTCGGACGCCACGAGCATGGCGTACGCGACCGGCGGGGTGAGGCCGCCGAGGATCGAGCCGACCTGGTAGACGAACGACACCGCCGTGTAGCGCACCTCGGTGGGGAACAGCTCGGCCAGGAACGTGCTCTGGACGGCGAATTGGGCCGAGTTGCACAGCCGGAAGAGCGTGATCCCCAGCACCATCCACAAGAGCGTCCCGGTCTGCAGCAGGGCGAACAGGGGGAAGGTGGTCACGGCCATCGACAGCACACTCCACACGAATGTGCGGCGCACCCCGTACCGGTCGCCGACCCTGCCGAGGTAGAGCATCAGCGGCAGGCAGATGATGCTCGGGATCATGGTTCCCACGATCCCGATGCTGTCGCTGCGGTGCAGATAGGTGACGATGTACGCCGTCACCACGGGCCCGACGACATTGCCGGTGATGGCGTCGGCCGCACGCGCGCCCAGCGCGAGGAGCAGCGGCGCCCAGTGGTTGCGCAGCAGCGTGATCAGCGGCGCCTTCGCCACCCCGCGCCTTTTCTGAAGGCGCGTGAAGTCCACGCTCTCGGCAAGGCGCGTGCGCACCACGAGGGTGTAGACGAGCAGGATTCCGCTGAGCAGGAAGGGGAGTCGCCACACCCAGTCCTCGTACTGCGTGTCCGAGGAGAGCCAGGTGCACAGCAGCACGAGCCCACTGCTGAAGATGCCGCCCACGGGATTGCCGAGCTGCGGGATGGAACCGAAGAAGCCGCGCCGTTCCTTGGGCACCGACTCGATCGTGGCGAGCGCGGCACCGGCGTACTCACCGCCGAGGCCGATGCCCTGCAGCACGCGCAGGAACAGCAGGATGACCGGGGCGGCCGCGCCGATCGTGGCGTAGCCGGGCAGCAGGCCGATCACGAACGTCGGGATGCCCATGAGCAGCATCGTGAGGATCAGGAGCTTCTTGCGGCCGACCCGGTCGCCGAAGTGCCCGAAGACCAGGCCGCCGATGGGCCGGGCGAAGAACCCGACGGCGGTCGTGGTGAGGGCCAGCAGGGAACCGATCGCGCTGCTCTGCGCGGGGAAGAAGACGTGGCCGAAGACAAGTGCCGCGGTGGTTCCGTAAAGCCCGAAGTCGAACCATTCGAAGGTCGAGCCGAGGAAGCTGGCGAGCACGGTACGACGCGCGGCGGGGGCGATCCGAGGCGGGTCTGGCCTTGGCATACAGCGGCTCCACTGAGGATCCCAACGGTTACGGTAACCGTTGCATTGCGTGGGACGTTAGGACCGCGCGATGTTCGCCGTCAATGACTAGGCGTGGGAAATTGTTGACTCGCGTTCGATAATGGTGAGCGGCACTTCGACGTGGCTCCGCGGGCGTGCGCCTTCCCGTACCCGCGCCGTGAGCTGGTCGAGAGCGCGCCGGGCCATCGTTGTGACATCCGCCTGAACGGTCGTCAGGCTGGGCGAGGAGTACTCCGCGTCCTCGTCGTTGCCGAACGCGACGACCTGGACCTGCCCCGGTACGTCCCGGCCCGCCCTGCGCAGCGCGTGCAACGCCCCGTGCGCGAGCGGCTCCTCCAGCGCCAGCACCGCGTCGAACGGTGTTTCGCTGCCCAGAAGCTGAGCCATCGCCGCCTGACCGTCGTCCCGGGAGGACCGCGGCGTCTCCAGGACGAGAGCCGGGACGAACTTCTGCCCCGCCGCCGTCAGCGCGCGCCGGTAACCGTCGGTGCGCAGTGCGGCCGCAGTGTCGCCGCCCGCCTTCCGCTCACCGCCCAGCAGCACGACGCGCGAGGCGCCACGGTCGAGCAGCAGCCGCACGGCGGCCTCGGCCGCGACGGTGTCCTGCGACGCGACGCTGTCGAAGGGGCCCTCCACCCGGCGCGATCCGAGCAGCACCGCGGGGCCGGGGGACGGCAGAGCCTTCAGCTCCCGCGCGGTGATCGCGGTCGGCATCAGCAGCACACCGTCCGAGAGGCCCCCGCGATTGCGCAGCACCTCCAGCTCCCGCTCGCGGTCGCCCCCGGTGGGCTCCATCACGACGCTGATGCCCTCGGCCTCCGCGAGATCGAAGACCGCGGCGGCCAGCGGCGCGCAGTAGCCGTACCCGAGGCCCGGCAGGGCGAGCGTCACCGTGTCCGTCGCCCTCGAATTGAGGCCGCGGGCCAGGGGGTTGGGGCGGTAGCCGAGCTCCTCGACCGCCACGCGCACGGCTCGGACGGTCGCCTCGTTCACCTGCCCGGTGGCATTGACGACGTTGGACACGGTCTTGACGGACACACCGACGGCGGCGGCCACGTCGCGCATGCGCACCACCGTCGGCCGACCACGGGAGGACTTGGGCTCATTCACTGGCAACGGCGCTCGACTCCCGTTCGACAAGGCGGAATCCGACCGTGTGGTGTCCCGGTTCGGGGAGCGCCGCGCCGGTCACCTGAGCCTGTGCGCGTTCCGCCAGGAGCGCGACGGCGTGGTGCGCCATCTCCTCCCGCCCCGGGTCGACGGTGCTGAGGGTGGGGGCGCAGTACCCGGCCTGCGCGACGTTGCCGAACCCGACCACGGCGATGTCCCCCGGCACGCTGCGCCCCGCGTCCCGCAGGCCGCGGAGCGCGCCCAGGGCGAGCGCGTCGCCGAGGGCGAACACGGCGTCCGCCTCCGGCGCCCGCTCGACAAGCGTGCGCACCGCCTCGGCGCCCGCCGCGAACGTGACGGTCTCCGTGCTCACCACCCGCCGGCGGCTCACCGGCAGCCCGGCGTCGCGCAGACCCGCGACATACCCGAGATAGCGCTCGTCGCTCTCGGCCGGCAGCGCCTCACCGGGGGCCAGGGCGGCGATGCGGCGCCGCCCGCCCGCGACCAGATGGGCCACGACCGTGCGCGCCGCCTCGAACTGGTCCGTGTCGAAGGAGTCGACGCCGCCCGCGGTGACCGACGCCGTGGCCACGACCAGCGGCTTCGTCACCGCCAACGCCCGCATGTCCTCCTGGCCGAGCGCGACGGGGACGAGCAGGATTCCGTCCACGTGCCGCAGGTAGGGGTCGTCGCAGACACCGCGCTCGCGCCGCACGTCGCCGTGCGTCTGCGTGATGCGCACGGACATCCCGTGCTCCTGGGCCTCGCGCAGCACGGAGTCGGCGAATTCGCGGAAGTACGGGACCGTGACACTCGGCAGGGCAAGCCCCATCACATGGGATCGTCCCGAACGCAGCCGCCGCGCGGCCAGGTTGGGGCGGTATCCGAGCTCGTCGATCGCGTCCCGCACCCGCTGCCGGGTCTGCTCCCGGACGTTCCCGCGGCCGCGCACCACGCTCGACACCGTGCTCGCCGAGACACCGGCGAGAGCGGCCACGTCACGCAAGGTCGCGGAACCGCGCGTCGCGGAGTCCGCACCCGCGCCAGAAAGCCGTCCGCGCACAGCTCACCAAGCCCCTTCCACCACGACGGGATTCTAGCCCGCGCCCGCCGCGGCGCCCGGCCTCAGCCCCGCCGCCCACCAGCCCTGGGGTCGGTCAACAGATAATCTGGAGTGATGGATCATGCTCGAGTGATGCGTCGCCATGAACTGTCCGACGCCGAGTGAGAGTTCATCCGGCCGCTGCTGCCTGTGGCGATGCGAGGTCAAAAGTGGTTGGGCGAGCTCGGCGAGCAGTTCGGCCATCTCCCGGGCCACCGGCTGTTCGGGCGACCCGCCGCACGCCTCAGGGGGACCGTCGTTCCCGCAGATCGCTCGCCTTGACCCCGAGCAGCAGCAGGACGACGGCGAGCAGCACGATACCGGCGCTGATCTGCAGGCCGAGGGCAAGGCTGCCGGTGCCGGCCTGGATGAAGCCGAGCAGGGACGGGGAGGCGGCAGCGGCGAACGAGCCCATCGAGGTGACGAAGGCGATTCCGGTGGCTGCCGCGCGTTCTCCCAGGTAGATGGAGGGAATCGAGTAGAAGACGGTAAGGCCGGAGTAGTGTGCCGCGGCGAGGATCGCCAGCAGCGCCACGACGACGAAGACGCTGCCGCTGGACACCGAGAGCGCCACCATCGCGAGGGCGGCGACGGTCCAGCTGAGAGCCGTGTGCCAGCGACGTTCGAGAGTGCGGTCGGAGTGCCGCCCCACGATCAGCATGACCACGATGCCGAGCAGGGGCGGCAGGGCGGAGAAGAGCCCGAGGTCGAGGACGTCGCCGACGCCCGCCTCCGCGATGATCCGAGGCGTCCAGAACGACACGGCGTTGGCCAGGGTGTAGGCGCCGCAGGCACACAGACCGATGATCCACACCTTGGGGTCTCGCAGCGCGAGGCGCAGACCGCCGTGCCCGCCGCCGGCCGCCTCTTCTTCGCTCTTGCGCCGCTGGTCCGCGTCGAGGTCCGCGCGTACGGCCGCTCGCTGCGCGGGGGTCAGCCACCGCGCCTGTCCGGGTTCGTCGACGAGCCGCAGGAGGACGACGCCGGCGAGCACGATCGGGGGAATGCCCTCGATGAGGAACAGCCACTGCCAGTCGGCGAAGCCGGCCACGCCGCCGAAGCTGTGCATGATGCTGCCGGACATGAGGGAGCCGAGGATGCCGGAGATGGGCACGCCCGCGAAGAACACCGCGGTCATGCGGGTACGCCGGGCGGAGGGGAACCAGCGGGACAGGAAGTAGAGCGCCCCGGGGAAGAAGCCGGCCTCGGCGACACCGAGGAGGAACCGGGCGATATAGAAGGTGATCTCGTTGTGGACGAGTGATGTGGCGATGGTGACGGCACCCCAGGACGCCATGATGCGCACGAGTGTCTTACGGGCGCCGATCCGGGCGAGCAGGGTGCTGCTCGGCACCTCGAAGAGGATGAAGCCGACGAAGAAGAGGGTCACGCCCAGGCCGTAGACGGCGGAGCCGAAGCCGAGGTCGCGCTCGAGGCCCTGCTGGGCGATGCCGATGTTGGTGCGGTCGATGAAGCTGACGACGTAGCAGATGACCAGGAGCGGCATGAGGCGCCAGGCGATGGTGCGGTAGGTCGCGGTGCGGTCGACCGAGGAAGTATCGGCGGCGTCGGCTTCCTGGGATCCGGAGAGGGTTGAAGGGTCGGCCACGACGTACGACTCCTTTGCTGAGAGGGGCTGCGTCGCCGGGGCGGCGGGCGGTGCGAGTTTCCGTCGCTCGCGTTGATAAAGTCAACACTTGTGGCGGAGATACCATGCCACCCATGGTGAAACGTGAGGGTGGCGGAGACCTGGTGCCGATCTCCGAACTGTTGTCCTATCGGCTGTCGCGTACATCGTCGGCGCTGTCGCGCAGCGCGGCCCTGAGGTACCGCCGCGAGTTCGACGTCAGCCTCGGTGAGTGGCGGACGATCGCACTGATCGCGGCGGATCCGACCCTGACCCTCAATCGCCTGGCCCGGCGGGCGGGGCTGGATAAAGCACAGGTGAGCCGGGTAGTGCGGGGGTTGGTGGAGCGGGGCTTGGTCGGCCGCACCGAAGGATCGGGGCGCAGCCGCCAACTGGCTCTCACCGAGGCCGGGGTGACGGTGTACCGGGGTCTGATCGCGGCGGCGAACGAGCGGGACGCGACCTTCGCGGAGGTCCTCTCCGGCGAGGAGGTGCGGGTGCTGGGGCGTGCCCTGGAGAAGCTCACCGATCTCGCGCTGTCCCTGGAACGGCGGGAGCGAGATCAGCTCGACGACGACTGAGTGTTGACTTTATCAACATGGCGGCGGTAGTTGTGGTGGAGTCATCCATGAGGAGGTGGCTCGATGACCGACGCGGTCACGATCTGCGAATGCTTCGCCCGGGACGGGCTGCAGCACGAACCCACGTTCGTGCCCACCGAAACCAAGATCGCCCTACTGGAGGCATTCGCCGACGCCGGCTTCCGCCGCATCGAAGCGACTGGCTATAGCCATCCGCGGTGGGTTCCCGCCTTCGCCGACGCGAGCCATGTGCTGGCGGGCGTCACCCACCGCCCCGGTGTGGCGTTCAAGGCGACGTGTCCCAACCCGCGGGCCGTCGAGCGCGCCCTGGCCGACCTCGAACGCGGCGCGGGCGCCGAGGAGTTGAGCCTGCTGGTGTCGGCCAGTGAGAGCCACACGCGGAAGAACCTGCGCACCACGCGGGAGCACCAGTGGGAACGGGTCACCGAGATGGTCGCGCTCGCCGGCGACCGGTTCCGGCTGATCGGGGTGGTGTCCGTCGCGTTCGGCTGTCCCTTCGAAGGCCCCGTCGACCCGGGCCGGGTCGCCGAGGACGTCGCCCGCTTCGTCGACCTCGGCGCGGATGCCGTCACCCTGGGCGACACCACGGGCGTCGCCACCCCCGCGGCCGTCACCGGCCTCTTCGCCCGGCTGGACCGGGCCCACCCCGGGCTGCCGATCGTCGCCCACTTCCACAACACCCGCGGAACGGCCATCGCCAACGCGGTCGCCGCCCTGGACGCGGGCTGCCGCCACTTCGACAGCGCCCTGGGCGGCGTCGGCGGCCATCCGTCGCGGATCGGCTATGGAGCCGGCCTCACCGGAAACGTCTGCACCGAGGACCTGGTGAGCCTGTTCGACGCGATGGGAGCCGACACCGGCATCGACCTCGACGCGCTCGCCGCCGCGTCCCGGGCTTGCGAGGAGGCCCTGGGCCGGCCCCTGCACAGCATGGTGGCCCGCGCAGGCTTCGCCCGCTCCGCGGCCGCCGCCTGACCCGCCCCACCGCACGCTTCCCCATCCCACCCCCCGAGGAGAACCTTCCGTGACCGTCATGACCAGCGGGCAGTCGGCCGACACGGGCGAAGCGGCCGCCGATGTGCTGCTCGTCGAGGACCGCGGCCCGGTCCGCGTCCTCATCCTCAACCGCCCCGACAAGCTCAACGCGCTGAACACCGCGCTCACCCGGGCGCTGAGCACCGCGCTCACCGCGGCCGAGGACGACCGCGAAGTCCGCGCCGTCGTCCTCACCGGCGCCGGCCGCGGCTTCTGTTCGGGCGCCGACCTGTCGGAGTTCTCCACCCTCACCCCCGACGAGCCGGATGCCGTCCTGGAGCGGGCGGCGCTCACCGCGCACCTGCAGACGCAGATGCAGCGGATGGGCACACCGGTCGTCTCCGCGGTGCGCGGCGCCGCGGTGGGCGGTGGCGCCGGGCTCGCCATCGGCGCCGACATGGCCATAGCCGGCACGGACCTGAAGTTCGGCTACCCCGAACTGCGACACTCGATCGTGCCCGCCCTGGTCATGACCGGGCTCCAGCGCCACCTCGGCCGCAAGCTCGCCTTCGAGCTGATCAGCACGGGCCGGCTGCTCTCGGCCTCCGAGGCCGCGGCACACGGCCTGGTGAACCGTGTCGTCGAGCCGGACCAGGTGGTCGAGGCCGCGCTCGGCACAGCCGAGCGGTGGGCCGCCGTGGAGTCCCGCGCCATCCACGCGGCCAAGGACCTCTTCTACCGCGTCGCCGATCTGCCGACCGAGGCCGCGATGCGGGCCGGCCAGGACGTCAACGCACTGATGCGGGGGTTCCGCCGGTGAGCGCGCACCCCACGCCCGGCCCGCTCGGCGGCATCACCGTCCTCGACTTCTCGCGGGTCCTGGCCGCCCCGATGGCCACCCAGGTTCTCGCCGAGCTGGGAGCCACCGTCATCAAGGTCGAACGCCCCGGCCGCGGCGACGAGACCCGTGGCTTCGAGCCCCGTCTGCCGCACGGCGAGAGCGCCTACTTCTTCGCGTTCAACCGCGGCAAACGCTCGATCACCCTCGACCTCAAGGACCCCCGCGGCCAGGACCTCGCGCGCCGCCTCGCCACCGGCGCCGACGTCGTCGTCGAGAACTTCCTGCCCGGCGCCATGGAACGGATGGGACTGGGATACGACCGGCTCGCCGCGGACAACCCGGCCCTGGTGTACGTGTCCGCCACCGGCTTCGGGCAGAGCGGCCCCGACCGCACCCGCAAGGGCTACGACACCGTCTTCCAGGCGCTGTCCGGCGTCATGGCGGTGACCGGGGAACCGGACGGCCCGCCCAGCAAGGCCGGGATCCCGGTGGCGGACATGACCTCTGGGCTGTGGGTCGCCATCGCCGCGCTCACCGGTCTGGCCGGGCGTGCCGCTTCCGGCCACGGCCGCCACTACGACGTCTCCATGATGGACGTCCAGCTCAGTCTGCAGGCACTCAACGCGGCCCGGCTGTTCGCCCTGGACGAGGACCCGGTGCGCACCGGCACCCAGCACCCCGGCCGGGTCCCGTCCGCCGCGTTCCAGACGGCCGACGGCGGCTGGCTGCACATCAGCGGCAGCGACCAGCACTGGGCATCGCTGTGCGCCGCCCTCGGTCTTGACGACCTCGCCGCCGATCCCGGTCTGCGGCACAACGCGGGGCGCGTCGCCGGGCGCGACCGCGTGATGACCGCCCTGCGGACGGCGATCGCCGGACGGGACCGCGATCCGCTGCTCAAGGAGTTGCGCGCCGCCGACATCCCGGCCGGCGAGGTGCGCGGCGTCCGCGAGGCCCTGGCCGACCCGCACGCGCGGGCGCGGGACGTCGTCGCGGAGTTCGAGCATCCCACCGAGGGCACCTTCCGCGCCCTGCGCACCCCGCTGCGGGAGACCACCGGCGCGCCGCCGCCCACCGACGCCCCGCCGCTGCTGGGCGCCGACACCGAGGCGGTGCTCACGGAACTCGCCGGGCTCGACCGCGGCGAGATCGAGGACCTGCGGGCCTCGGGGTGATCTGAAATGTCCGGGACCGACGAGCCGACTCCCGCGGACCCGCGAGTGCGCTGTGCGGTGGCTGACGGGATCGCCCGTGTCGAACTGGCCCGGCCCCGGGCCCGTAACGCCGTCGATCTGCCGATGTGCAGGCAGCTGCGGTCGGTCTTCGAGGAGCTCGACGCCGACGACTCCGTCCGCGTGGTGCTGCTGTCCGCGCAGGGTCCCGCGTTCTGCGCCGGGGCGGACCTCAAGGAGCGGGCCGGCCGGGACGCCGCCTGGGTCCGCCGCAGGCGTATCGCCTCGTTCGCCGCCTACGACGCGATCGAACGGTGCCGCCGCCCGGTCGTCGCACTCGTGCACGGCGCGGTCGTGGGATCCGGCGGAGAGATCACCCTGGCCGCGGACTTCGCCATCGCCGCCGAGGGCACCACTTTCCGCTTCCCGGAGCCGCACTGGGGCACGGTGGGCGCCACCCAGCGGCTGCAGCGCGTCATCGGCAGGCGCCGCGCGAAGGAACTCCTGTTCACCGGCCGTCCCATGCCCGCCACCGAGGCCCTCGACCTGGGTGTCGTCTGCCAGGTGGTGCCCGAGGAGCGGCTGGCGCGGACCGGCGCGGAGATCGCCGGCACTGTCGCGAAGGCTCCGCCCCTGGCGATCGAGCTGACGAAACGGGCCGTCGACCTGGGGGGCGAGACGGACCTCGATCGCGGCATCAGGATCGAGATGGCGGCGATCGAGCAGTGCCTCACCGACGACGGCTGGCGCGACGGCGTCGACCGGTTCACCCGCCGTGGCGCCGACAAAGCGACCACCACCGACGAGGAGAAGCGATGAACCTCAGGACGGCATGCCCCCTGACCGCCCACGAGGCGCTGGAACGGGCCGCGTTGCTCGCCCCCGACGTGGAGGCCGTGGTCACCGCCGAGGAGCGGATCACCTATGGTGAACTCGCCGCCGAGGTCGCCCGGATCCGGGCCGCCCTGACCAACGCCGGCATCGGCCGCGGCGACCGGATCGGCCTCTGCCTCGGCAACGGGCCGCGCTGGGTCGCCCTGTTCGTCGCCCTGGGCTCGGTCGGCGCGGTGACCATCCCCGTCAACACCCGGTACACCGCTGACGAGATACACCACACCCTCGCCCACGCCAGGGTCTCCGTGCTGTTCGTCGCCGACCGCGTCCTGCGCGTCGACTTCTGCGCCATCCTGCGCGAGCTCGGCATCGGCGAGGACTCCACGGCCACCTGCCGCGGCCTGCCCGACCTGGAGAGAGTCGTCGTGTGCGGGAAGGAGGTGCCGGAGTGGGCGACGGCGTGGCCGCAGTTCCTGGACGGGGTCACCGGCGAGGTCCCCGCGACCGGCACCCCCGATGACATCCTGCTGGTCCAGTACACCTCCGGCACGACATCCCACCCCAAGGGCGTGCTGCTCACCCAGCGCAGCATGTGCGCCGACGCGTTCTTCTCCGGTGCGCGCCTTGGCCTGCGCCCCGGCGACCGCTTCCACAGCGCCCGGCCCTTCTTCCACGTCGCCGGCAGCACCCTGTCCGTACTGGCGTCCATCCAGCACGCCGCGACCCTGGTGACCATGGCGCGCTTCGAACCGGCCGAAGCGCTGCGGCTGTTGGAGAGCGAACGCTGCACACACTTCTCCGGCAACGACACCATCGCGCTGATGCTGCTCAACCACCCCGACCGCGCACACCGCACGCTGCACCTGCGGGGCGCGTGGGTCGCGGCCTCTCCCACCGTCATCCGCCGAGTGATCGACGAGCTGGGTGCCACCGAGTGCGTCGCCGGATACGGCCTGTCCGAAGCCTCGCCCAATGTCGCCCAGTCCTGCTGGTGGGAGGACGACCAGATCAGGGCGTCCGGTGCGATGCTGGTGGAGCCTGGCGTCGAGGTGCGCATCCGCGCCGCGGACGACACCCGCGACTGCGGTCCCGGCGAGCCGGGCTCGATCCTGGTGCGCGGCTGGAATGTCATGCGGGGCTATCTGGACGCGCCGGAGGTGACCGCCGCCGCCATCGACCCCGACGGCTGGCTGGCCACCGGTGACGTCGGCGCGCTCGACGCCACGGGCCGGCTGCACTTCGTGGGTCGCACCAAGGACATCATCCGGGTCGGCGGCGAGAACGTCGCACCGGCCGACGTGGAGAACACCTTGCACCGGCATCCGCGGGTGCGGCATGCCGTCGTGGTCGGTGTCCCCGACGAGCGGCTGGTCGAGGTGGTCTTCGCGTTCGTCGTCCTCACCGAACCGGGCACCACCGAGGACGAACTGATCGCCTGGGCGCGCACCCGCATGGCCGGGTTCAAGGTCCCCCGCCATCTGCGCATCGTCGAAGGGTTCGAGGACATCGGCATGACCGCCAGCTCCAAGGTGCAGAAGAACCGGCTCGCCGCCCACGCGCGCGGGCTGCTCGCGCGGCGGGACGACGAGGTGCCGGCATGACCGGCGTGAGCCGTATCCCCACCCCCGTCACCCGTCTGCTCGGCATCGACCTTCCGGTCGTTCAGGCCGGCATGTCCTGGGCCTCCTCGTGCTCGGCCCTGCCGCTGACGGTCAGCGAGGCCGGTGGCCTCGGGGTCGTCGCCGCGGGGCCCATGCGCCTGGACGACCTGGCCCGTACCCTCGACGAGATGGCCGCGGGCACCGACCGCCCGTGGGCGGTCAACCTTCCGATCAACCGGGCGGGAGCCGATGACGTCATCGATCTGCTCCTCGCCCGTCGGCCGCCCGTACTGATCGCCTCGCAGGGCGGACCGCGCCGCTACCTGGAGCGCTTCCGTGCCATCGGCACCGTCTGCCTGCATGTCGTCGCCGGTGTCGAGCACGCCCGCAAGGCCGCCGACGCGGGCGTCGACGGGCTCGTCGTCGTCGGCGCGGAGGCCGGCGGGCACCCGCCGCCCTCGATGGTCACCACGCAGGTCCTCATCCGGGCCGTGGTCTCGGCCGTTCCCGAAACCCCGGTGATCGCCTCCGGCGGGATCGCGGACGGCTCCGGACTGGCCGCGATGCTCGCTCTGGGCGCGGGGGCCGCCCAGTTCGGCACCCGTTTCCTGGCCACTCGGGAAGCCACCGTTCACCCCGACTACCAGGCCGCCGTTCTCGCCGCCGGTGTCGACGGCACCCGCACCGTCGGACATGGCCTCGGCGTCATCCGCGCCCTGGAGAACGAGTTCACCGCGCGCATGCGCCGCCTTGAGGAATCCGGTGCCGAAATCGACGTGCGGCGCAAGGAGTTCCAGGCCGCCACCCTCAGGGACGCCGCCCTGTACGGCCGGGTTCTGGAAGGCAAGGTGGAGGCGGGCCAGTCTGCGGGACTCATCGACACGGTGCTCCCCGCGGCCGCTGTCGTGGAGCGCATCGTCGCCGAGTACCGGGCCGCGCTCACCCGCCTGCCGCTGCCGGTCGTCGCCGAGCCGCCTGACCTGTGAGACGACGTCGTGGCGGAGCCTGACGCACCGTACGCGAGATGTGACGGAGGTCAACTTCACTCCGGGTAGCAGATATTGCGCTTCCTGTTAGATGATTGACGCGTCAAGGGAATCCGTTGGTCGGTCGCTGTGGAGTGCTTCATCGTTCCGTAGCGTCGGCGCCGGAGACGTTCGCAAAGGAGCGCACGCATGACCATTCGCAGCAACAGACGCCTCGGCGGTGCCGTCCTTGCCCTCTTTGGGGCTGCATTGCTGGTGGGCGCGGCCCTCGCCCAGCCTGCCGCCGCGACCGATATCCCTTGGGGCAAGGCCGGGTTCTATACCGGGAAAGACCTCACCGGCACGGTGTACCCCATCGCGGCCACCGACACCGAATGCCAGACCCTCCCGGAGCCTGCGCTTTCCGTGGCCAACTTCGCCTTCGCCGAGGTCAAGGTGTATTTCCGCGAGAACTGCGAGACCGGTTCCCCCAGTGAGCCCGGCGACCTGTACTCGAACGTCACCGGCCTGCATTGGGGGAACTTGCCTTACCCGGCCGTGAGTTACCGGGTCGTCCCCACTTACCCTCCGGCTTCCCCTGAGTGACTGTCCGCTGTTCCGTCAACGCGGCGAGATCGCCGAGGCCTCGGGGGTGGAGCGGCAGGAGAAGTAGGTGGACGGTGTCGAGGTCGGCCGGGGCAACGTGGCCGCCCGCGGCAGCGGTGTGGCGCGGCGCGCTGCGGACCAGAAGCTGAGCGGGAGGGCGTGGCAGCCCGGTCGCGGGGCCGGGTCACCGCCGAGCTTCGCCCGGGCGCGGACACCCGCAGGTTAGGCACGCCCGGGTCCTCAACGCACCGCTCACCTTCGAAGCCCCGTCGGCCGCAGGTTGGCGACGACGGTGACTACCGTGGCGACCGAGCTTCAGGGCTTCCGGCAACTCCGCCGGAGGCCCCTTCCGCTACGCGCGTGAGATTCGGTGGCCTACCAGGCGCTCGCGCCGCCGTCGACTGCGTAGTTGGCGCCCGTGATGTACGACGCGCGGTCGGAGGCGAGGAAGGTGGCGAGCTCGACGATTTCCTCGTGCTGGGCGAAGCGCTTGAGGAGACGTCGCCAGATCAAGGACACCATTCCCGAGCCCCGAGATCAGCGGGCCCACCGCAAAAGACGCGGCAGCAGGGGCGGACGGCCTGCCGGCTTCGACAAGACGATCTACAAACGCAGGAACGAAGTGGAGCGGACGAGCGATGCGTTGGGAGGACTTCACGTCTCGGCGCGGCGGAACCTACGGTTTGTGGGTTACCCAGAGCAGTTCCGCCGGCCAGCGGTGTGCCCAGTCGGGTGGGTCGGTTTCGTTGTAGCCGTTGGGTGTTCCGCGTTCGGGCCGCGGCTCGATGAGGTCGTCGATGATGAGACCCGCGCCGCGCAGGACCTTGACCCAGTCGCCGTAGGTGAGCTGATAGCTGGTCGCGCCGTTGTCTTCGGCGATGGTGTTCAGCCCGAAGTAGTCCTGCTGCAGCGTCGTGGTCACGCGGCTGGCGGCTTCGTCATAACAAGCTTCGAACCATGGGCTGGCGACGTTGAACACCAGGCGCCCGCCTCGGCCCAAGACGCGTGCGGCCTGCGGGACGGCCAGGTGCGGGGGCGCCCAGCTGAGCCCACCGAAGTCGCAGAACACCAGGTCGAAGCTGTCGGCGGCGAAGGGGAGTTGTTCGGCGGCGCCTTGCACCAGCGGGTAGCGGTCCGCTCCCATCGCGCGGGCCGCTGCGGCGAGTTGGGCTTCGGACAGGTCGAGTCCGACCACGGTGGCGCCCTCGGCGGCGAGCGCCCTGGACCACTGGCCGGCGCCGCAGCCGAGTTCGAGGACGCGCTTGCCGGTGACGTCGCCCAGGGCGTGCAGGTGCGCGTCGGGGATGGAGTACATGCCCCACAGCCGGGGTGTGGCGCCGATTTGCGGGTCGTGCTTGTGCTGGTAGGCGCTGCTGATCTGGTTCCAGAGCCGCCGGTTGGCGGGGATGCTGTCCACGTGCCGACTCCAGCACTGCCTGCCGGGGGCGGTCAACACGATGAGGGCACTGGTCGGCCCTCGCCTCGGTCCGGCCCTGGCTCGGCCCATGATCCGCCGGACGAGCCTAGGGGTTGCGGGCAGCGCGTCTGCGCCGGTGCGGCCCTCGACGTCTGGCGGGGCGGCATATATCACGGTCCGCCGTGCCGGTGCCTCCCGTCTTTCCGCGGGTGTCTGCGGCGGGTCGGCGCGGACGGTTGTGAGACCGGCCTGGACCGGCCGGTCGATGTCACCGGTCGCGTCGGCTGCGGTATGTGGTGCGGCGCGGCCGGGAATCCCGCCGGACCGCAGCGCGGTCCGGGGTGGGCGTCAGGCGGTGGTGGGTGGCAGGGGTTCCGACGCGTCTCACTTGAGTTGCTTGGCGACTGTCTCCAGTAGCTCGTCGGAGAAGTCTTGGTCGGCCACGGCCCGGGATATGAGCACGGCGCCGACCAGAGCGCTGAGGGTGAGCATTGCCTCCGCCCGGGCATCCGCGGCGTCGTCGTCCAGGCCGGCGATCAGCTCCAGGTACGTGCGGACCTGCTTTTCATAGGACTCTTTGAAGTGCTGGTCGCCGCGTCCGGCGGCGGCTCCGAGGGAGACGAGCGCGCAGCCGGTGGCCGGTCCGTCGCGGTGCCGCTTCGCGAGGTAGCCGTCGATGAGACCGGCCCGTGCGTCCTGATCGTTCTTCCGGGCGGACCGCTCCATCTTCGCCGAGCCCTCGGCCAGGGCGACGGCGGCGGCCTGGGCGATCAGATCGTCGCGTGAGTCGAAGTGTTTGTAGAAGCCGCCATGGGTGAGCCCGGCCTCCTTCATGAGGTCCGCGATGCCGGGGCGGCTGACGCCTTCGGCGCGGACCTTGCGCGACGCGATCCGCAGCACCCGTTCGCGGCTCGCCACCTTCTCCGCCTGTGAGTGGCCCATGCCGGCCCTGCCTTCCGTGGGGCGGCGCAGTGCAACCACCGCGCATCTGGATGATGTGCATCATACACCCTGGTCTCGTAGGGGAGATTCGGTGCTGTTGTTTTGACTTTCAGGATGACCGACGTAATCTTCAATCTGGATGTTATTCGTCATCCAGATTGGAATGGAACCCGTGCACCAGACCTGTGACCCCCGCCATACGGCCGTTTTGCTGGTCGACCCCTACAACGACTTCTTGTCCGAGGGCGGCAAGATCTGGCCGCGTTTGGAGCCCATAGCGGAGGAGGTGGGCCTGCTGCACCACCTGCGCTCCGTGGTCACCGCCGCCCGCGAGAGCGGTGTCCGCGTGGTGTTCGTTCCCCACCGTCGCTGGGAACCGGGTGACTACCAGACGTGGGATCACCCCAACCCCACCCAGCGCGCCATCATGGAGCGGCACAGTTTCGCTCGCGGTACCTGGGGCGGGGAGTTCCACGCCGATTTCCGGCCGAGGCCCGGCGACATCGTGGTGCAGGAGCACTGGGCACAGAGCGGTTTTGCCAACACCGACCTTGACTTCCAGCTCAAGCAGCACGGCATCACCCACGTCGTGATGATCGGCCTGCTGGCGAACACCTGCATCGAGTCCACCGGGCGCTTTGCCATGGAGCTCGGCTACCACGTGACGCTGGTCCGTGACGCCACCGCGGCGCTCCTGCCCGAGATGATGCACGCCGCGCACGAGCTGAACGGCCCCACCTACGCCCACGCCATCACCACCACCGACGAGCTCACCGCCGGTTTCAAGGGAGCGCACGCATGACACTGACCGGAGAGCTGCTGCTCGGAGCGGCAGGTGTGCCCGCCACCGCGGGGACGATGAAGGCGCTCAACCCCGCCACCGGAGAACTCATCGAGCCGGAGTTCGCTTTCGGCGGCGCGGCCGAGGTCGACCGTGCGGTCCGCCTCGCGGACGATGCCTTGGACTCTTACAGCCACACCGGGCCTGCCGAGCGGGCGGCATTCCTCGACCTCATCGCGGACAAGCTCGAGGCCGTCAAGGACGAACTCGCCGCGCGGACCGCGTTGGAGACCGGCCTGCCCGCCGCCCAGTTCGAGGGCGAGGCGATACGGACCGCCGGTGTGTTCCGCAAGTTCGCCACCGTTGTCCGTCAGGGCCGCTTCCTCCAGGTGGCCATCGACACCGCACAGCCGGATCGCCGGCCCGCACCGCGCATGGATCACCGGCTGCTGAAGGTGGCCCTGGGGCCCGTGGCGATCTTCGGCGCCAGCAACTTCCCGATCTCCTACTCAGCGGCGGGTGGCGACACCGCCTCGGCCCTGGCGGCAGGCTGCCCCGTCGTCGTCAAGGCCCACAACGCCCACCCCGGCGCGTCCGAGATCCAGGGCCGTGTCATCCAGGAGGCCGTGGCCGAGGCGGGACTGCACGAAGGTGTTTTCTCCCTCGTCCGTGGCGCCGGCAACGAGATCGGTGAGGCCCTGGTGGACCATCCCCTGGTCCGGGCGGTCACTTTCACCGGCTCCGAGGGCGGCGGCATGGCCCTCTACCGCCGGGCTCAGCGGCGCCCCGACCCCATCCCCGTGTTCACCGAGATGACCAGCGTCAACCCGACCTTCGTACTGCCCGCCGCCCTCGCGGCCCGCGGCGCGGAGATCGGCGGGGGCCTGGTCCAGCGCGCCATGTACAACGTCGGGCAGGCATGCTTGAAGCCCGCCATCCTCCTCGCCGTCGACGGACCCGGTTTCCAGGAACTGCGTGACGCGGCGATCGCCGAGGTGGAGAAGGTGGCCGCACGGACCATGCTCACACCCGGCATCCACGACTCCTACACCCGCAACGTACAGCGTATGCAGGGCGAGGGCGCCACTCTGATCGGCGCGGGACCGGCCCCGGCCCACGGAGGGGACGGGCAGTCCCTGCTGTACGAGGTCACCGGTGAGCAACTGCTGGCCGCTCCCGCCCTGCGCGAAGAAGTCTTCGGCCCCGCGATCCTGCTGGTCAGACTGACCGGCTCGGATCAGCTGCTCGGGACGGCCCGCGCCTTCCGCGGACAACTCTCGGCGACCGTGCATGCCGAGGCCGCCGACCGCCCCGGCGTCGAACAGCTCCTGCCGATCCTGGAGCGCCGAACCGGACGCATCGTGTTCAACGCCTTTTCGATCCCGCAGGAGGTCTCCTACGCCTCCACCCATGGCGGCCCGTTCCCGGCCTCCTCCGACAGTCGCTTCACCTCCGTGGGCATGCGCGCGATCGAGCGGTTCGTACGCCCGATCACCTACCAGAACTTTCCTGACGAACTGCTGCCGCAGCCACTGCGCGAGGCGAACCCGCTCCACCTGTGGCGGCTCGTCGACGGAGAGCTCACCCAGCACTGACCCTGGTCACGGGCCCCGTAGGCTCTCCCGGACGGGGCCCGTTCGCTCTCCTGGAACGAAGGGAGCCGCTTTTCCATGACCATTGCCGGCCAACCGGCCGCGGGGCATGAACGCGAGGCCCGCGAAGAGGTCCGCAAGAAGCTGCTCGGCGCATGGCACCTCGTGTCCTACACCACGACGAGCACCGACGGGGAGGTCATCCACCCCCTCGGCCCCACCCCCTACGGCTTGATCGTCTACACCCCTCAGGGATATATGTCCGCCCAGCTGGGGCGCGGCGACCGCCCGCCCATGAGATCGGCACGTCTCGAGGACGCGTCGGCCGGTGAACTCGCCCGGGCAGCGGTCGGCTACGTTGCCTACGGCGGGCCGTTCGAGGTCATCGATCCCACAACCGTCGAACACCACGTCACCACCAGCCTCTTCCCGAACTGGATCGGACGGTCCCAGGTCCGGAAAGTGGGCTTCGAAGGCTCACTCCTCACGCTCGGCGTCGCCACTCCCACCCGCCTGTGGGGTGCGGAACGCACAGCCGAACTCACCTGGAGCAGGTCGGACTGACCATCGTGGGCAGCGTCCGCCACAGCGGCCCAGTGACTTCGTGGGCCGGCTGCCCGGCCGAGTCCTGGACGTCTCCGCCGCGGATGCGGTCCTCCCGAAGCTGGTCCGGTCCGACCTGGCCGTCGAGCACACCGCGACTGAACGCTTGAGTACCAGAGACCCACCACTGCCACGAAAGAGGCAACCACGACGGTGCACAGCTCGATCCGGCGCGCCCAGTCCAGAGCCCCCGGGGCGTTCCTCAGCAGCAGGGCCCGGGCGGCGAGGCGGGTGGTGCGGCGTGAGCGCGGGCGATGGGACCGTCTACCGAGGGATCAGTGCCGGAAGGCGTCCCTGATCTTCGAACCGGACTGCTTGGTGTTGCCCTTCACCTTGTCGCCGTGCCCTTCCGCCTGCATGCGGCGGTTACCGGTGACCCGGCCGAGCGCCTTTTTGGCGCTGCCTCGGACCGCTTCGGCCGTGTGGGCCATCTTCTTCCCGACATTCATGAGCCACTGCCTTCCTATCGATGGGCGGTGCGGTGCCCGAAGAGATGCGGTCGGCCATGGCGCCGAGTGCCGCGGGCGGACTCGTCGTCCGCGGGCTCGTGTCTGCCAGCCACCTCATCGCGCTCCCGGTCGACCGGGGCGGCCTTCCGGCGGTGCCGTGTGAGCCCGTGGCGCGCGGCGTGCCTGCGGCGCACGGCGGCCATCATCAGGCTCAGCCCGAGCAGGGCGGCGGCCCCGATCACGATCCCGGAGAGAAACACCGTTCCGGTGTAGCCGGCGCCGTTGAAACCGAACACGGAGAAGCCATCGGTGAGCGCGTGCCCACCGCCGAGGTTGGCCAGCACGCCTACCACGCCGATGACAGCCGCCGCGGCCAGGATGATGAGCCCTATGAGCAGCATGTCGCTCTCCTTGCCTTGAGAACCCATGTGTCAAATGAACAGTTGCGGTCCACACCCGTCTCGCCGTCGTCCGCGGTCGGCACCCGGGCAGCGGCATCGACCCGTACCCGCCGAAGTACCCACCCGCCCAAGGGCCATAGGCCGGACCGGCGTCCCCATAGGGGCGGCGTTCGCCGCCGACCCAGACGGGGCGGGTGTCCGGGCGGCCCGCCCGTGCCGCGGATGCTGCCTGCCGGCTCGCGCGCCTGCCCGGCGCTCAGTGCGCCGGACGCGCGATCCACGTGGACGAGGCTGCTCCGCAGCGCTTGGGCGATCTTGTTCACGCTGGTTTCAGCGTGAGCGGTACTCCCGGGCGTGAGGGGTGCCGCCGCCAGAGGGACGAGTACGGCCGGCGCGAGTGTGACCGGGCGCCACGGTTTGGTGGTCACGAGCTTGGTTTACCCGCGATCGGGGTGTACCTCACATATTGGTAGATTCTGGTGTGTGCCCGCGTCGCCACATCACGTCGCCCCGGGCGGCTGTAACTACTACGTCCGTGCTGGTCACGCAGCGTGTCGGTACTCGTGCAGGAGGCCGCCGAGGGCGATCGCGCCGATGGACATGGTGATGGGAGGGCTGGTCGGGGGCGGCGATCGGTTCGGGTAGGGGGCGAAGTGGCGCGTCGCCCGCGAGAGTGCGGTGAGGTCTGTGCTCGTTGGAGAACGCCTCGTACTCGCGCAGTGTGTGGAGGAGATGGCGGCTGAGTGACCCAGTCGGCGGTGGGGTGTGCCGTCGCGCCGAGGAACCGCGCGCGGCGGGTGGCGTGCTCGATCACCGCGAGGAGGAAGCGCAGGGAGCCCATCCGGCATCCCAGCGTCATGGTGAGGCTTCTCGCCTGGTGGACAGTCCACTTTTGGCGCGAGCGCGTACAGCGGGTCCGGGGTCAGGAGCGGGTCGAGCCCTTGAGCAAGGTGGATCAGCCTTCCGGGATCGAGGTTGAGCGCGGGCCGGAGTCGGAACCGTCCGGGAGCACACCGAGGTCGGGAGTCGCGAGCGCGTGGCGCAGCAGCGGCGGCGCGAGCAGCCCGCACGGTTCGGGCCCGGCGCGGAGCCCGGTCCCGGCGTAGTAGCGGTTGGCCGCCGACGGCGCGACCCGGACGCGGAGTTCGTTCATCCCGGGCCGTAGGGCGTCGGCGGGGATCGTGACGCGGTACGGCGCCCAGGCGCGCGCCCCCGCACGCACGCCGTTCACGGACACGATCACAGCTCCGGCGACAGCCGGGAACGTCAGCTCCAGGGGGACCGGCGCGTCGAGCTCGATCTGCCGCACATAGTCGGCGGTGCCCGCGAACGCCGGAAGGCCCTGGCGCTCCCAGCCGCACGTCACCGCGATGTCACGGCGGGTGCCCGCCTCCTCGTACGCGTCCTCGGCGACCTCGAGCAGCCAGCCGGACTCAAGCGCCTCCGGCGCCGACCATTCCGGTGTGCCGTGACCGGCCGCCGCCTCGGAGTCTTCCGTGACATCCGGCGAGCCCGAAGCGGGCTCTGCGCCCCGGTACACACGCAACAGGCGCAATGCGTTCTGCTCCAGCCGCAGCGCGACCGGGCTCTCGGCCGCTTCGAGGGTGCGCACGGTACCGTCGGCGGCCTCCCACTCCTCGATATGCCAGGACCCGTCGGGCAGCAGGAGCTCCACTGTGCCCTCGGTCTCGGTGAAGCACGCGAAACGGAAGCCGTCGGCCGCGTCCGGGCCGCCGCGCCAGCGCACCGCCGAGCCGGCGGGGACGCGCAGAGTCGGTTCGGCCCGCCCACGCTGCGCGACGAGCCCGCGCAGGACCGCCTCCTCGGGGACCGCGGCGAACACCTCCGCGGCGGGGGCGAGGTCCGCCCAGTCCTCGGCGGCGGTCTGCGGGCCCACCTGGTAGACGGTGGGCGTCGCACCGCCGGCCAGCACCCGTACCCCCGATTCGGCCATGCGGCGAAGTCGGCGCAGCGACGCGGCCGAGCGCAGCGTTGTCACGGCGGGAAGCACGAGCGCCCGGTACCGGCGGTCCCCGAAGCACACCGCGCCCTCCTCCACAGCGGCCGCGTCGAGATCGCGTTCGTCCACGAGGTGGAAGCCCACCCGGGCTTCGGTGAGCGCGCGGGCCCACTCACCCATCGCCGACGCCTGCTCGCCGAGCTGACCCGCGGTCCACACCGTGCGCAACGGGTACAGGAGGGCCACGTCGTTCTGTGGTGACACCGGTTCGAGGAATTCGCTCAGCCGCGCGCTCTCCAGCGCGAACCGCGGGTGATGGTCGGTGAACCACGGTTCGAAATTGATGCCAGGGGGGAAGTCGAAGCGCGGATTCCGCAGCGACTCGTGATCGTCTCCATGGCCGTGTGTCTGGTAGAAGCCATGGAAGATCATCTGTCGCATGCCCTGCAGATGGTGGTTGATCGCCGTGGTGCGCAACTCCTGCAGGGTCAGCCCCCAGTGGCCGGACCACGGGGTCCCGCCTTCGGGCGGGGTGACGAAGTACTGCTCGACCATCGTCCCGCCGCGGCCGTGGTGGCGGGCGACCGAGTCGCCGAACACGGGGCTGAGCTGCACCAGGGCGTCCTGCGCGTCCACCGCGGTGAGGTCGCGGTAGCCGTCCACACCGAAGTGGTCGAGTCCGAAGTTCACGCGCAGGTCCCAGTTCGCGAACGCGGTGTCCAGCCCCCAGCCGCCGACGTGCCCGAGGACTTCATGGCCGGACTGACGCAGGCCGTGGGCGTGGCTCCAGGCGCGCAGCTTGCCGAGGAAGGTCTCCATCGCGTAGCCGCTGAAGTGCTCGTAGAACTGGGCGCGGAGGCTCAGCCGCTCCGGGTCGTCCCCGTCGAGCACGGCGGCGAGCACCTGGGGGGTCCGCCCGCCCCAGCGCTCTCGGATCGAGACGGCCAGGCTCTCGTGGAACGGCATCGCCGAACGCAGGTCTCCTGTGCGCTCCGCCCAGTCGTAGTACACGGCGTGCGGCTGGTCGAAGAACATGTAGGCGACGGTGGAGCCGAAGAAGTCGCCCAGGGCATCGGCGAAGGGCTGGTAGCCGGCCTCGATGAAGCGATCGACCGCGACCGGGTCGACGGGGTTCACCAGCCGGGAGGTCGCGCAGCGGGCGGAGACGAACACGATCGCCTCCGCGCCCTCGGGCACGGGCTCGACGAGGCGGACACGGCACCTGTCGGCGGCGCCGTCCACCCGGTCGACGAGTTCGGGCCGCTCGGCGGCCGCGCCCTGCTCCCCATCCACGACGAGCGCGTATTCGAGCCGCCAGTCGGCCCAGTCGACGACGCCGCCCTCGTAGTGCCAGTCCATCGCGGCCGGGCCGAGGTTCTCCGTCGCCGAGCGGATCCCGCTGAGCGAGCCGTCGCCCGCGCCCGCGGGGATCCGTACCCAGAACAGGTGCCGTTCGCGCAGTTCGTCGTGGCCGGTCACGGCCCGGCCCGCGGCGTGACCGGTCTGCCAGTTGTAGTCGTCATAGATGCCGACGACCATGCCGAGCTCGGCGGCCGTCCCGACCGCAGCACGGCACGCGGCGAGGTAGTCGTCGTCCAGGTAGTCCTCGATCGGGTACGACAACCGTGCCTGCACCTGGAAGCTCCGGATCCCGGCGTCGTACATCTGCCGCACCTGGGCGCGGATCGTGTCCGTGCCGGGGAGTCGATGCCAGAACCAGTAGGCGGCGGGCGCATGCCACGGGTCCGGGTTCCGGAATCGCCCCAGCGCGGTCTCATGTGCGGACAAGGGTGTCAGCTCCTCGATCGGTGGCGAGTCCCGCGCGGGCCTCGCCACCACGGGTCGGTCAGCGTTCCGTGCGGTCGGCAGCGTGCCTGCCGTCCGTGTCGGGAGTCGGTACCTGGAGCCCGCCCTCCCCGCGAGCGGTGTCTCCCGCGGTCACGAGCGAGTAGTCGGGCTTCGGGTCCAGCCGGAGTCCGAACGTGAGGATCGCGTAGAGCGCGGCGCCGAGCGCCAGGGCGATGACGATGCCGAGCCCGCTCGACCCGAACACGCCGGTGCGGCCCTTCTCGGTGAGGAGGAATCCCGTGATCTTCCCGAAGTTCGGGTCGGAGCTCGTCACGAGGCCGAGACCGACGACGGTTCCGGTGATCAGACTCACGATCGCCGTCCAGCGCCCGTCGCGGCCGCCGTAGCCACGCGGGTTCGCCATATCGGTGTTCCAGCCCATGCGGCGCTGCCGGATGAAGTCGACGAGCTGGATGCCGCCCATGGTGCCCATCATCACTGCGATGAGCGACAGGAACGACTGGAACGTGGCGAGGAACGAGGTGGAGACGAACAGCAGATAGAAGGCGCCCGCCGCGATGATGATCGCGTTGATCCCGGTCGTCACGGAGCGGCGCAGCGGTACGCCGACCGCCATGAGCGCGAGGCCGGAGCTGTACATACCGGTGATGGCGGCCGAAACGAGCGAGATGACGATCACGATGGAGAACGGGACGAAGAACCACATCGGCAGGAGCGTGGTGAGCGCCCCGATCGGGTCGGACGCCGCGGCGGCCCCGAGCTTCGAATCCCCGCCGACGAGCAGCGCGCCGACGGCGAGGAGGATGACGACCGGCAGGCTGAGCCCGGCGACCGTCCAGCCGATCACGCCGCGCGCCGGGGTGTCACGCGGGAGGTAACGGGCGAAGTCGCCGCCGTAGTTGAGGAAGCCGAGGCCGACGAGGGTCATCGCCATGATGATGCCGCCGGTGAACACCAGCGGTCCGCCCGCAGGGGTGTCACCGAGGTGTGCCCACTCGATCTCGGGCACCATGAATCCGAGGAACGCGACCGTCATGATGCCGGTCACCCACGAGATCCAGACCTCGACCTTCATGATGAGCTCGTGGCCGAGGACGGAGACCGCCATCGTCACGGCGAGCACGAGCACGAACCACAGCACGATCGTGGACGTGGCGCTCGACCCGTCCATGTCGGCGAACACCGAGGGCCACAGTTTCGCGAACAGGTTCGCACCGGTGGTCGAGGCAAGGGTGATGATCGTCACCTTCCAGCCCATATTGGACAGGTAGGCGAAGAACGCGGGGATTCTGTTCCCCTTCATGCCGAACGCGAAGCGCGTCTGGGCGAGGGTCGGCAGTCCCGTGCGGGGCCCGCCGACCGCGAGGATCCCGACGAGGGTGGCCGAGGTGAGGTAGCCGGCGGTCCCGGCGACGATCGTCTGCCAGACGTTCAGGCCGAGGCCGAAGACGAAGATGCCGTAACTGATGCCGAGGATCGAGATGTTCCAGGCGAACCACACGGCGAACAGGCCGCGCGGCTTCCCGCGCCGTTCGGCATCCGGAACGGGATTGACGCCGTTCGATTCGACGGTCGTGCCTCTACGACCTTGCTGAGCCTCATTGCTCATGGAAGGGCGCCTTTCGACGTATGGCGAGGTGGGGAGGGGCGGGTGGTGGGGTTGGGGGAAGTCGTGGGTTCTGCGTTCGAGGAGCGTGTCGACCGCGTCCGGGGTCGACACGGCTCCGCGTGCGGCGTGTGCGGTGACGGCCACCGCGGTCGCGGTGGACCCGTATACGGCGGTGAGGCGGACCGCTAAGCGGTGGGGTGGACCGCTAATCCGCCGGTGAGAGGGGCGGCGGGCGCGTCGGTGAACGCGTCGTCGGCGCCGGGAGCGGCCGGGGCCGAGGCGAGGGCGAGCAGAAGACCGGCGAGGGACTGGTGCGCCCCCTTGCCTCCGCCCGCCTCCGAGTGCCCGGTGGTGCGCATCCGCTCAGCACCGTCCGGCAGGCGCGGCAGTGTGCGGCCGAGGCAGAGGTTCACCGATCCGGCGACAAGCACTCGCCCGCTGCCCCCAGAGCCTGCGGCGGGCCGTCATGCCGTACTCTCCCCGTCGGGAAAACCATTTCCGAACCTAAGCACGCCGGCCCCCGCCGCGTCAACGGGTCGCCGAAACCGCCCTGATAGCATCGACGGGCAGGAGCCAGGGGAGTTCAGGATGGGCGCGCGCATCGGCTTGAAGGACGTGGCATCGCGCGCGGGGGTGTCGGTGCCGACGGCGAGTCGTGTGCTGTCCGGTGTTGAGCGCAATGTCGATCCGGAGCTGGCGCTGCGGGTGCGGAACGCATGCGAGGAACTGGGCTACAGGGTGAACGCGGCGGCGCGGGCGCTGCGGATTCAGTCGACGGATTCGTTGGCGCTTGTCGTTCCCGCGATCGCGAACGCGTACTTCGCGGAGCTGGTGTCGGCGTATTCGCGCCGCCTGGATCTTCAGGGCAAGCGGCTGGTGACGATCGACACGGGCGAGAGCCCGGAGACCGAGCGGCGTCAGCTCGGCGCCATGGATCGGGTGCTGGTGGACGCGGTGCTCGTGGTGCCCGCGGCATTCGAGCGGAGCGGCGCGGCGATCACGGAGCTCGCGCGGTCCAACCGGGTCGTGCAGGTCGATCGCCGTGCGCGAGACGTCGAAGCGCCGTCGGTACGGCTCGACAACGCGGCGGGGGTCCGCCTGCTCGCGGATCATCTGCGGGCGCGGGGCCGCCGCGGCATCCTGATGGTCGACGCCCAGGAGGACTCCTCGTCGAGCATCGAGCGCACAACCGCGTTCCGCGCGCTCGCCGGGCCGGACGACCGGGTTCTGGAAATGCCGAACTTCACCGTGGCGAGCGGTATCGAGGCGGCCAGGCTCCTGCTCGCGAATCCCGGCGCCACAGACGCGATCATCTGCACCGCCGACACTGTCGCGCTCGGCCTGCTGACGGCGCTCCAGCACGCCGGTAAACGGGTGCCCGCCGAGTACGCGATCACGAGTTTCGACGGTACCTACATCTCCGACACCGCCGCGCCGGGGCTCACCACCCTGGGCTCGACCGCCGAGCGCATGGTCGAGGCATCCCTGGCCCTCCTCGATGGCGGCAGCGGTGATGTCGTCCTGAAACCCGAGCTCGTGGTCCGCGGTTCCAGCGGCTGACCGCGAACGGGTCGCCGGCCCGGCGATCACCGCGGCGCGTCCACTCCGCCGTTGAGGAAGAGCGTCGCCAGGGCCACGCCCCGATCTACGAGAAGGCCCATTCGCCTGCCCGGCTGACGGAAAATCCGCGTACCACGGGGGCCGAGGCGGCGTGGTACGCGTATGCGAACGTTTCCACCGCAGGTCAGGGGTGTGACGGTGATGGCCCGCCCCGCCGTCGCCGGAGAAGATCCGTGTTAACTCCGGGACCACCCCTTGCCAAGCGGAGATAGTACGTGTTCGGATTATCTCCATCGGCCGGACAACGCAACCGGTCCGAGTCCGCTGTTCGCCATGGGCGGCGAGGGGCCCTGTGCCCTGCCCGCTCTTCGCCATTCCCCTCGACCGCCGCCCTCGAAGCCTGGCCGCGGCATGCCCGCCGCCACCACAAGGCCGCGGTCTGTACCCCAAGCGACCTGGGAGGAAAACGTGTTCGATCTCTCTTCCGCCGATCTGCTCGACGCCTTCACCCGCGAGTTGCGACTGTGCAAGGTCCGCGAGGGCGAGCACGTGGTCGTACTGTCGGAGCCCGGCAGCCGGGGCGACTACGTGGCGGCGGCCTTCGGCGCGGCCAAAGCATGTGGTGCACACGTCATCGCGGCAACCGTTCCCGGGGGCAGCCCCGCGCCGATGCCCAGCACACACACCGGCGCGGGCCCCGGACTGCTGTCCGTCCTCAACGACAGCGCCGCCCAGGACCTGCTGAAATCCGCGGACCTGGTCGTCGATCTGACCCGCGAGGGCTTCATCCACGCGCCGGTCCAGCAGGAGATCCGGCGGGCCGGCACCCGCATCATCTTCATCTGCGACGCGCCCGACGTGCTCATTCGCAATCTGCCCAAGGAAAACGACAAGGCGGAGGTGCAGGAGGGCGTCGACCTGCTGGAGAGGTCGTCCGTCATGCGGGTCACCTCGGCCGCGGGCACCGACCTGACCGTGCAGCTCGCGGGCGCCAAGCCGGAGTTCCAGTGCGGCTTCGCCGACGATCCGGGCCGCTGGGACCACTGGCCGAGCACCATGGTGCTGTGCTGGCCGGAGATCTCAGGCGGGCAGATCGTGCTGGATGAGGGCGACATCCTGCTGCCCTTCAAGGAGTACGTCAGCAGCCCCGTCACGCTTCAGGTATCCGACGGCCATATCGAGAAGGTCTCCGGCGGAGCCCAGGCCCGGATGCTGTCGACGTTCTTCGACGACGCACAGGACCGTTGGGCACGCAGCCTGTCCCACATGGGCTGGGGGCTGATGCGTACGGCCGACTGGTTCGCCACGGCGATGTACGGCAAGGACGAGCTGATGGGCATGGACGCCCGGGCGTTCGCGGGGAACTTCCTGTGGTCGACCGGTCCCCACCCGGTCCTGGGCCGCGAGTCGTACGCCCACCTCGACATCGCCATGCGGGGCTGCACCGTCTCCGTGGACGGCACCGAGGTCGTCACCGCCGGGACGCTCACCGACCGCTGAGCGCCTTGGGGGCGAGCCGCCGTACCGCCGCGCCGCACACAAGACCATGACGCGCCCGCACATTGGAGGAAGAGTGGCGTCCAGTCAGTCATTCGAAGTCACCGTCGTCGGGGGAGGACTCGGCGGTCTGACCGCCGCTCTGGCGCTGCGCCACCGCGGCCTGCGGGTCACCGTCCTGGAACAGGCCGCCGAACTCGGCGAGGTCGGCGCGGGCATCCAGACCGCACCCAACGCCAGCCGCGTCCTGATGGGTCTCGGGCTGCGCCGGCAGATGGAGGCCATCCGCACGGAACCGCTCGACCAGGTGCGGCGCCGGTGGACGGACGGCCGGATCGTCGGCCTGACCTCGCTCGGACAGCGCTGCAAGGACGAGTTCAACGCCCCGTACTGGCACTACCACCGGGCCGATCTGCACCGCATGCTGCTGGACGCCTGTGCGGACCCCGCGGGCCCCGGGCCCGCCGTGGTGGTCCACACCTCCAGCAAGGTCGTCGAAATGGACCGCACCGATCCCGTGCGGCCCGTGGCGGTCACCGAGGACGGACGGCGCCACGGTGCCGATGTGATCATCGGCGCCGACGGCGTCCGATCCCGGGTGCGCGACCTCATGGGCGCCCCCGACACGCTGCTGTTCTCCGGCGAGATGGCCTACCGGGCCCTGATCCCCGGTGACCTCATCGCGGCCGACCCGGCCACCCGCTGGCTCGTGGACCGCTATCAGAGCACCATCTGGTACGGGCCCGACCGGCACCTCGTCCACTACATGATCCGGGGCGGCGACTACCTGAACGTCGTGGCGTGTGTCCCCTGCACGGACGCGGTCCGCGAGAACTGGACGCTTCCCGCCACCGCGCAGGACCTCGTCGAGGCGTTCCCCGGCTGGGACGACCGGGTCCCTGCGATGCTGTCCAAGGCGAAGGAGGACGTCCTGGCCTTCGCCCTCTACTACCGGCGCCGCGACCCCGTATGGCTTGACGGCCGCGTCGCCCTCCTGGGCGACGCCTGCCACGCGATGCTCCCCTATCAGGCACAGGGCGCCTCGCAGGCCATGGAGGACGCGGCCGTACTCGCCGAGGAACTGGGTGCTGTCACCGCCTCCGGCATAGAAGGGGCGCTGCGCCGCTACGTCGACCGGCGTGCCAAGCACGCCGGGATGGTCCAGGACGCGTCGCTCGCGAACAAGACCTTCTACCACCTGGCCGACGGCCCGGAGCAGCGGGCCAGGGACGAGAAGCTCACGAACTTCGACGGCGAGTCGGACGTGTCGTACGACTGGCTGTGGAGCGGAACCCCGCTCAACGACCCGGATCTGGGGCGTTCTCCTACCAGTTCGCCCGCTGAGCCCACCGCCAGTGGCGGGAGCCCCCGCGCACTGACGACCCGCACGCCCGAGCTGTGCGTACCACACCGGCAATGGCGCGGCATGCACCCGATACGCGACCACCGTGGAGCGAACATGAAAACCGGTGATCAGATCGTTCAGGAACTTCCGTGGAGATGGGGCGTCCAGGGCCGCATTTTCATCATCGGAGGTCTCGGCTACCTCTTCGACGCCTACGACATCGCCCTGAACGGTTTCCTCATGCCGCTCCTGGGTTCGCACTTCGACCTCTCGCTCGGCGGGCGCGGGCTCGTGGCGACCGCCAACCTCGTCGGCATGGCCGTGGGGGCCATCGCCTGGGGCGCGGTCGCGGACCGCATCGGACGCACGAAGGCGTTCAGCGTCACACTGCTGATCTTCGCCCTGTTCTCGGTGCTGGGCGCCCTCGCGCCCACCTACCCACTCTTCCTGGCCCTGCGTTTCCTCGCGGGTGTGGGGCTCGGCGGCTGCATCCCCGTCGACTACGCCCTGGTCGGTGAGTTCTCGCCACGGGCGTACCGCGGCCGGGTGCTCACCGCGCTCGACCTGTGGTGGCCGGTGGGTGTGACGCTGTGCGGTCTCGTCTCGACGGTGATGGTCCCCCTCGACGGCAACTGGCGCTGGATGCTGGCGACCATGGTGCTGCCCGCGCTCCTGCTGTTCTGGGTGCGCCGGGGCATCCCCGAGTCACCGGTCTACCTGACGAAGAAGGGACGCGAGGCCGAGGCCAGGGCCGTCATCGACGACCTCGTCGCCCGTACCGGCGCGCCGGTCGAGCCGTACGTCATCCCGGAGCCCGTCGCCGGGACCGGCCGACGCGGTGTGGGCGCCGCCGTGGAGCAGCTGCGCGACATCTGGGCGCACAGCCCGCGCGTCACCTCCGTGGCCTGGTCGCTGTTCGCCACCGTGATGCTCGTGTACTACGCGGCCCTCAGCTGGATGCCCTCCATCCTCAAGGAGGAGGGCCTGGGGGACACCGCCAGCTTCATGAACACCACCGTGATGAGCGGCGTCGGCATCCTCGGTGTCCTCGTCTCCACCGCCCTGGTGGACGTGGTCGGCCGCAAGTGGCTCATCGGGGTCTCGGCTCCGGTCGCCGCCCTCGCGCTGGTGGTGTTCGCGCTGGTGATGAGGGCGCCGACCGGGTCCGTCGTGGCGATCGGCGTGTTCGGCTTCGTGATGCAGCTCGCCATCCCCGCCATGTACGCCTACGTCTCCGAGCTGTACCCCACGCCTCTGCGGGCCAGCGGCTTCGGCTGGGCCTCCTCGGTCAGCCGGGCGCTCACCGGGTTCGCGCCGCTGCTGTTCGGGTCGGTGATGTGGCCGGCGCTCGGGCTCGCCGTGACGTTCGCCGTGCTCGGACTCGCGGTGCTGGTCGCCGTCGTGTGGATGGCCATCGCGGCGCCGGAGACAAAGGGCCGGGCCCTGGACGGGGACACCGCGGACGTCCGGGCTCAGGAACCTCGCGCGGTCCGCGAACAGACGGTGGTCTAGGCCGCCGGGACACCCACGGAACCGCACACGAGGCGACCCCACGCAAGGGAGGACAGGAAACCCATGAAGCCCGCGCCCTTTCAGTACCACCGGGCCCGTGACGTAGCCGGCGCCGTCCGGCTGCTGGCCGAGCTGGGTGAGGACGCCAAGGCCATCGCAGGCGGACAGAGCCTGGTCGCAATGATGAACTTCCGGTTGGCCCGTCCGCACCACCTCGTCGACATCGGCGGCCTCCGGGAGCTCGACCGCATGCACCGGGATGCCGCCGGGGCGCTGCGGATCGGGGCGCTCACCACCCACCACACCGTGGAGAGGGACCCGGCGGGCACACTCGCGCAGGGCTTTGAGGTGATGCGCCGGGCCATGGCCTGGATCGGGCATCTGCCGATCCGTACCCGCGGCACGGTCGGGGGCAGCATGGCACACGCGGACGCCACCGCCGAATGGTGTCTGCTCGCGGTGCTCCTGGACGCCGAGTTCGTCGTACGCGGCCCCCTGGGCGAACGCTCGATCGCGGCCGGGGACTTCTTCCTCGGCTACTACACGACCGCCCTCGCCCCGGACGAACTCCTGGTGGAGATCGTCTTCCCACGGACGGCGCCGCACGCGGCGCTCACCGAGTTCGCCGAGCGACGTGGCGACTTCGCGATCGTGGCGGCGGCCGTGGACCTCGACGTCGTGGACGGCGCCGTACGCGGCGGCCGGGTGGCACTCGGTGGGGTGGCGGCGGCGGCCATCCGCGTTCCGGAGGCGGAGGCGGTGCTGACGGGCGGCGGTTCCTTCGACGCCTGCGCGTCCGCCGCGGCGGCGGCCGCCGACCCCGCGGGCGACGCGTCCTGCGGCTCGCACTACCGCAAGGAACTGGTCCGGACCCTGGTCCGGCGCGCCTGTGAGGAGGCGATGTCCCGATGACACGTCAGGAAAGCGGGCGGCCACTGGTGGGCCGGTCGATCCCGCGCCGGGAGGACCGGCGGCTGGTGTCCGGGCGCGGCCGGTTCGTGGACGACATCG
This sequence comes from Streptomyces melanosporofaciens, assembly GCF_900105695.1. Taxonomy (NCBI): domain Bacteria; kingdom Bacillati; phylum Actinomycetota; class Actinomycetes; order Kitasatosporales; family Streptomycetaceae; genus Streptomyces; species Streptomyces melanosporofaciens. The sequence goes on from NZ_FNST01000001.1 coordinate 91,700, forward strand.
CCCTGCCCGGCATGCTCCACGCGCAGTTCGTGCGCAGCACGGTCGCGCACGGCGAGATCATGTCCATGGACCTGTCGGCGGTACGCCGCGTCCCGGGCGTCGTGGCGGCGTTCACCGCGGACGACCTGGCCATCGCGGACATCACCGCTCAGTTGGGACGTCCCCGGTCGCAGTTCGTGCCGACCGCCATGCCGGTCCTCGCCCGCGACAAGGTCCGCTACGTCGGGGAGCCCCTCGCGATCGTCGTGGGCCTCGACGCCTACGCCGTGGAGGACGGCCTGGAGGCGGCGCATGTGGAGTACGCCCCGCTGCCACCTGTCCTCGGCGAGGAGACGGCGCTCGCCGACGACGCGGTGCTCGTCCACGGCGAGGCCGCCCGCAACACCCTCGTGGACGTCTCGCTCTTCGCGACCGACGGGATCGACGCCATCTTCGACGCGGCGCACCGCGTCGTCGAGGTGGACGTCACGACCGGCCGGCAGAACGCGCTGCCGCTGGAGACCCGCGGCGCCGTGGCGCACTGGGACGACCGCGAGGAGCAACTTCTCCTCCAGACCTGCACCCAGGTCCCGCACCAGGTGAGAACGGTCGCCTCGCGCTGCCTGCGCCTCGACGAGCGAGCCGTGCGGGTCGTGGTCCCCGACATGGGCGGCGGCTTCGGCCAGAAGTGCGTGGTCGGACGCGAGGAGATCGCGGCCGCCGCGGCCGCGCTGAGACTCGGGCGGCCGGTGAAATGGATCGAGGACCGCAAGGACGCCCTGTCCGCGTCCTTTCTCGCCCGCGAGCAGCACTACCGGGCGCGCGCCGCCTTCGACGCCGACGGCCGGATCCTTGCTCTCGACGCGGACGTGGTGTGCGACATGGGCGCCTACTCCTGCTATCCGTTCACCGCGGGCATCGAGCCGCTGATGGCGTCCGCCGAGATGCCCGGGGTGTACAAGGTGCCCGCCTACCGGGTCCGCGGCCGGGCCATCACCACCAACAAGGCGCCGACCGCACCGTACCGGGGTGTGAGCCGCCCGCAGTACGTGATGGTCGTCGAGCGGCTCTTCGAGCGCGCCGCCCGCGAACTCGGCCTGGACCCGGTGGAGATCCGCCGCCGCAATGTCATCACCGACTTCCCCTACACGGGCGTCAACGACATCACCTACGACCCCGGCTCGTACCTGGAGTCCCTGAACCTGTGCGAGCGGGTCATCAGGGACGAGGGCTGGTACGACACGCGGACCGCGGCGGCGGCCGAAGGACGGCACGTCGGTATCGGCTACGCCTGCTTCAGCGAGCGCACCGGATACGGCTCCTCGGCCTTCGCGCAGCGCAAGATGCAGGTGGTGCCGGGATTCGACATCTCCGAAGTACGGATGGACACCAGCGGCGCGGTGACGGTCACCACCGGCACGATGAGCCATGGGCAGAGCCACGAGACGACCATGGCGCAGATCGTCGCCGACGCACTCGGCCTCGACATCGCCCGGGTCAGGCTCCACCAGGGGGACACCGACCGTGTCACCTACGGCTGGGGCACCTTCGCGAGCCGGTCCATCACCGTCGGCGGCAGTGCGGTGCGCCTGGCCGCCGAGCGACTCGGCGACAAGCTGCGCGCCATCGCCGCCGCCCTGTGGGACACCGAGCCGGAGCAGGTGGAGCTGGCGGGCGGCCATGTGCGCCGCCGAGGCGGCGACGGTGCCCATGACGTGCTCACCCACCAGGAGATCGCCGACGTCGCCTACCTCCGGGCGGACCTGCTGCCCAAGGACATCGAACCGGGGCTGACCGCGACCGCCACCTTCGACGTCTTCAACGACGGCACGTTCTCCAACGCCACCCACGGTGTGGTCGTCGAGCTCCACCAGGGCACCGGGCAGGTGGAGATCCTGCGATACGTGTGCGTCGAGGACTGCGGCGTCGCGATCCACCCGCAGGTCGTGGAGGGACAGTGCCGGGGCGGGATCGCGCAGGGCATCGCCGGTGCCCTGTACGAGGAGGTGACCTACGACGCGGTCGGCGAGCCGTCGGCGACGAGCTTCATGGACTACAAGGTGCCCACGGCCCAAGAGATCCCCGAGGTGTCGATCCACCACCTGGAAACCCCTTGCGCGTTCACCGCCACGGGAGCGAAGGGCGCCGGAGAGGGCGGCACCATCGGGGCGCCCGCCGCCGTCCTCAATGCTGTCAACGACGCCCTGCGCCCCACCGGCACCGAACTCGACCACACGCCCATCACGCCACAGACCGTGCACCGCGCCCTGAACCCGGAGCCCTTTCCATGACCGATGACACTCTCATGACGCCGCGGGAGCCACAGCTCATCGCGTTGCATGTCAACGGCGAGCAGCACGAGGTGATCACCGAAGCCCGCCGCACCCTCGTCGATGTGCTCCGCCACGAGCTGCGCCTGACCGGAACCCACGTCGGGTGCGAGCACGGCAGCTGCGGTGCCTGCACCGTACTCGTCGACGACCGGCCCGTACGTGGCTGCCTGATGTTCGCGGCGCAGGCCGAAGGCGCCCGCATCCGTACGGTGGAATCCCTCGCCGACGGCAACGGGCTGAGCGACCTCCAGCGGGCGTTCAGCGAGCACCACGCCTTGCAGTGCGGTTTCTGCACACCGGGGTTCCTCATGCTCGCCGAGGGCTTCCTCGCCGAGCGGCCCGAGGCGACCAAGGAGGAGATCCGGGAGGTCGTCGCCGCCAACATGTGCCGGTGCACCGGCTACCAGACCATCGTCGAGGCGATCGACGCCTGTGCCACGGCCCGCCGCCGGGCCTGCGCACGGGCGTGCCCCAGCAAGGAGGACTGACCTGTGCAGCTGACCAACTCCATTCCGGTCAAAGCCTCACCCGATGACGTCTTCGCCTTGATGAACGACGTCGAACGGGTCGCCTCGTGCATGCCGGGCGCCGCGCTCGAAGGGCAGGACGGGGACACCTGGAAGGGCAGCGTAAAGGTCAAAGTGGGGCCGATCACGGCCTCGTACGCCGGCACGGTCCGCTTCCTGGAGGTCGACTCCGAGCACCGGCGGCTGCGCGTCCACGCCCGCGGCGCCGACACGCACGGAAGCGGCGACGCGGAGGCCGAAGTCGTCCTCGATGTGCTGGGCGCACCCGAGGGCGCGCTGCTCCAGCTCGCCACGGATCTGGTGATCCGGGGCAAGATCGCTCAGTTCGGCAAGGGGGCGATCGGCGCCGTGTCGGAGCGGATCCTGCGGCAGTTCGCGCAGAACCTGGCCGGTCTGCTCGATCAGGACCATGCCGCCGGGCAACCCGGACCGCACTCCGCGGTGCCCGCCCCTTCAGCCACCGCTCCCGCCGCGCACGCCGCCCGCACGCCGGCCGCTCCCGCTCGGCAACCCGAACTCGACGGTGTGTCCATGGTGTTCGGTCCCGCCGCCGCCAAGTACGGGGTGCTCGCCGGGGCGTTCGCGCTCGGTCTCGTCCAGGGCTGGCTCGTCGGCCGGATGCGCGCCCAGTCACGCGAACTGCGCACCCTGCGGGGGTCGTTGTGAGCGAGGCGCCGTACGGACTGGACACGGGACGCACCTACGAACGGGCGGGCTTCGGCGCGCCGGTCCGGCGCGGCGACCGGCCGGCGATCGTCGTGGTCGATCTGACGCGCGGGTTCACCGAGGACCGGTTCCCGTCGGGGGCCGATCTGACCGAGGTGGTCGGTGCGACGTCCGCGCTGATCGAGTCAGGCCGTCCAGCCGGAGTGCCGGTCGTGTTCACGACCATTGCCTACACCTCGGCCGAGGCGACCGGAGACGCGGTGACCTGGCTGCACAAGGCGCGAGGCATGCGAGCCCTGGTCGAGGACAGTGAGGAAGTCACGATCGATCCACGGCTGCCGCGCGGGGCACGGGACCATGTGATCGCCAAGAAGGGCGCTTCCGCGTTCTTCGGCACGGCGCTGGCCTCCTTGCTGACCGGGCTCGGCCGCGACACCGTGCTCGTCTGCGGGGCGACGACCAGCGGCTGCGTGCGGGCCACCGCGGTCGACGCCGTGCAGTCCGGGCTCTCGGTGCTGGTGCCGCGTGAATGCGTCGGCGACCGCGCGCCGGGTCCTCATGAGGCCAACCTGTTCGACATCCAGGCCAAGTACGGCGACGTGATCGACCTCGAGGACGCCATCGCCTACCTCTCGGCGCTCCCCGTCGCAGCGCCATGACCTTGCCCCCCCGCACCACCCGCCGTTGGAGGCCGCATGACCCCGCACCCGTCCCCGGCTGCCCGCAGCCTGCCGCAGAGCGCGCTCGCCGATCTCGCCGATGTGCCCGCCACGAGCCGCTGGGTGTGCTCGGGCGCCACTCGCCTGCACGTCCTCGACTACGGCGGCCCTGGTGTCCCGCTCCTCGTCATGCCGGGCATCACCAGTCCCGCGATCACGATGGACTTCGTCGTGCGTGAGCTGACCGACCTTGTACGTCCGGTGGTCGTCGACGTCCGTGGGCGCGGGCTGTCCGACGACGGCGGCGGCTATGGGCTGGAGGAGTACGCCGAGGACACGGAGGCTGTCATCATGCGGCTCGGGCTCGACCGGCCGGTGCTGTTCGGGCATTCCATGGGCGCGCGCATCGCCGCGGTCACCGCGGCGCGGAACAAGGTCCCGCTCCGGGGCACGGTTCTGGGCGACCCGCCCATGAGCGGCCCGGGGCGCGGACCCTACCCGACACCCGTGGACGCCTTCCTGGACCAGCTGGCGCAGGCCGTACGCGGCACCACCGCCGCGGAAGTGGCCAGGGCGTGGCCCCGGTGGCCGCACCGGGAGCTGGAGTTGAGGGCCCGGTGGCTGGCCAGTTGTGGCGAGGAGGCCATCAAGGCCACCCACCGCGGTTTCGAGAGCGAGGACTTCTTCGACTGGTGGCCCTCCGTCCCCGGCCCCACGGTGCTGCTGTACGGCGCGGACAGCCCCGTGGTCACCGAGGCGGGCGCGGCAGAGGCGGCCCGGAAGAACCCCACGGCCTCACTGAGCCGGATACCGGACGCCGGCCACATGCTGTTCTGGGACAATCCTCCCGCCGCCCTCGCGAGCCTGCGAGAAGCACTGCGCCCGATGCTCGCCTGACCGGTGGCTCCTCGATTCCCAGCCCGCTCCATCCCCGCGCGGGGGCGATGACGTGGCGTGCTTAAGTAGGCCCCATGGCTGACGAAACCGCACCCTCGACGTCCGCGCGGCCCCGGCCACCCGCCGCGCTGACGACCGCGCCCGGGTACCAGGTCCGGCGCCTGTACCAGGCATACCTCGCCGTCTGGATCAGGGCGGTCGACCCGCTCCTGACCGGGCCGCAGTTCGCGGTGCTCCAGGTCGTGGACGCGAGCCCGGGGCACGACCAGCGATCGCTGGCGTCAGCGGTCGCCCTCGATACGTCGACCATGACGGACGTCGCCCGCCGACTGGAGAAGCGCGGCCTGATCGTGCGCAGAACGGCCGCCGACGACGGCCGGCGCAAACTGCTCTATCTGACCGAGGAAGGCAAACACACCCTCGACGACGCGAACCGCCGCGCCCGCCTGCTCGACGAACAGCTCCTGGAGCCGTACGGACCACAGCAGCGCGACGACATCACGCATCTGCTCGCATCCCTCGCCGACCACTGGGAGCAACTGACTCAGGACGGGTGAACCGCCGTGGCACGGCAGGCCACGGGAACGGGCCCGCGGGTCGTCGGCGAGTCCCGTACACCGGACAACCGGAGGATTCCGTGACCGATCACCACGTCGGCCTGATCGTGCCCAGCTCGAACCTCACCATGGAAAAGGAGTTGCCCCGGATCCTGCGGCTGCGCGAGTCGGCAGTCCCCGAGGACCGGTTCGTGTTCCACAGCAGCCGGATGCGCATGCAGCAGGTGACCCCCGAGCAGCTGCGCGCCATGAACGCGCAGACCGAGCGTGCCGCGCTGGAACTCGCCGACGCACGGCCGGACGTCGTCGCCACAGCCTGTCTCGTCGCGATCATGGCCCAGGGCACGGGGTACCACTGCACGGCGGAGGACGAGATCACCACTGTGCTGCGAGCGCACGGCGCCCAGGCACCCGTGGTGTCCAGCGCAGGTGCCCTTCTCGACGGCATCAAGGCACTCGGGGCCAAGCGGGTCGCGATCATCACGCCCTATATGAAGCCGCTCACGGGGCTGGTCGCGAACTACATCGAGGACGCGGACATCGAGGTCGTGGACGCGCTGAGCCTGGAGGTACCGGACAATCTCGCCGTCGCCCGGCTGGACCCGGCGGATCTGCTCGACCACTGGCGGCGCCTGGACCTGTCACGTGCCGACGCCCTCGTACTGTCGGCGTGCGTCCAGATGCCGTCACTGCCGTCGATCCAACCGGTCGAGGACGCGGTCGGCCTGCCCGTCCTGTCCGCGGCCACCGCCACGGCGTACCGCATCCTCGTCGAACTCGGCCTGCCCCCGCATGTGCCGGGCACCGGCAGTCTCCTCGGCGGCCGCCTTCCCGTCCCCGCCCGGAGTGCTCCGGAATAGCTTCGCCTGAGCTGGTCCTACCGTCAAAGCGTGGGCCTGGGCAGGGAGGCCGGGCGTGCCCGGCCCGTGTCCGGCCCCGACTGCCACGCACGCCGCCACGGGAGGCAACGGCTGTCAGGGCGGGACCCGAGCCCCGGCCCTGCGACTGCGGGCCCTGGCGGACCACTCTGTTCGGGGTGGCCCGTCCGACTTGCACCTGACGCCGACGTGAGGTTTTAGCGTAGTGGGTGTCGGCGCTCGCCGAACCTTCACCCATTGATTTCACGAACGGCCGGTTCAGGCCGCGTGGAAAGGCAGAACGTCATGCGCGCAGTCCGTTATCACGAGTACGGCGGTGTGGAGACCCTTGTGGTCGAACAGGCGCCGGACCCGCATCCCGGGCCCGGCGAGATCCGCGTCCGTGTCGCGGCGGCCGGCGTCAATCCCGTCGACTGGAAGGTGCGTTCCGGTGCGGTGCACGAGGTGCTCCCCGTGGACCTGCCCGCGATTCCCGGGCGTGATGCCGTCGGCGTGGTCGATGAGATCGGTGAGGGCGTGCAGGGGGTGAGCATCGGCGACCGCGTCTTCGGGCTGGGCGGCGTCACCGGCGCGACAGCGGAGCTGGCCGTGCTCTCGGCCTGGGCCCCCGCGCCCACCACATGGACCGACGAGGAGGCCGCCGGCGCCGGTCTGGCATCCGTTACCGCGATGGGCGGGCTGAAGGCGCTCGGTCCCCTGCGGGGGCGCACCCTTCTCGTCGAGGGGGCCGCCGGAGGCGTGGGCAGTGCCGCGGTCGAGATCGCGGTGGCTCAGGGCGCCACCGTGATCGGGACGGCCAGCGAGCGCAACCACGAGTTCCTCGCCTCTCTCGGAGCCGTTCCGACCACTTACGGCACCGGCCTCGCGGAGCGCCTCGTCACGCTGGCTCCGGACGGTGTCGACATCGCGCTCGACACTGCGGCCTCCGGGTCCCTCGCCGATCTCATCGCGATCGTGGGCGACCCTGCTCGTGTGTCGACGATCGCCGACTACACCAACGCGCATCGACTGGGTGTGCATCTGGGCAACGCGGAGAACGACTCCACGCTCCTCGCCGCAGCAGGCGAACTCGGTCGGCAAGGCCGCTACACACCGCGCATCGAGCGGACCTACCCGCTCGAACGGATCGCGGAAGCGCACGCATACGCCGAGCGCGGACACACGCGAGGGAAGATCGTGGTCCGCATCTGAGCTTGTCCCACCGTTCGGGGCTTCCCGCGGCTTCGGCCGCGGGAAGCCTGGCATGATCGCGACGTGACCAGTGAGCCTGTGCAGCCCGGCCCCGCCAAGTACGTCCTGTTCGATGTCGACGGTAAGTTGATCGACGCCGTGGTTCGGAGCTGCTGAACACCCTGCCGGCGGCCTCGTGGGCGCTGGTGACGTCGAACTACGAGCACCGGGTCCGCGGGCGATTTGCCCGGACGAGCCTGCCACTCCCGCGCGTCATCGTCGACGCCGCCGCAGTGCAGGAGGGCAAACCGTTGCCCGTGCCCTACCTGTTGGCCGCCGAGCAGCTCCCCACCGAAGCCGATACGCGTACCACCTAAAACTGCAGCATAAGAGATGTAAACGCCCTCTGACACTCCGGGCGACGAGACTCGGCGTGGGCGGTGGCGAGGATCGAGGCCGGCGGGCCGGCCTTCCGTGCGGGCTTGGGTCGCTTTGCGTCGAGGTAGTCCCGCGGTACGTGCGATCGCGATGGGGGGCGCGGCTTGCTCATCGTCTTGGTTTCGATCAGGCGGATGCGTTCGCGGGTGACGCCTGTGCCTTGCCGACTTCCTCGGTGGGCGGCCGCCGGTGAGGCCGTAACGCGGGGAGATGATGCCGGCCTCGTGCGGGGTCATCTCGGTGTCCAACGGTCACCCGGCCCTTGCCGACCAGAGCCGCACCATCCGCACCCCGGTCCACGCCGCTTTGCCCTACGTGGAGGAAACAGTTCCTGGCGCGTCGTGAGGTGGTTTGGTGGCGTTCCAGGCGGCTTCGATCATGTGGAAGATCTCGTCTACGGCGGCTTGCGGGTCGGCGGTTTCGCGGGCCAGTGAGAAGGCGTCGATCGCGAACCTCGCGATCGCGCGGCAGGCGGTTGTGGTCTGTGACAGGTCGGGGTCGGCGGCGATGGCTGTTGCCAGTGACTCGGCGTGGCGCAGCCTCATCGATTCCTCGTACTCCCGCAGGGCGGGTGATGCGTCGATCATGTGCCAGATGGGGGCGGCGCTGTCCGCCATGCAATGTCGCACCATGGCCTGGATCTCGCGGCGCAGTGCGGGGATGACGGGCTCATGCGGCGCCCGGCCGGTGACGGCCAGTGTGAGGCGTTGTTCGAAGTTTTCGTCCTGCTCGAATACCAGGGCCTCTTTCGAGGCGAAGTGGGAGAAGAGCGTGGTGACGGCGACGTCGGCCTCGGCGGCCACGTCGCGGATGCCCACCGCGTCGTATCCGTGTTCCAGGAAGAGCCGCAGGGCGGTGTCGGCGATCTTCTGTCGGGTCGCGGCCTTCTTGCGCTCACGGCGTCCGGTCGGCACGGTCATGCCCTGACACTATCAGATACGAACCCGTAACCGTTTTTAAAAGCTAACCGTTAGTGCTACGGTCGGCGGCATGAAGAAAGTGAGCTTCGCCGAGTTCGGCGGTCCGGATGTTCTGCAACTCGTGGATGCCGAGGAGCCCCATGCGGGCCCCGGCCAGGTACGTATCGCTGTGCGGGCGGCGGGTGTGAATCCCGTCGACTGGAGGATCCGGGAGGGCCAGGTCCTGGGGGCCCATCCGGTCGAGTTGCCCTCCGGGGTCGGGCTGGATGCCTCCGGGGTGGTGGACGAGGTCGGTGACGGGGTCGAAGGGGTCGAGGTCGGTGACCATGTGTTCGGCGAAGGGTCGAGCACGTATGCCGAGTTCGCCGTGCTGTCGGCCTGGGCGCGGATGCCCGAGGGGCTGACATTCGAGGAGGCGGCCGGGTACCCCTCCGTGGTGGAGACCGCGCTGCGCATCATCCGCGAGGTCGGTGTGCAGCCCGGGCAGAGGCTGCTGGTCAGCGGTGCGTCCGGGGGAGTGGGATCGGCGGTGCTGCAGATCGCGCGCGAGCGCGGCATCGCGGTGATCGGTACGGCCGGGGCGGCGAACCAGGACTATCTGCGGAGCCTGGGTGCCGTTGCCACGACGTACGGCGAGGGCTGGGTCGAGCGGGTGCGCCGGCTCGGCCATGTCGACGCGGCACTGGATCTGGCCGGCTCGGGCGTGATCCGTGAGCTGGTCGAGCTGACCGGGGATCCGGGGAAGGTGGTCTCCATCGCGGATCTCGGTGCGCCGGAGTTCGGTGTCCGGTTCTCCGGCGTGGCCGGGAGTGTGCCGGAGGCGCTGGCCGAGGCGGCCGGTCTCATCTCGCGGGGGAAGCTCCACATCCCGGTTGAGAAGTCGTACGCGCTCGTCGAGGCCGCTGCGGCGCACATCGACAGCCAGGCCGGTCACACGCGCGGGCGCCGCGTCGTGGTCATCTGATCCCTCTCCTGCGCGGTCGCGGAGCCCGGCGGGCTGAATTGCTCGACGGTGGAGTACGTCGGCAGCCGGCCCGCGACACCAGCCCCGGCCGTACAAACCGCCACGCGGTCTCCGGGCCGGGGCCCGCCCGTCGGGCCCCGGTCAGGCGACCGGTGTGGGGGAGAGCTCGCCGCTTTCGTCGGTGTTCCAGGTGCCCCGGGTCAGTTCTGGCGGCCCCAGTCCAGGCGGTCGGCCAGCCCGGCGGCGCTGAAGGCGGCCGTCAGGTCGTCGCGGCCCTCGGTGAAGTGGGCCCAGCTGTCGTAGTGGACGGGGACGACGCGGCGGGCGCCGAGGATCGTGGCGGCCTCGGCGGCCTGGGCGCTGTCCAGGACGATCAGCTGGTTGTCGAAGAGGACGGCGAAGCGGGGAGCGCCGGCGAAGAGGAGAGCGGTGTCGACGGTGGGGAAGCGGCCGGCGATCTCGCGGACCGCATCGAGTGAGGCGTTGTCGCCGCTGACGTAGACGGTGGGCAGTCCCTGGCCGGTCAGGACGAAGCCGACGACCTGACCGGCGACCGGCTCGACCTCCTCGCGGGAGCCGGGGCCGTGGATGGCGGGGACACCGGTCACGGTGATCGTGCCGCCGCCGGGGCGGTCCAGTTCGATGGTCTCCCAGTCGGCCAATCCCCTGGCCTTGTCTCCGAGTTGCGCGCCCAGGCGTTCGCCGCCGCCGGGTGTGGTCAGAGTGAGGGGAACGTCGGCGAGCAGGTTCCGGCCGGAGGTGTCGAGGTTGTCGGGGTGCTCGTCGTGCGAGAGCAGTACCACGTCGATGTGGCCGAGGTCGGCTGGGGTGGTGGCGGAGGGAGCGGTCTTGGTCAGGAGCGGCCGCCCGGGTGGACCGTAGTCGCCGGGGCCGTCGAAGGTCGGGTCGGTCAGGAGCCGCAGGCCGCCGTACTCGAGGAGGGCGGTCGGGCCGCCGAAGACGCGGACAGGGAACCGGCTGGTCGTTGCGGGGAGAGAAGACACCAGACACCTCACGGATGGATGCATTTGAACCGTGAGGCGAACGTAGCACGCTTCTCACGGATACACGCAAGCCGTACCATGAGGAACATGGAAGAGCCCGTGATCGAACCCCCCGGCCTGCCGCCCGCGCAAGGCGAGGAAGAGCACCTCTCCCTCGCCCTCGCCAACAGCGCGATCGCGCTGCCCGGCGGGCACACCCTCGATCTCCTGGGCACCCCCGCGCAGGCCAACCAATGGCTGGCACAACGCGACCTCGCCCCGGCCGACGCCGGCATGCGCGAGATGTGCGCGACGCAGCTGCGCTCGCTGCGCGAGCAGATCAGGTCGCTGTTCGCCTCCCACACCGCGGGGCTTCCTGCCCTCCCCGCCGCCGTCACGGCCATCAACGACGCGATGACGCGTGTCCCCACCGCACCGCTGCTGCAGTGGGACGCCACAACCGGCCCCTACCGCACCACCCCCCACCCCACCACCGCCATCGTCGACCACGCGCTGGCCACCCTCGCCGCCGACGCCGCCGACCTCCTCACCTCCCCCGACACACAACGCCTCACCGCCTGCGGCTCCACCCCCTGCAACCGCTACCTCCTCCGCCACGGCCGCCGCCACTGGTGCTCCACCCGCTGCGGCGACCGGGCCCGTGCCGCCCGCGCCTACGCCCGCCGCACCAACCCCGCCTGACCTGCCGTTTGCCCGGGGAACTGCGGCCCGGGCCCGCCCGCAGGGGCGTCCGAAAGCCCACTCCCGCCGCTTCTGCCGAGCAGGCCGCGCCGCGTCCGGCGCGCGCCGCCCAGAGTGCGTCGACGTCGCGCCGCCCGGGTGCGCGAAAGCTGGCTCCGGCTGATACCGCGGCGGGCGGCACCGGCCCGTGGTTCGCGAACGGACCGCTCGTGGTCGTCGGCAACCTCCTTGCGCCTCTACTCGCGCACCTCCGTGGTCTGCGGGAGCTTCTCCGCCTCGTCGCAGAGCACCCCTCCTTGGCGGTGGGCTGGTCCGGGTACTCCTTGAGGGGGTCGGGCGCCTCTGCTCGCCATCGATCGGGGGTGATATGGCGTGAGGCCGCGCTCCGTCCGTGCCGTCGGGTATGGCGGTATGGGCGGTAGAGGATTTTCTCGCCGCCGTAGGCCGGACATGGACCGGGAGAGGGCGGATGGCGGATGAGGTGAGGGCCGGTGGCCGGGGGCCGGTGCGCGCCGGGATGTGGTGGGCGGGCCGGTGGAGGTGCGTGGCGGTTGGGCCGGGCTGCTCGCCGTGGTCCCGGTGCTGCTGCTGGTCGGGGGTGTGGTGCTGGACGTCTTCGGGCCGGTGCCGTATGCCGGGTTGCCTCTGCTGTCCGCGAGCCCGCTCGCGGCCTGCATGGTGCTGGCGTTCCGGGGTGCGGTGATCACCGCGGCCGTTGCCTGTGTGCTGACGGTGTGTGTGGACGTGCTGGTGAACCGCCCGCTGACGGCGCTGGTGGTGGATCTGTTGGACGTGGCGGTGATCAGTGTGATCGCGTTGTGGCTGAAGTGGGTGGTCCAGCGTCAGGGACAGCGTTTCGCGGCGGTGCGAGCTGTGGCCGAGGTGGCGCAGCGGGCGGTTCTGCCGCTGCCGCCGGCGCGGGTGGGGGCAGTGTCGGTGGCCACGCGGTATGAGTGTGCGGACGCGGAGGCGTTGGTCGGTGGGGATTTCTATGCGGTGCGCAGTACGCCGTTCGGGGTGCGGGCGCTGATCGGGGACGTACGGGGCAAGGGTTTGCCGGCCGTGTCCACCATGGCTGTGGCGACCAGTGCTTTCCGTGAGGCGGCGGAGCAGGCGGCGACGTTGCGGGAGCTCGCGGAGTACATGGAGCGGGCCCTGGTCCGGTTCGCGGCGGACGTCGGCGACCAGCCGGACGCACTGGAGCGGTTCGCCACCGCCGTACTGGTCGAGGTCAGTGAGGAGGAGGGGCGGGTGCGGTTGCACCACCGCGGTCATCCGCCGCCGTATCTGATCCGAGGGGGCCGGGTGATGTCGCTGGAGCCCTCGGTTCCGGGGCTCCCCCTGGGGCTGGGAATGCCGGAGGGTGTCGGCGTGTCCGGCTGTGACACCTTCCCCTTCCACCAGGGGGACTGCCTGCTGCTGGTGACCGACGGTGTCACCGAGTCGCGCGACCGGCACGGGGCCTTTTACGATCCCTGTACGAGGCTGGCCGGCCGGGATTTGCGCACAGCGTCGGAGGTGGTGGACACACTCGTTGCCGATGTCACCGGCTGGACCGGGGGCCGACGGCATGACGACATGGCGATCCTGGCCCTGGCCCTGGCGCCGGTTCGCTGACAAGCCGACGCTGTCGGAGATCTCGGTCGCGCGCCACGTTTGACGATCGTCACGCTGACTGGGCCAAGCCCCCGTAGTACTCGGGAATTTCCGGGTGGATACGGGCCGGCTGGCCGCCAGGTACGCGGTCAGGTGGTCGTATCCGGGGTGGCGACGTCGGCGGGGGCCTGCTCCATGACCTCTGGGTAGGCCTCTCGCTCGGCGCGCTCGGCCGGTGCCCGGTGTGGCGTGGGGTCAGGACTGTTCCAGGGCCCGTTCGATCGCGCGGCGGGCCCGGCCCGCGGCCGCCCGGTCGTGGTGGAGCTGCATGGCGGCGTTCAGCGCCAGTCCGGCGGCGAGGATCTCGAACAGCGCCTGGTCGATGTCGAACCCTGCGGGTAGTTCGCCGTTCTCCACCGCCGCGGTCAGGTCCGCCCGCAGCTGTTCCCGCCAGCGCGACCACACCTCGGCCACCGCGTCGCGGACCCGGCCGGGGCGGCCGTCGTACTCGCTGAGCGCCGCGGTCATCAGGCAGCCGCCCGGCAGCAGCGGCGCTTCCAGGTAGCCCACGGAGTTGGCGCACACCACGCGCAGCCGCCGCAGACCCGCAGGCTCGGCCAGTGCGGGCTCGACCACCCGGTGCCAGAAGTCCACGAACGCCTTGTCCAGCGTGGAGATCTGCAGCGTCTCCTTGGTGCCGAAGTGCTTGTGCACCCCGGACTTGCTCATCTCCAGCTCCTCGGCGAGCCGGCCGATGGTGATGCCGTCCAGCCCTTCCTCGGAGGCGATCTCGGCGGCACGGCCGAGGATCCGGCCCCTGGTGGCCTGCGCTTCCGCCGCTGAACGTCGTGGTGACATGCGACGAGGATAGCGTACGGTCGTCCGCTATAGATTTGGTGAACGACCGTACGCTAAATTCCGTGGCAACAACCACCGGGACGAAGGAGTGCGAGATGCGGGTGCGACGACTGGGCTGGGCCGGAGTGGAGATCGAGGCAGGCGGCGAGCGACTGGTGATCGACTACGTGCGGGACCTCTCACCCCTGTTCACGGGGTGGAAGCCCGGCGAGGGGCTGGCGGTGCCGGGCGGGAAGGCCACTGCCGCGCTGGTCACCCACCTGCACCGGGACCACACCGACGCGTCCGCGCTCGCGGACGCGCTGACGCCGGGGGCGCCGGTGCTGCGACCGGCGCCCGGTCACGGCGACGACGTGGACAACGTGACGACGCTGCCGGCCGAGCGCGAACTGGCCCTGCACCGGCTGGCCGCCGAGGTCGTGGATGTCTGGTCCACCCGTGACGTCGGGCCGTTCCGCGTCACCGCGGTCCCCTCCGTCGACGGGCTGGGCGACCCGCAGCTGAACTGGGTGGTGCAGGCCGACGGGCAGCGGGTCTTCCACGGCGGCGACACGATGTTCCACGGCTACTGGTGGCTCGTCGCGCGCCGGTTCAGCCCCCTCGACGCGGTGTTCCTGCCCGCCAACGGCGCGGTGGTCGACGCGCCGCACCTGCAGCCGCCGAGCCCGCTGCCCGCCGCGATGGACCCGAGGCAGGCCGCCGCGGCCGCGGAGATCCTCGACGCCCGGTACGCGGTGCCGATGCACTACGAGGTGGAGCAGCCGGACAAGATCGCGGGCTACGTCGAGGTCTCCGACCCGGAGAACGAGTTCCGCACGCACGCCGGATCGCGCGCCCACGTGCTGGCCGTCGGGGAATGGCTGGACCTGGCCACATGACCGGAAACTCCGCCATGCCAACGGGCTCAGGCGGTAACAGGACATGGCTCGGACAGCAACAGGACATGGGGCCGATGCACACGAGGGAGACCACGACTTCCGGTGGTCACACCGGGCGCTGGAGCACACCGGTGTCCAGCTCGGTCGCACCGCACCGATCGGCACGGGGGATCAGGACCACTTCCGGCACCTGACCGTCGCCTCTCCAATTCGGCTGTGCCGCCCGTCTCTTCGGGGCCGAGGAGGCGGGCGCCGACGACCGTCGGCTCAAGGAGATCGCCGCCGGATCGCTCGAGGGAGGTCTGCTTCCAGGGCGACGGCCGCCGGGCCGGCCGGCTGGAAGAGGTCCGTCTCACCGGCGTTGAGCTCGCGGGTTTCGAGCTGTGGCGGCCGCGCCCCGGATGGTCCGCGAGCCCGGATGTGATGGAGCGGTTCGGCTGGCCACTCTCACGCTCAACGCCTGCGGGCCGGGTGGACGCGGCGAGCGCGCCGCACCATGAGTAGTTTCGCACCAGGCCGTCGGCGAGCAGCGGGTCGATGGGGGCATCGGGCTGCCACTGCGGAAGCGGCTCGCGGTCGGGGTGACGAAACGTCAGCAAGGTCAGTCGGTCGGCGGCTTCGGCCCGTGCCGCGACGACAGGTTCGGTGAGCGCCATGGCGGATGCGCAGACCCCTGCGTCGCCACATCATTACCGGGGTAGCTCGACGCCGCCTGCCCAACGCCTGCTGGTTGCGCAGCGCGTCGGCCTGCTTGCTTCGGGCCGGCGTCTTCCCGGCGGGACTCTCGGTGGGCACGACGCCCTCCCCTTGCTTCGCACACAACTTGACAAACCGGAGCGACGTTCCGAATACTAAATGGAGCAACGCTCCATTTCAGGCTGATCGAAGCGGAACGCTCCTGGCCGCCTCGCCGTGCGCCGGTCGAACCGGACCGCAGGGCGGCAGGGTCCACAGAAGGGCAACCAACGCATCATGACCACATCCGCCACCACCGCCGACACCTCGGGCTCGCCCGCCCCGGTCCTGTCCTACAGTCCGGTGGTGCTGTCCGTACCCGGACGTCCCGTGGACCTCCAGGCACGCGTCTCCGCACCCGAGACCGGAACCGGCCTGCCCGTCATCCTGCTCTCCCACGGTCACGGCCCCTCGAACAACCTCTCGTCGCTGAACGGCTACGCGCCGCTGGTCAACTTCTGGGCCGCCCACGGATTCGTCGTCATCCAGCCCACCCACCTCACCTCCAGGACCCTGAGCCACCTGGTCGCCGACGCCCCCGGAGCGCCCTTCTTCTGGCGCTCGCGCGCCGAGGACATGACCCACATCCTTGACCGGCTCGACGAGATCGAGAAGGCCGTGCCGCTGCTGGCCGGGCGGATCGACCACACCAAAGTCGCCGTCGCCGGACACTCCTTCGGCGGCTTCACCTCCAGCACCCTGCTCGGAGCCAAGCTCACCGACCCCGACACCGGCGAGGTGGTGAACCTCCTCGAACCCCGGATCAAGGCGGGCGTGCTGCTCGCCGCGCCCGGCAGGGGCGACGTCCTCAACGGACCCATGGGCGACATGCTGCCGGTCTTCGCGACCATCGACTTCTCCACGATGGCCACCCCCGCGCTGGTCGTCGCCGGCGACGAGGACGACTCCCGGCACTTCACCGACATGGGACCGGACTGGCACGCCGACCCCTACACCCTCGGGCCCAGCCCCAAGTCCCTGCTCACCCTGTTCGGCGCGGGGCACGCACTCGGCGGGATCCCCGGATACGACGTTGCCGAGACCACGGACGAGAACCCTGAGCGGGTCGCCGCGGTCGCGCGCCTCACCTGGGCCTATCTGCGCAGCGAGCTCTACCCCGAGGACTCCACCTGGCAGACCGCGCGCGACGCGCTGGCCTCCGGCCCCGACCCGCTCGGACGGGTCGAATCCAAGTAGGCGGTCTCAAGTGTCAGTGCCGCGTCGTCATCGTCGTCCAGCCCTGCCATATCCGGGTCGCGTGGCGGTCTTGGGCGTCAATGGGCACGGCGACCTCCTCTGGCCCTACGGCGAGATCGACGGCGTCCCCGGCCCGCCCCGCGGAGGTCGGCACCGCGCGGGAGCAGGACCAGGAGTGCTCGGCTGGGCTCGGAGAGAATTCCCGGCCGTCGCCCGCAGGCATTGACATGTTCACGGGCGGTCCTTATGGTCCAGGCCATCCTGTCCGTATGTGGGAACTATGTTCCTATACATGAACGGAAGAGGTCATCGGATGGCACGAACCAGAACCGCGTTACTCAGTGTTCTCGCCCTGCTGGCCGGTCTGCTGAGCCTTCAGCTCAGCGGACCGGCCCCGCGGGCCACCGCCGCGCCGGCCGCCTTCACCCACCCCGGGGTACTGGTGAGCCGGGCCCAACTCGACTACGCCCGTTCGAAGGTGCAGGCCGACCAGCAGCCCTGGAAGGCCGCCTACGACGACATGATGGGCAGCTCCTACGCCTCGCTGTCGCGCACCCCCCAGCCACGCGCCGTCGTGGAGTGCGGCTCGTCGTCCAACCCCAACCACGGGTGCACCGAGGAGCGCCAGGACGCCATCGCGGCCTACACCGACGCGCTCGCCTGGTACTTCACCCGGGACAGCAAGTACGCCAAGAAGTCGATCGAGATCATGGACGCCTGGTCCTCCACGATCACCGACCACACCAACAGCAACGCCCCGCTGCAGTCCGGTTGGTCCGGCGCCACCTGGCCGCGCGCAGCCGAGATCATCAAGTACACCTACGACGGCGGCTGGCCGGGCGCCGGACGCTTCGCCACCATGCTGCGGAACGTGTACCTCCCCGAGGTGATCAACGGCGCCGCCACCAAGAACGGCAACTGGGAGTTGGTGATGACCGAGGCGACCATCGGCATCGCGGTCTTTCTCGATGACCGCTCCGCCTACGACAAGGCGGTCAGCACCTACCTCGACCGCGTCCCGGCGTACGTATACCTGACCAGCGACGGCGACCTGCCCAAGCCGCCCGCGGACAGCAGCATCGACACCGAGGCCGAGGTCATCAAGTACTGGCAGGGCCAGAGCACCTTCGCCGACGGTCTCGCCCAGGAAACCTGCCGCGACTTCGGGCACACCGGCTGGGGCATCGCCTCCATCGCGGACATCGCGGAGACCAGCCGCATCCAGGGCCAGGACCTCTACCCGAAGATCCAGGACCGGCTGCGCTACGCACTGGGCTTCCACACCGCCTACGAGAACGGCACCCCAGTGCCCTCCTGGCTGTGCGGCGGCACCGTCAAGAAGGGCCTGGACCAGGTCACCGAGGTCGGCTTCAACGCCCTTCACAACCGTCTCGGCATCAGCATGTCCAAACACCCAGAAGTACACCGAGGCCCACCGCCCGTCCGGCACCGACAACTACTTCAACGCCTGGACGACCCTCACCCACGCGGACAACCCGTCCTGACCGAGCGGCACCCCGGCCCTCTCCGCCGCCGGGGCCGGGGTGCAGGAGCGGTAGACGACCCATGACGGTGGCGGTGAGCCCGGCGAGCAGGACGGCGCGAGCGACACCGGCCCCGCAGGCAGCTTCGCCCGGGCCCTGCGACAGATCCGGGCCCGGACGGGCGCCGCCGGTGACATCGACTGGCTCGTCCAGATCGACTCCACCATCGTCCGCGCCCGTGGTCTGCCCGCGTCCTCGCGCCGGTCGGGCGTACCTCAGGCGGCGAAGCGCTTGGCGAGGAGTTCGCCTTCCTGGGCGGCCTGTTCGTGTGCGGTGGCCAGGGCCGTCTCGTGAAGCGGGATGAGGTCGGCCATCGCGGGGACGTGGGGGGCGTGGGTGAGCTCGGGCAGGATGATGCGCAGGTCGAGGCCGAGCATCCGGTTGAGGATGGCTTCGAGGGACGGTACGAGGTGGTCCATGCCGTGGTTGGGGTGCCGGGTCCGAAGCTGCCGCCCCGGGCGGTGATCACGGTGGCGGGGCGGCCGGCGGTGGGCGGAGTGGCTCCGATGGCCAGGGTTCGGCCGAAGATCAGGATCTGGTCCAGCCATGCCTTGAACACCGAGGGCATCGTCAGGTTGTACAGCGGGATGGTGAACAGATAGGCGCTCGCGCCGAGGAACTCCTCGATGAGTTCGTCCTGGAGGGCCTGCTCCTTGGCCTGCTCCGGGGTGTGCTGGGCGGGGTCGGTGCTGCGGGCGGTGATGCTCTCGGCGGTGAGGTGCGGGACCGGTGCCAGCCCGAGGTCGCGGTGGATGACGGGCCCGGTGAAGGAGGCGCGGAAGGACCGGGCGACCTTGCGGGAGACGGATCCGTCGCCGGGAGTGGCCGAGGAATCGATGTGGAGCAAGTACGACATATCTGTGTGGTCTCTTTCGGTTTCGATGGGTGTCAGGACGGACGGGCAGGCGCGTCGGCACCCGGTGCGATGCGCATGGGGACCGCGCGGCCCTCGGACCCGCGGACGGTGCGGGCCGCGAGGGACTGCCTCAGGAAATCGAGAGTGGTGCCGGCTTCCCGGCCGGGAAGCGGCCGGTGACGGGGTGCCGGAGGCGATGAGCCACGGGTGCCGATGGTGATGAGCGGCGTCCCGGGGCGCCCCGGCGGAGGCGGGGCGGTTGTTTCCGGTCCGCCGGGGCGGGTGGGGGCTCAGCGAGCTGCCGTGCCGGGCGCGGCAGCGGCCTTGCGCAGCGCGGACAGGAACGTGTCGACCGGCTGCGCGCCGGAGAGGCCGTATGCGCGGTTCAGGACGAAGAACGGCACTCCGCTCGCGCCGAGCGCCTGAGCCTCGCGGGTGTCCTCCAGGACGTCGGCCGCGTAGGCGTCACCGGCGAGAACCTCGCGTGCCTCGTCGGCCGGGATCCCGACCTCGCTCCCGAGCCGGACGAGGGTCTCGACGTCGTCGACGACCTCGCCCTCGATCAGGTGGGCGCGCATCAGCCGCTCATGCATCTGGGAGCCGAGGCCGTGGGTACGGCCCAGCTGATTCAGGCGGTGGGCATCGAAGGTGTTGACGAGGACGGCCCGGTCGAAGTCGTAGGCGAGCCCTTCCGCCGCCCCCAGCTCCGCAAGCTGCCCGGTCATCGCACGGACCTGCGCCGGCGAGCCGCCCGTCTTCCTGGCAAGGGCGTCGTACACGGGCTCCCGCACGCCTTCACGGTGAGTGGGGTCGAGCTGGAAGCTGCGCCACACCACCTCGACCTCGTCTGCGTGCCCGAACTGGTCGAGTGCCTTGTCCAGCCGGCGCTTTCCGATGGAGCACCACGGGCACACGACGTCCGACCACACCTCGATCCGCAACCGCTGCTGCCCGCTCACAGCGGGCACACCCCGTCCGAGCAGAGGGGAGCGTCGTCGGCCCCGACGAGGACCAGGGCAGGGGCAGGGACGGGGGCCGGTTCCTCGCCGGACGGCGCGGGACCCGACTGCGCCCCGGGCCCGGGGGCTTCATCCAGTGAGGTGCTCACGGGATCCTCCTTGGGTTACTTATTGTGCGTAACCCCAGTCTGCGACAGCATGGGAGGAACTGGAAGGAGGCACTTTGATGTCAGTCACGAACACGAATGTGCCCGAGGCCATCAAGCCGACCGACGACTGTGCCGTTCGTGAGGTGCTCGACCTGGTCGGCGACAAATGGAGCGTGCTGATCGTCGTCCTCCTCGGCCGGCGCACACACCGCTTCTCCGAACTGCACCGCGCCATCGAAGGGATCAGTCAGCGCATGCTCACCCTGACCCTGCGCGCGCTGGCCCGCGACGGCCTCATCACCCGCACCCCGCACGCGACCGTCCCGCCCCGGGTCGACTACGAGCTGACCGACCTCGGCCGGACCCTGCTGGGCCCCCTCAGGGCGCTGGACACCTGGGCCAACACCCACCGCGAAGAGATCCGGGCCGCCCGCCGACGCCACGACCAAGCCTCCTGAAGCGTGCCGGAGAAGCGTGCGTCCGGCCAGGACACAGGGGGCTGTCACAGTGTCAAGGCAGGAGCCGTCACCGAGGACGGCCGCCTCCCGACGGGACGGCCACAAGGCCAATCCCGTCCGCTGCCGGTCGGTCGGCGGTTCCCACTCGACCGGACCGACGCGGCCTCCGTCAGCTCCGACTCGCACAAGACTCCGATGTGGCGCCTCGGACCGCTGCTTCGCGTTCGCCACTTGCTGCCGTGAGTGAGGCTCTTGACCCTCACGTGGCGTCAGGCTGCATAGTCGGTGCCGTGGAGGATCACTGGACTGTGGGACGCGTGGCCGAGCTGGCCGGCGTGAGTGTCCGCACGCTGCATCACTATGACGAGATCAGGCTCGTTCGGCCGTCGGCGCGGACCACGGCCGGGTACCGGGCCTATTCGGCGGGCGACGTGGAGCGGCTGCGGGAGGTGCTGGCCTATCGGCGGCTGGGCTTCGGTCTGCGGGAGATCGCGGAGCTGGTCGGCGACCCGTCCACCGACGCGGTCGCGCATCTGCGCCGGCTGCGCGGCCTGCTGCTCGAGCGGCGTGATCGCGCTGACGCGATGGTGGCGGCCATTGACAGAGAACTGGAGGCGCGGGCGGCGGGATTGACGGTGACACCGGAGGAGCAACTGGGGATGTTCGGTGCACGGTTGTACGACGCGATCGGCGGCGCTTACACCGCGACGCGGTGTACCGAGGCGCGGATCGCCGCGCAGATCTGGAACGCGCTCGGCGACGCGCAGACGGTGCTGAATGTCGGGGCGGGCACCGGCTCCTACGAGCCTGCTGATCGCGAGGTGACCGCGGTGGAGCCATCGGCGGTCATGCGGGGGCAGCGGCCTGCCGGCTCGGCGCCGTGTGTGGCCGCCGCCGCGGAGAGTCTGCCGTTCGAGGACCGGTCCTTCGACGTGGCGATGGCCGTCTCCACCGTTCACCACTGGGGGGACCCGATAGCGGGGACCTCGCCGACCTGGACGCGGCAGATCTCGGCCTCCGCCTGCTCATAGCCTGACCCGCGTCGCAGGTTCAGCGTCATGGCGTCTTCTGGACGGCCCGCTGGTGCGGCTGGTCATCAGGCGGCTCGGCTCCGGTCCCGTGTGGCGCCCGGTCAGCGGGCCTGGGGTTCTTCGGCTTGGGACTTGGTGTGGGCGAAGCGGCAGGACTGGCTGCCGGTCTGGATGATGGGGCGCCGTTGAAGGCCGGCCGGTCGACGGTGGCCACAGGTCGCCGAGGACCCGCCCAGGATGCCACTGCTTGACGCGCTGCCGCCCACGCTGATCCTCGACCGGGTTCGGCAGCGACACGAGGAGGTCAACCGCCTGGTCGACACCGGCTACCCGCTGAGCGAGATTGCCCGGCGCCTCAATCTGGCCCGCAAGACCGCAAGACCGCTCGCCGCTACCGCGACACCGACCTCGACACCCTGATCGCCTCAGCCCGTGACCGGCGCAGTTCCCCGCTCGACCGCTACAAGCCATTCCTCAAAGCCCCGTACGCGGCGGGCAACACCAACACAGCCGAGCTCTACCAGCAGATCGTGAACCGCTGATTCCGCGGAGGCTACTCGACCCTCACCCGCTACGTGCTCTCACTGCGCAAGAACGTCGCCGTCCCCGCCCCGCTCACATCCCCAGCCCCCGCACGATCACCGGGCTGATCATGCGCCCCAGAGACCGCCTCTCGACCCGCGAGGTCGTCCTCGCGCGGGACGGCGACGAGGTCACTCAGGACCGTCAGCGTCGGGGGAGGGACAAAGGTCTGGTTGCGCTGCCGCGGAAGTACCGGCGTGGTCACGGGTGGGGCGAGTTTCCGCTGTGTGACCCGGCCGATGCGGCGGCCATGCGGCCGTTGTCGGCTGAGCCGCAGGCGGCGATGACGGCTCGGCGCACGCGCCCGGCTTGTGAGGACGTCCGGGACTACGTCGTGCATCGGATGTGCCGGGAGTGCGTGGAGGAAGAGCGGCGTCGACGGCTTGCACTCCAGCGGCGTACCTGTGTGCGGAAGCCGCTTGCAAGCCAGAAAGCGCCGCCCAGGCCCTTCTCGGCCCCGGGCCGGCCCTGTCCCTCATGAGGGCCAGGCCCAGTGGCCATACAGGCCACCGGGACGGGTCCCGGGCCGGCCTCGCCATCATGAGGGACAGGGCCGGTGGCCGATCCGGACACCCAATGCCGCAGGCGTGGATGAGTTGTTCACCGTAGCGGAGTCGGGTGCTGAACAAGTCCTGGGGCGCTGCACTTGTCATTGATGGGCGCCCGGGGTTTCAGCTCCCGAGTCCTGCTTTCGAACGCTGGTTCGCCGTGCGACTCATGATTGGTACACCAGGCTCGTCAGGTGCCGCATTTCCACTTCAAGCCAAAAGGGGAAAAGAATGCGAGTTTTGACGAGGGGGCTCGTCAGTACCATTGCCGTCGTTGGTATCGCCGCCGGAAGCCTGGCGGGGGCGGGCGCAAGCTTCGCGGCGTCCGCGTCGGTCTCGAAGCCGGCGGTGCGTGCTGAGGCAGTTACTCCGCTGGCGGTGAACAACTTGGGCCTGAACACGACCGAGGCCAAGAACATCCAGTGCTGGCTGCGCGGCTATGGCTACACCGGCGCGATCGACGGGCAACTCGGGACCAACAGCTGGAAGGCCTTCCAGCGCAATCTCCAAGGCAACTACGGCTACACCGGCGCGATCGACGGCATCGTCGGCACCGGCACGAAGAAGGCCCTGCAGCGCCTTCTCAAGGACGCCTGGGGCTACACCGGCGCGATCGACGGGATCTTCGGATCGGGGTCGCAGGCGGCGTTCAAACGGATGGCTGCGGATGGTTATCCCGGCTGCGGATGACCATCCCGGCTGCTGAGGTGAGTGGCCACCGCGAATAGACGACAGCGGGGCCGGACAGGGTCACCCGTCCGGCCCCGCTGTTCGTCCGTACGCCGCTGGGAGATTTGAGAAACGGCGCGGTCACTAGGCGGGCCGGACCTCTTGGGGTCCTGCGATGGTCACCAGCGTTCCTCCGGCCCGGATCAGGCCTGCGGACCGCTTCCCGATGTCTCCGCCGATGGTGCCGAACGCCAGGTCGACTTCGCCGACGTCCTCCAGGGCGTCGTTCTCGAGGTCGACGAAGTCGGGCGCATGTGCCGGAGGACGGCGGCGATGTTCTGGTGCCCGGCCCGTCGGAGGGTGCTGACGGTGAGATTGCGCAAGGTGGCCATGTTCTCCGGTCCGCGACGGTGTCCGCGCGGGCAGGCTGCGGCCGTGGTTGATCTGCACCCTGGCCGAGCAGGCGCCTTACCTCATCAGGTCCCATAGGGGTGCTCGGTGGGCATCCGGCCGGGATGGTGTTCGCAGGGCGTTGACGCGTCGTTTTGCGGGCGGGAGACGTTCGCTACCGGACTTCGGATGTGCCTCGTGCCCGCGGTGGGACTGTGCGATGCGGTCAGCAGCGCACGGTCTGGCCAGGTGAGCTTCGGTTTGTGGGTCTGTCGCTGCAGCACGGTGAGTTGATGGCGTAGGGCCAGTATCTCGGCGTCCTCGTCGTGGTCACTCCTCGGTAGGAGCCGTATCAGGGTGAACATGCTCGTCAAGGTCAGGTGGAGCAGTCGCAGCAGCACTCCACCATGCCGGTGGGGGAGAGGCTGGGGCGGCAACGAGGCTGGCGGGCCCACCGCAGCGCTCGCCCATCATGACCAGCACCGATGAGGTTTCTGGCACCTACGACGCCGTCATGACACAGCTCCTCGCGTCATCAACGTGCAGAACGCACGACGCCCTCATGAGATGGGGGTGGGGAGGTAGCAACAACGCGAGCTAACCAGAGCAAGTCCCCACCTCCCCGAACGAACTCCGTTCAGCTCGACTTGGCCTGGGCCTCCTTGGCAGACGCCTCCAGCCTGCTCCAGTACTCCTCGTACCAGGCCTCGTCGCCACCATCCATGTTGCTGTTGGTTTCCCGCATGCCGACCTTGCCGTCGATCAGTTCGCGGACGATGTCGGCGTGGCCGGCATGACGGTTCGTCTCGGCCGTCATATGCAGCATGATCCGCTGAAGCGTCACGCCGTCGTTGTCGCCCCACCAGGCGACGTGGCCCATCGCATCGAGTGGCAGCGCCTCGATCGTCGCGTCCGCGTGCGCCCAGGCGCGCTGGTAGAGGCTGAGGATATCCTCGCGCGACTCGTCGGCGGATGCCCACATGTCCGAGTTGGGCTCGGCGTTCTCCTCGTGCCAGGGGAGGGATTCATTGTGCGGGCGGCCGAAGGTTGGGCCGAAGTACCCGAGTTCGACGCTGGCGAGGTGCTTGACGAGGCCGAGAAGGTTGGTGCCAGTCGGTGTCAGGGGGCGGCGGACGTCGTACTCGGACAGTCCGTCCTGCTTCCAGACGACGGCTTCGCGGGCTGCCTTGAGGTAGCGGTGCAGGTCATCTTTAGGGTCATTGGGCTTCATGGGGCTGAGTCTCGCACCGCCCGCCGACAGCGGTCGCATGGGTTTCCCGGTCGCTCACAAAGCATCAGCCAACGACTGGGCCGCCTATGCCGTGGACCGGCCGTCCCCGGGAGCCTTGATGCAGCAGGCATTCGGACAGTTGCAATAGCCGACTCCACCATTAGCCCGCGGCCGCGGCGGCATCCGCGAGCTACTCGACATCGAAACCGCCCGGGCTACCGCCGGCACCCTCACCACCCTGCACGACGAACTCGCCGCCGGAACCGGAATCTCAGGCCCGGCCGGGAGCGATCCACGCCGCGGCCCAGGCCCTCACCTTCGCCGGGTCCATCCGCACGCACCTCCAGGCCCGGGACATCCTGGGCAACCCGGCTCCCGCCCTCCTCGTCCGGGTTCAAAGACGTGTTGCCACGCGGATCAGGTCGGCAACTGTACGAAGGCGGCTGTGCGGCGGCCAGGCGATCACCGTTGTCACGGGCGGGGCATCCAGGACCGGCACGGCGGCGAGGTCTCGGCGCAGGTCGGCGGCGGCGGACTCGGGAATGACCACGGTGGTACGGCCGAGCGCGATCAGCTGGAAGAGCTGTGTCAGGTTCCGTACCTCTGGGCCAGGTCCTTCTGGGTAGCTGCCGCCCGGACCGGGCCAGCGGGCCATCGGGAGGGTCGGCAGGGTGGTGATGTCGGCCATCCGGACCTGGGAGCGGCCGGCGAGCGGGTGTGCGGCCGGCAGGATCGCGACCTGCCCCTCGGTGTACAGGGTTTCGGTGTCGAGCCCGACTGCTGAGTCGAAGGGCAGGTGGAGCAGAGCCACGTCCGCTTGCCCGTCCTGCAACAGTTGCTGGTGCTGGTGTGCCTCGCAGAGCAGCAGATCGACGGTGGCTGCGCCGGGTTCCGCGGCGTAGGCGTCGAGCAACTTTGTCAGCAGCTCGCCGACGGTGCCGGTTTTGACGGCGAGGACGAGGCTGGGATGTGCTGTCGCGGCCCGTTGGGTACGCCGCTCAGCCGCGGTCACCGCGCTGAGGATCGCGCGTGCTTCGGCCAGCAGCACGCCTCCGGCCTCGGTGAGCGTGACCTTGCGGCTGGTGCGTTCCAGCAGGGCGACTCCGAGCCGCCGTTCGAGCTGGGTGATCGTGCGGGACAAGGGCGGCTGGGCTATCCCAAGGCGCTGGGCGGCCTTGCCGAAGTGCAGCTCCTCGGCGACGGCGACGAAGTACCGCAGCTCGCGTATGTCCATGCGCCCAGGCTAATGACGGCTCACGGCTGATCGATACCGCTCGGGTATTGCTGCACGACCGAGCGGGTGTTGGTGCCCGGCCGCAGCACGGGCATGCTTGCTGTCGTGAACGAGAAAACGATCGCGCTGGTCACTGGCGCGAACAAGGGAATCGGGTACGAGATC
The DNA here is from genome assembly GCF_900105695.1 of Streptomyces melanosporofaciens. Lineage (NCBI taxonomy): Bacteria > Bacillati > Actinomycetota > Actinomycetes > Kitasatosporales > Streptomycetaceae > Streptomyces > Streptomyces melanosporofaciens. The sequence continues at coordinate 118,453 of NZ_FNST01000001.1, forward strand.
GCGGCCGGGCTCGGTGCGCGGGGCTGGAGTGTCGGTGTCGGCGCCCGGGACGAGCAGCGCCGGGAGGACGCCGTGGCGAAGTTGCGCGCGGCCGGTGCCGACGCCTTCGGCGTACCCCTGGACGTGACCGACGACGAGAGTGTGACCGCCGCGGTCCAACTGATCGAGGAGCGGGCAGGACGGCTCGACGTACTGGTCAACAACGCCGGCGTGGCCGGCGGCTGGCCGGAGGAACCCACGACCCTCGACCTGGAGACCGTGCGGCGGCTGGTGGAGACCAACGTCATCGGCGTCATCAGGGTCACCAACGCGATGCTGCCGCTGCTGCGCCGTTCGGCGCACCCGCGGATCGTCAACCAGTCCAGCCACGTCGGCTCCCTGACCCTGCAGACCACGCCCGGCGTCGACCTCGGGGGGATCAGCGGGGCCTACGCGCCGACGAAGACCTACCTCAACGCCGTCACCATCCAGTACGCCAAGGAGCTGAACGGCACCAACATCCTGGTCAACAACGCCTGCCCCGGTTACGTGGCCACCGACCTCAACGGATTCAGCGGGACCCAGACCCCCGAGCAGGGCGCGGCGATCGCCATCCGACTGGCGACCCTGCCGGACGACGGCCCGACCGGCCAGCTCTTCGACGACAACGGGGTCCTCCCCTGGTGACCTGACCCTCGGATGCGTTCCCCCTCGATCAGGCCGTAACCGCGCGTCGGACCCACGTGCACCCCGCGAAGATCGCTGCCGCTGGCCGTTGTCACGCAGCCTTGGCCGAGTACTCGGTCCACTGCCGGTGGGTGACTTGGGTGCGGGGCGGTTCTTCGGCTCGGCGCGGGCGTTGTAGCAGCGGATGTGGGCGGCGATGGCGGCGTTCTGCTCGTCGTGCGTCTGGTGGCCTGTGCCCTTGAGAGCGAAGCAGCGCAGCGCGGCGAACTCGGATCCGATCCAGCTCAGCCAGGAGCCGTGGGTAGGTAGGAAGGAAGACCGGCTCGACGTGCGGCCAAGGGGGCGGACATCGGCGTGCTTGTTGCGGGGAGAAGTTGTCCAGCACGACGTACACAGCTTCTCCCCGGGCCAGCGTTCCCGCAGTGTCTTGACCAGGCCGAGGAACTCGCGTCAGCGTTTGAGGATCCGGTAGCAGATCTGGCCGGTGGCCAGGTCGAGGGCTGCGAGCGCGTGAATCACCCCGCCGCTAGCGGTTGTACGTGCGCCCGCAGGCGCCAAGGCTTGGCCGCCAGGCGCCAAGCCTTGGCCTTGCGCGGCATCAGGTTCAGCGGGCCGAACTCATCGACCCATAGCACCCCCGTCGGTCAGCGGTCTGTCGTATAACGCCAGGCCAGTCTCAACGGCGTCGAGATTGGAGCATCAACCCTGATACGTAGTTAGCGGAGCCCATCGGGCGTGGCCGGTACGGGGAGCCCACGGGGCGCGCCGGATGAGTCGGATCGGTAGGACGGGACACATGTTGGACGCGGTCGAACGCGGGCTGCTGCAGGCGCTCCAGATCGATGGGCGGGTCGCGTTCTCGCTGGTCGGTGCGGTGCTGGGGGTTTCGGACCAGACAGTGGCGCGCCGGTACGCGCGGCTGCGGAACGAGGCGGGCGTTCGGGTGATCGGTGCGGTGTGGCCGGAGGCGGTGGGGCGGCAGTTGTGGCTGGTGCGGGTGCGGTGCGTACCGGAGGCGGTGGCGGGGCTCGCGCGAGCGCTGGCGAAGCAGGCGGAAACGACGTGGGTGCAGATCGCCTCGGGTGGCGCGGAGGTCCTGTGCATGGTTCAGGCGGTAACGGACACGCCGGCCGCGGAGTCGACCGTGCTGTCTCGCCTGCCCCGCACGCCCCGGGTCACCGGGGTGAGTGCGCACCGCGTGCTGGACCCGTTCTTCGGTGGAAGTGAGAGTCCGCTGACGAAGAACGGGCCGCTCACGGCGGAGCAGTGCGCGCAGCTGTCGCCGCCGGCGGCGAAACGCGTGACCGGGCCGGTGGAACTGTCGACGGAGGACAACGCGTTGCTGGAGGCGCTTGCGCTGGACGGGCGGGCGGGGTTCCGGTCGCTGGCCACGGCGACGGGCTGGTCGCAGACGACTGCGCGGCGGCGGCTGGCGGAGCTGCGCTCGGGCGGGGTGGTGTACTTCGACGTCGATGTCGACCCGGCGTTGCTGGGGTCGTGGACCTCGGCGGGGTTGTGGCTGACGGTCGCGCCGGGTGAGCTGGCGGCTGCGGGTGAGGCGCTGGCGGAGCATCCGCAGGTGAGCTTCGCGGCTGCCACCACCGGTGTGTCCAACCTGTACGCGAGCGTGCAGTGCCCCACTGGCACGGCGCTGTACGAGTACCTGACGGGCCCGGTGGCGGCATTGCCCGGGCTGCTGTCGGTGGAGACCGCGCCGAGTATGCGGGTGGTCAAGGGGGCGTCTCCGGTCGTCGGATAGCGCCGCGTACGAGGCCCTTCGCGTCGGATAGCGCCCACTGGGACGGTGTTCCTGCCGCGGGGCTCAGCGCGAGGGGATCGTGGCGGGGCACGAAGATACATTGCTCCCGAGAAAGAACTCCCGATGCCCAACGCATTCGACCCGATCACCATCGGACCGCTTACCCTGCCCAACCGCGTCGCCATGGCCCCGCTGACCCGCCGCCGCGCCTACGGCGACGGCCTGTCAGCGACCCCGCTCATGGCCGAGTACTACCGACAGCGCGCGACCGCCGGACTGATCGTCGCCGAAGCCGCCCAACCCAGTCGTGTCGGCCAGGGCTACACCGACACCCCTGGCCTGCACGACACCGCGCAGGTCGAGTCCTGGCGCCCGGTCACCGACGCCGTGCACGAGGCGGGCGGCCGGATCTACACACAGCTCATGCACGCCGGCCGTAACAGCCACCCCGAACTCCTCGGCGGCGGGCTGCACCCGCTCGCGCCGTCCGCGTGTGCCGCCGAAGGCGTCGTGCGCGTCCACGGCGGCGAACCGGCCGTGCGCAAGCCGTACCCGATACCGCAAGTCCTGACCATGCGGGGCATCGCGGATACCATCGCCGACTTCGCCGATGCGGCCGCGAACGCGATCGACGCCGGGTTCGACGGTGTCGAACTGCATGGAGCCTACGGTTACCTCATTCAGCAGTTCCTCTCCGGCAACGCCAACCGCCGCACCGGCCGCTACGGCGGCAGCGTCGCCGGGCGCGTCCGGTTCCCGCTCGACCTCGTCGATGCCGTAGCCGCGCGCATCGGATCCGGGCGGCTCGCACTGCGGATCTCCCCTGGCTGCACCGCGTTCGGCCTCGACGAGCCGGACCTGCACGAGCTCTACCTGACCCTGGTCGACGGTCTGCCACGCGACCTGGCCTACCTGCACGTATTCGAGTTTCCGGGCCACCGCGACCTCACGGTGAAACTGCGGGAGCACTGGGCAGGAGTGTTCATGCTCAATCCGCACGAGACCCACCACGACTGGCCCGCCGACTCCCGGCAACTGCGCCTGGTCGACGACGGGCTGGCGGACATCCTCTCGTTCGGGACGCTGTTCATCTCCAACCCCGACCTCGTGCACCGCCTCCGCCTCGGCGCGCCGCTCGCCGAGGCCGACGAGACCACGTTCTACCGCGGCGACCACCGCGGCTACACCGACTACCCCTGCTGGGGGGAAGTCCTCTCGTGACCACTGTCCTGCGCAGCGCGATCGCCGTGGTCAGCGGTGCCAGCAGTCGCATCAGCCTCGCAAACCTCAGTCGTGCCGCCCGCTCCGCAGCAACCAAGGTCACCGGGTGGCAAAGGGAAGGCTGAGCGTTGGGATACGGCTCTTGGCACGAGGGGTGGCTCGCGGGGGCGGTCCTTGCCATCATCGTTTGGTGAACGATGACCAGCGCATACACCCCTCGAAGGTGGCCGACGACCGTGCGTCGCTCACCTCGTTCCTCGACTACCAGCGGGCCACCCTGGCCATGAAGTGCCAGGGGCTGACCGGCGAGCAGCTGAAACAGAAGGCGATCCCGACCTCAGGGCTCACACTTTTGGGCCTGATACGCCACGCGGCCTCCATCGAGCGAAGCTGGTTCCGCTTCGCCCTGGGCGCCGAGGACGTCAGGTCGCTTTGGCCTGGCGAGGTCGACGGCACGTCCGCCGAGTTCCACGTCGAGGACGCCGACGTGGATGAGGCGTTCGGAGTCTGGCGCGAAGAATGCGTCCGTGCCCGCGCAGTCGCTTCTTCCTTCGCTTCCCTCGACGACACCGTCAACTGCGGCGGCGTGACCATCTCGCTCCGCTACGTCCTCACCCACATGATCGAGGAGTACGCGCGGCACAACGGCCACGCCGACCTACTGCGCGAGGCGATCGACGGAGCCGTCGGCGAGTAAGCGCTGTCCAGTAAAAGATCACTAGCGTGCTGTCGAACGGTCGATCGCTTCGCTCTTAGGCTGCCGCCGCCTCACCGTCCGATACGAACGAAAGGGCTCGCACTTCCTCGCCTTCCTCGGTCTGGCCGCTGCCCTGACCTGCTGTAAGAAGCTCGCGCAACTTGCCACGTGAGGCACCCTCTTAGGCAGCGCTGACTGAGCTGACCGACGCCGAACTGGCCGACCTCGTGCTTTATACGGCCACATAGGATTCCTGTCGAGATGGCGAGGGCTCGGCTGCGGCTCGAAGCCGCACGTCGGTCTCTCACACCGTGCGTCGCCGCCCCTGGCACGACCCGCCGACTTTAGTTCAGTGAATCCCCGGACGTGGCCCGTGCCCAGCGCCTTCATGTGCATCAAGACACCCAACGTGTCCCCATCAGGCCCGAGGAGGGGTAAGGGCGCCCCCAGGCGCGGTGGGGGCATCCCTTCGCTGAAGCACCGTCGTTACTCTTGCACGGCCTCCCGATATCCCCGGTTATCCTGACGACGAGCGACGCCCCGGGTCCATCGGGTGTGCGGCAGCCGCGGTGATGGCCAGAGGCACTGCGGTCGTGGACTGGCAAAAGCTCGCCGAGCAGATGGCGACGATGGCGCGGGACCTGTTGGCGCAGGACTCGGTGGGGGCGACCCTCGAGCGGGTCACCGCGTGTGCTGTGGAGATCATCGGGGGGTGTGACGCGGCCGGGATCCTGGTCATCCACGGCAAGAGGGTGGAAACCCTGGCTCCCACCGACGGGCTGGTGGTTCGCTCCGACCAGTTGCAGGAGCGACTCGTTGAGGGCCCGGGCTTCGATGCCGCTCTCCTGAGCCAGCCGTCGCGGCGGCTGACTACGTTCACCCAGCGCAATGAGACGGTCGGCTGGCTGCTGGCCTCACACGCCGTGGTCGCCTTCTGCAGCGCCCGCACCGCCGACCAGCTCCACCAGGCGCTCGGCACCCGGCACACCATCGGCCAGGCCATGGGCATCCTCATGGAGCGCCTCAAGATCAGCGATGACGACGCCTTCAACATGCTGTGAAGCACGTCCCAGGTGCGCACGGCTGGTGGCCAGATCCGCAGGCGTACCCCGAGGGCCATGAAGATCAGTTGGCCAGGCTGACCTGGGCCCGGGGAGCCGTGGTGCTGTGGAACACGCGCTACTTGGACACCGCCGTCCCACGGCCTGACCTCCCCGTGTTCCCAGGCGATGACCGGGAAAACGAGCCCGTCCGGCCTGGTCAGGGCCGCTTGCCCACCCCGGTCGCCGCCTCATGGGTAGGGCCTGCGGGCGAGTCCTCGGCCAGCGACGCTGTGCGGCCACCCGCTCCCTGACGCAGTCCGCGGCAGGAACTCCTCGATGGCCCTCGGCGGCTGTGTGCCGGGGCTCCCATCCCAGCTCCTGCCGGGCATGAGTGGTCTCCACCAGCGGAATCCTGGCGGCATCGCCCACTCCGTCGCTTCGTCACTTCGGTCCGTGGTTCAGTTCCGTGCGCGCCGGACGGTCAGTGCGCCCGCGATGGCCGCGGTGGCTGTGTCGACGGCGGCCAGCAGCCCGTGGTGCTGGGAGGCCCACAGCTGGGTGCTGTGGTTCGTCGCCCGGTCGTCGAAGGCCCCGCGCGTTCCGTGGTCGTGGCCGTTCGCCGGAACCCTTCACCGCTGCTGCGTTCGGGTTTTGCCCTTCATCCCGAAGGCCGAGGTGGCGAGCCCCAGGAGGAAAATCACCGCACCGGTGATCACGTTGCTCGTGATGGTGCCTGCGGTGGCCGAGGGGCCGTAGACGACCCATGGCGTGATGATCGTCCAGACGCCGATCGCGGCCACGACCCAGCCCAGGCCGTGGGTGCGTTCGTAGGCCGAGCCGAAGCCGAGCGCCAGGATCGCTACTGCCAGTCCGGTGATCAGGTTGTTGACGGTCAGCCCCGCCGTGGTGGCGGAGAAGCCCACCACCCACGGAGAAATGGCCAGGTACAGGCCGGCCAGCAGGGTCAGACCCTCCACGGCTCGTGCCTGCGGAGTCGTGGCCGCCCGCTCATAGCGGGCTCTGAGCTCCATCAGGTCCGGATGCTCTTCGATGCGGGAGCCGTGCGTGGTCATGATGATGCACTTCCTTCCGATGGCGTTCAGCGCCGGGTAGCCGCCAGACGCGGGCCCAATCACAGCACCTGTGCCGGATTCGCCGGGCAGGCGCCGTACCTTATCGCCCGGCCGGGACCGCCCCTGTACGGCATGCTCGTCGGGCTCCTCCTGCTGATCGCGGGCGCGGCACTGATCGCGTGGATCACCCGGCGGACGGGCACGGGCACCACACGGGAAGAGGAAGAGGGAGAGGAAGGCAAAGGATGAATGACACGCCCCCCGCGAGCCAGTACACGTCGTCGCCGTGGGCCCTCCGGGCGTACGCCTTCCTCGGCGACGGCGAACGGGGCGCCCTCGTGGGGCCGCGCGGTGAGATGGGTGGCTGTGCGCCTCCCGCTGGGACAGTGACGCGGTGTTTTCCACCCTGATCGGTGGGCCGGAGGAGCACCTCCTCGGCCCGGAGGACCAGTGGAACGTATGGGGCGGCTACTACGAGGAAGGCGCACCCTCGTCCACGTCGGCCGCTGGGTCACCGGTGACAGCGAGATCGAATGCCGGGAGGCGCTGGCCGCGCCCGCCGACCCCGGCCGGCTGGTCCTGCTGCGCCGGATCCGGGCGGTGCGCGGCGATGCCCGTACGGCTGAGGCTCGGCGTCCGCCCCGGGAGTGGGAAAACCGCTGGTGGACTCATTCAGGGCTCTGTGCGGTAGCCGGTCTGCGCGCCGTGGCGCGCGAGGTGCGGGGCCGGGCCGCGCGGGACTGCGACGACCTGGCCGACACGATCCTGCGCGAGACCCGCTGTAGCTGCCTGAGCCCTGCGGGCCACTGGGCTCGCGCCGAGGACGACGAAGGGCCGGAAGCCGCCCTGCTGCTGCCGCCGGCCCGCGGCTGCCTTCCTCCGGGCGACCCCTAGCGGGCCGCTCACCCGCCGGTTCATCGAGGAAACGGCTGTCCGGAGACGGTTACCTCTACCGCTTTGACCATGACGACCGGCCCCTGGGCGAGCCTCGAGGCGGCGGTACGCCTCAGCGGCGACCCGGAGAGCTGAAGATCCCCGATTGGTGGAACAAGTGTTTCGCGGTCGGCGGTCCTCGGGGACCTCTGTGTGGCGCCCGGCCCGGCGGCCGGCGCCCAGGAGGTGGAGGTGAAGGACACGGTGGCGCGCGGCGAGCGGGTCGCGGAAGTGCTCGGCCGCCGGATGCCCCTGATGGAACGCGGCAAGGGAGGACTGCGCAAGGCGTTCCCCGACCACTGGTCCCTTCCGGGCGAACCGGGCCTGTTCGCCATTTTAAGGCGTCCGTGGTCGGGATACGCTGGACCAGCGCTTCGTATGTCACCGGCTTGTGAGGAGCGGCTGGAAGGCGGCCGCTACTGCGACACCCGGACCTAGTGGCGCCGGTTACGGAACTGCACCGTCCGGGCCTACTCGCGCGCCTGCACAGCGATCCCGTGGGCGCCGACCGACTCCGGCGACGGAAACGCCTCGACTCCACCCGTTGGCGGCGGGCGGAGCCGGTCGCGTTCCGAGGCGGACAGGAGCCGCAGTGGATCACTCACGTGGGATGTTTCCTTCCCCGGCCGGTTCGCCCCAGCACCCGAAAGCCGGGGGCGAGCACGTCAGTGCGCATGTGTTCAGGGGGCCGACGTCTCAGCGGGTGTCCACGATTCCGCCCGTCACGGCGATCACTTCGCCCACCGTGTAGCTCGAATCCGCATCCGAGGCCAGGTACACATACGCCGGTGCGATTTCCTCCGGCTGGGCCGGGCGGCCCAGGGGTGCTTCACTGCCCAGATCAGCGAGCCCTTCGCGCGGCATGTGGTCGTCTGCGATGTTGAGGACGGTCCAAGTGGGGCCCGGTGCGACGACGTTGGCGCGGACACCTCGCTCCGCCAGGTGCGGGGCGATGGACTTCGTGAAGATGACCAGCGCCGCTTTGGAAGCCGCGTAGTCGATCATCGTGGTGCTTCCCTTGAGCGCTTCCTCGGTGGCGGTGGCGATGATGGCATCGCCTTGGCCGAGGTGCGGGAGCGACGCCATGACCAGGTGGAAATAGGGATACACGTTGGTCTTGAAGGTGCGGTCCCAGTCCTCCGCGGTCAGCTGTTCCAGCTCCAGCTTGCTGTTCAGGTACGCCGCGTTGTTGACCAGAATGTTCAGGTCGCCGAATCGCCGCACTGTCTGTTCGACGACCTCGCGGCAGAAGTCGGGGTCGCGCAGGTCGCCGGGGAGGAGCAGGCACGTACGGCCCTGTTCCTCTACGACGCGTTGCGTTTCCTCGGCGTCCGGCTGTTCATAGGGAAGGTAAACGATGGCGACGTCGGCGCCTTCGCGCGCGTACAGCAGGGCGACGGCCCGGCCGATGCCCGAGTCACCACCGGTGATCAGGGCCACCTTGCCGGTCAGCTTGCCCGCGGCTTTGTAGTTCTCGGCATGGTAGCGAGGGCGGGGATCCATATCCCGTTCGAGGCCGGGAGGGTCCTGTTTCAGCGCACGGAATCGGGGTGCCGGCTCCGACACGACCTGAGGCGCGGTCTCGTGGGCGGCGGTCTTCGTTGCGTCTCGCTCTGGCATGGCCATCCTCTTTCTGACGGTGCGGTTTCGTTTCGGTGGCCGTGGCAGCCGGGCTGCCGCGCGGCCACGTTGTGCTGCCGAGGCTGGGCAGGCGGGTGCCCGGGGCAGGTGAGTACGAAACGGTCGGTGGAGGGACTTCAGCAGGTGGGGACGGCGAACGGACCCGGACAGCAGGGAACCTTGGCCACACGGCCACTCATTCAGCTCGCCTCCCAGCTCGTCCCGACGCGTTGGAGGATGCGAGAGAAGTTGCCAAGCACTGGAACGCAACGGTTTGACATCAGTATGCGGGGCTAGAAGAGTCAGTGACCGAGGTGCTTCGGACAGCAGGCACACCCGCGGGAGCCGCGCGTAGCGCGCTGTGGGCCCCAGCTGTGCCGTGCTGGGCTTCCGCGCTGCTGGACAGCAACGAGCAGGGAGCAGAGATGACACCGATGAGTACCGCACCCGCACGTGCCCGCCACTCTCACGACGACGCCCCTGACACCGCGGCCGACTTCGAGCGGCTGGCTGCGGCCTCCGATGGGCCCGAGCGGGAAGTGCTGGTGGAGGAGTTGGTGGCGGCTTGGCTGCCGATGGCCCACCGCCTCGCCTTCCGCTACCGCAACCGCGGAGAGAACCTCGAGGACTTGGAGCAGGTCGCGGCGATGGGCCTGGTCAAGGCCGTCGACCGCTACGACGCGCAGCGTGGCGGCGCGTTCGAGCCGTATGCGATCCCCACGATCGTCGGGGAGCTCAAGCGGTACTTCCGCGACTGCAGTTGGGACCTGCACGTCCCCCGGCGGGTGCAGGAGTTGCGCAACAAGGTCCGCGCCACCGTGCAGGAGATGGCCACTACCGAAGGCGCCGATCGATCCCCGGCCGTGGCGCAGGTCGCCCAAGCGGCCGGCATGAACGAAGAGGACGTGCTCATCGGCATGGAAGCCCTCGGCAGTTACCGCTCCCTGTCCCTGGACGCCGAGCTGACGGGTGCGGATGACGGCTACTCCCTGGCCGACACGCTCGGCCGGCCCGAGGCCCGCTACGAGACGGTCCTCGACCGCGAAGCGGTCAAGCCCTGCCTGCACCGGCTTCCGGAACGGGAACAGCACATCCTGTACCTGCGCTTCTTCCGCGAAATGACCCAAGCCCGCATCGCTGATGAGCTGGGCATCTCCCAGATGCACGTCTCCCGCCTCATCTCCCGCAGCTGCCACGACATCCGCGAACAGGTCGAGACCGAGCCGCGGCCCCAGTCGATCCCGGCTGCCGCCTGACGCCTCGTGCTCACACCGGGCCTCTGCCAGCACAGCCCTTACCGCCGCCGCGCCACGAAGAGGAGCTTGCCATGCTCATGGCCCACCCCGCAGTTCTCACCGACCTCGTCCGGCAGTACGAGACCCTCCATGGCCTGCAAGCCGAAAACGGCGGCCCGGAGGCACAACAGCGGCTGGATGATGTCTCCTACACGCTATGCATCGCCACCGGCACCCGCGATGTCGACACCGCCCTGATCGCCGCCCGCCACCGGCTCCCCGGCGCCCGGACCGAAGACGACTCCCTCCTCATCCCCGGCACCTGAGAAACCCCACTGTGGGCCCGGCGCCGGCCGGGCCCACAGCGCCCGGGCGTGAAAGCCCGGCCGGCTCACCCCCGCCCGGGTCCATCGGCGGTTCAGAAACCTCCGTCCGAACCTGCCTCGCCCGGGCCGTGCGCCGAAGCCCGGCCGACCGCCCGGCTCGAAGAACCGGCATCCCGCCACCCGCTACGACGTGGGCAAAACGGTCAGGCGGCCCGGTACCCTCGCCGAGGGTGACCAAGTCGGACCATAAAGAACGAGCTGACACGTCGGCTCACGGGCACTCGCCCGCTGCCCTCGCGTCGGCCCTGTTCTCCCGAAGCTACGACGAAGCGACGAGTAGCTCTCTGTGATCAGAGTGACGCTCGGTCTGGGAGAGCGAGGCGGGGTCCGGGGACTTCGCCGATCTGGAGGGCGGCGAAGTCGGCGTGGGTCTGCTCGACGGCTTCGGGGTATGCCTCGCGCTTGGCATGCTCGGCGAGTGCCCGGTAGATGCTCGCGACGGAGGGATTCCGTCCCTTGCGCTTGCCGGTTGGGATGATCAGGTCGGGCTGAACCTGCTCGACGGACTCGCCGCCCGCGCGGCGCCGGAGCACGGTGTGCAGCATGTCGTCGGTGATGACGGGCGGCCGGCCGCCGTGCTCGCCTTTTCGTGCCGCGGTGTCCAGCCCTTCGAGCGTCGACTCGCGGATGTTCTCCCGCTCGGTCTCCGACATCGCGGCGAAGAACGCGAACAGCGGCTTCCCCGGCCCGGTGGGGTCGTAAATGCCGGACAGGGGGCCGGCGAGCATCTCCGGGACCAGGCCGTGGGCGGTGAGGTGGTCGGCGAGCGCGGTGAGTTCGGCGGCGTCGCGGCCGAGCCGCTTCATCTCGTACACGGTGAAGATGACCCGGCGGTGCGGGGCGTGTGCCTTGACCTCCCGCGCTGTCCTCAGCGTCTCCTCGAACCGGGGACGGACCCGGACCCGGGTGCCCGGCCGCCACGGGCGGCCCGGGCCGCGGTCGGCGGGGGTGGGCACCCGCAGCGCCTTCTTCAGCCGGGGCACCTGGGCGAAGCGGCGGATGCGGTAGGCGGAGGCGACCGCGCCGCCGCGTGAGCGGCACGGCGAGCCGGGCTGAGCATCACACTTCGGACAGGCGTGCCGCTCGACGTCGTCCGCGTCCGACGGGTCGGTCGGGGAAGGGGGCTGAGGGGCTGGGCCCGGATTCTCGCACAATGCAAGCCTCAGAAGCAGGTACGCCCCACTTTTAAGTGAGAACGGGGTCAGCGAACGAATCCGGGATCGACGGGGGCCAGTGGCTCATGATTGATCTTGCTCGCGCAAAGGACCGTTTGTGAGTGTGACTGTGTGCGCCTCCGACCCCTGCTCCGGCCCGGGGAAGGTCGCCCGGGGCGGTCGACGGAGCCGTGAGGCGCCACCAGAATCTGCATGGCGATGATAAAAATCGACATCGTGTAGAGTTTTAGGTGAGAAGGCGACCAGACGCCTTCCGAGTCCTGACTGGAGGAACAGTGCAGCAGCAGAAGTGGTTCATCACCGGCGTCAGCACGGGCCTTGGACGTGCCTTCGCCCGAGCGGCCCTGGCCGCCGGGCATACCGTCGTCGGCACGGTCCGCTCCGAGGAGGACCTGCGGGCCTTCGAAGGGCTCAAACCCGGGTACGCTCACGGCCGCATCCTGGATGTCACGGACGGCGACGCCGTCTCGAGTGTGATCACGGAGGTGGAGCAGGGCGTCGGCCCCCTGGATGTCGTCGTCGCCAACGCGGGTTACGGCGTGGAGGGCACCTTCGAGGAGACGCCGCTGGCCGAGGTGCGGCGGCAGTTCGAGGTCAACGTATTCGGGGCAGTGGCCACGCTGCAGGCGGCCCTGCCCCACATGCGTCGGCGCCGCCGCGGACACCTGATGGCCGTCACCTCCATGGGCGGGCTGATGGCCGTGCCCGGCATGTCCGCCTACTGCGGCAGCAAGTTCGCCGTCGAAGGCATCCTTGAGGCGCTGGGCAAGGAGGTCGCGCAGTTCGGGATCCACGTGACGGCGATCGAGCCCGGGTCCTTCCGTACCGACTGGGCCGGACGGTCCATGACACGAGCCGCGCGGTCCATCGACGACTACGACGAGTTGTTCGCCCCCATCCGTGAAGCTCGGCAGAAGGCCAGCGGGAACCAGCTGGGCAATCCGGCCAAGGCCGGAGACGCCGTCGTGCATATCGCGTCGGTAGACCAGCCGCCGGCCCATCTCGTCCTGGGCTCGGATGCGCTGCGACTGGTCACCGCCGCGCGCACGGCCGTGGACGAGGACATCCGCGCGTGGGAGACGCTCTCCCGTACGACCGACTTCACCGAGGGTGCTCAGCTCTGATGCCCGGCCACAACCCCGCGAGAAGCCGACGCGCCACCGAACGCAAGGGCGACGTCCGGGAGCGGACCATTCTGGACACCTGCGAAGCTCTGCTGGCGCACAGAGGCTACGACGCCATGACCGTCGGCGACATCGCCCAGGGCGCCGGCATCACACGCGGAGCCCTGTACTTCTACTTCGGCTCCAAGCAAGAGGTGGTTACGGCACTCGTGGCCCGGACCGTGGAGCACTTGTGGGAGCGGTCCCGGACCACCGCGCAGACCAACGAGCCACGCCAGGCCATCGCAGCTGCCATGCGGCGCACGGTCGAGCTGTGGAACGAGCACGGCCTGGTCATGCGCACGGCGATCGACCTGTCACTGACCGTGCCGGAGATCGGTGAGCTGTGGAGCCGCACAGCTGACTTGTTCATCACAGCCATCACCGCTGTCCTGGAACGAGCCGGCATTCAGGCGGGCACCGAACCAGAACAAGCGTCGGCGATGGCACGCTCTCTGTGCTGGATGATCGAGCGCACCTTCTACCACGCCTCGCAGGAGTCCCGCGAGAGTTTGCAAAAGGCATCCTTGACCTGCGAACACATCTGGCTGGTCAGCGCCCGCCTGACCGCCTGATACATCTGGCATGCTGCTACGGGCCGCGCTGCCCGAAAGGGCGCATCGCCGATTCGGGCACCTTCGATGATCTCGTCAGTCGGGGGGCGACCTCGATCTTCTTTGAGATGCTCAAGCTGCAAGAGGACCGGTAATCCGACGCTGCGGGTGCCGAATCATCATCCGCCCAGGTCACGCTGCATGGTGGTACGCGTGGAGGGTGCCACCCAGTCGATCTTGTCGGTGGATCTCCAGGTGTCTGATCTGAGCTGGTTCGGTGATCGGTTGCTCGCCGGGTGGCGTGCTCGATGGCAGTGAAGACATATAGGCGCGCGCCCGTCAGTGTGCGGACTTCGAAAAGTCACATGCGAGCAGTGCTTTGGGCTGGCTTCGCAGGAAGTCGCTCCAAGTCGTGCTGTGCCGTGCCGGGGAGGGCGGGATGCCGTGCTCGCGGAGGATCTCCCAGACGGTAGACGCGGCGATCTTGATTCCCAGGACTGCGAGTTCGCCGTGGATCCTGCGGTACCCCCAGGACGGGTTCTCGCGGGCCAGGCGCAGGATCACAGCGCGGATCGAGCGGACGGCGGGTGGCCGTCCGCGGCGCCTGGGAACGCAGGTGGGGCATGGCGGCGCTTGAGCAGGTCGCGGTGCCAGCGCAGGATCGTGTCCGGCTGGACGATCAGCAGCAAGCGACGCAGCTTGCCCAGGGGGAACCGGTGGAGCAGGCCAGCAAGCACAACGCGATCGGTGGCGGTGAACGCGGGCTTACCGACCTTCCGTTGCGGGACGAGAAGCTGATGCCGCAGGGCAAGGATCTCGATGTCCTTCTCCCGGTCGCTCATCGGCAGCAAGCGCAGAATGGAGAACGCGTTGGTCACGGCGAGGTAAGCGAGGCGCAGCAGCGCGACAGGTCATGATGGCACCACTGCGCCGTCGCGTGCACACCCGCCTGCCGAGTGCGGTGTCGATGTGGAAGAAGTCTGCCTTGGGGGCGGTGGCTCTGCGCGACAGGTGTCGTGCACATAGGTGTTTCTGTTGGCAGCCGGTGGATTCCCCCGTCCCCACGCAGGGGCGGGCCGTCGTCGCTCCGCGCGCCCAGCCCGACGCGAGCTCGCTCGCCCGTACAGCGTCTCCACGGCATGAGCGGAGCCCGGGATTGCCTTGAAAGGTTCGGCGATTCGGGAGGGGTCCCGTGGCAGGGCCGTACCGTCTGTGACGGAGGTGGGACATGGCCAGAGGGGGCGCGATGGAGTGGGGCATGGCGCGAGGGCCGAGAGGTGGTCGGCTGCGGGTGGTGGTGAGTGTCGGGATACTGGTGGCCTTGGCAGGGTGTTCCGGTGCCTCTGACGACTCGGACAAGGAGTCTCCTGAGGAGGCCGCCACGGCTCGGAAATCCCCCGCGACCGCTTCGCGTTCGCCTTCACCTTCTCCGTCCCCGACGCCGAGCGCCGACTCGATCGCCCAGGCATGCGGTGATACGCAGTTCGACGCTGACGATGTCCTTCCCTGGGATCCGGAGGCGCCTGCCTACACGGGTGGCGGAACGCACAGCGTCACGTTGTTCAAGGGCGGTCCCGACTTTGACGAGTCGGGCACGGAGTCGGATGCCGAGGCCGATGACGAGCCGAAGTTGCCTGACAAATGGGCTTCTTCCAGTGATCCGGAGCTGATCGTCTGCGAATTTCTGGCGAAGGAATCCGTGGGCGCCCAGCTGATCACATGCGAGTACGAGGAGCTGGGTGGTGACGGATCTGTCAGCACCCGCGTGCCTGTGTACTCGGCGGGATACAGCTATCGGGTGCTCGAAGCCAAGACAGGGCGGTTGGTGGATACGTTCAACCTGAGCGGTTCAGTGAGTGGTTGGGATTCCTGCCCGGTCGAGCAGAGCGACATCGCGTCCAGCGAAGCGGCGTATCAGCACGTTTCCAGCCGTGACTTGACTAAACGGCTGCGTTCCCTGGTCGAGGGGCCCACGGGGGACTGAGGCGAAGGGCAGCCCGCCCCTGGGGCGCGGTCCGCATCGGGCAGGCCCCGCGGGGCGACGGCGGCGATGAGGAATTCGTCGCGTTCGTCGTGCCGGCCCAGGAGGACATCCCTCACACCCACGACAACACGAGTTCAAGCTCAGTAGGCGGCGGCTTCGAGTTCGGTGCGGGTGCAGCGGATGAACGCGGTACCTCATCGCCCGTTCTGCGCATCGTAGAGAGCCTTGCTTCGGACCGGCCGAGGTCGACATCGGCTGGATGCTCGGCGAGCTGGTCGAGGTGGCCGACGGTGCCCATTGCCCCAGGCGTTCTTCGCGGAGGCCATGAGCCGGTGCCGGACGACGGCCGGGGAGCCACTGCTCGTCGACGACCGCCTCCCGGTGCTGCGGGCGGGAGCCGCGCTCGGGCTGTGCACCCTGCACATCTCCACGCCGGACTTGCTCGCCGATCGGCTGAGGTCGCTCGTCCACGGCCACGCGGAGCCGACCGGCGCGCTGTGACGCCCATCAGCCGGCCGGCTCTCCGACATGGGCGAGGACCTTCTCGAACGCCACCGCTATCTCGCCGATCGCGTCGAGCGGGGCCAGGAGTACCTCATGGCCGAAGCTGACCACGCTGCCCTGGATGCGCTTGGCGATCGGAACATCGAAGCGGGCCGCGTTCGCCCGCGCCGCGTACTCCCGGTCGAGGGCGAACCCGCGCCGCGTACTGGGGCGGTTGAGCGGATTGTCGTTCAGCGGCCGGTGCGTCTGCACGACCGCGAAGCCCAGTTCGGCGGTGAGTGCCCGGGCGATGCGGTCAACGGGAGCGACGGCCAGCACCTCCTCCGGAAGCCGCACCGCGTAGCGGTAGTAGGACCGCTCCGTCGTCTCGGCCGAGGTGGCCTGCGGGGACAGGCCCAACGCGCTCAGACGCGCGGTCAGATGGTCGGCGGACCGGCTGCGACGCACGTTCTGCTTGTCGAGGAGATCGAGCTGGTCCACCAGGACGGCCGCATGGACTATGGCGTAGGCGGTGAGTTGCAGACGCCGGGAAACTCCGGCGACGGGCGCGTGAGCGGCCCGCCAGGCGTTGCGGAATCGTCCCGGGCGGGCTGAGGGTTCGCCGATGCGCGGGGGCAGATGCATGTGCGGTCCCGTGTCCTCGGAGATGGGTTCTCCGGCGCTGAGTCCGGGGGAGGCGGGGGTGCGTCCGGGGGAGGTGGGCAGGGATCGCGCGGACGGTGACCGGGGTTGGCCGGTCCGCCCCGGCGGCACGTGTCAGACGGTCGAGGTGATCGCTCGGGTGACGGCTGTGATCGCCGGGGTGGGGTGGCCGGGGAGGCGCGCCACGAGAACACGGCGGATCTCGGGAGGCGCGCCCTCGACGTGTACCAGGCTCACCCCGGGCGGTAGCACCGGCGAGAGCCGCAACGGCACCGTCGTCACCCCGAAGCCGCCTGCGACCAGCTGGAGTTTCGTCAGCCAGTCGCGTGCGCGGTGGACGATGTGCGGTCGTCCGGGCAGGCCGGGCCAGACGCCGAGCAGTGGCTCGGAGTTCGACGACGGGGTGGCGATCCACGCGGCGTCGACCAGTTCGTCGACATGCACCGTGGTGCGGCCGGCGAACTTCCCGGTCGAAGGTGTCGCCAGGACCAGTTCGGTGTCCACGGCGGTCTCGACGTGCAGGGGCGGCGACTCGCTGTCCAAGGGCCGGTGGGGCGGGCGGGACGTGAGCACGGCGAGGTCGATCGAGCCCGCCCGCAGCGCCCGGATCAGGGTGGGCGTGGTGCCCTCGGTCGTCGTGACGGTGATCTGCGGGTCGGTTGCGGTGAGGCGGGTGAGCGTGCCGGGCAGGAGGGCGGCGCCCGCGCTCAGGAACACCCCGAGCCGCACCAGTTCGGTTCGTGGGACGGTGCCGGTGAGGTCGGACTCGGCCGCGGCGAGGCAGTCCAGGATGGTGCGGCCGTGGCGCAGCAGGGTCAGACCCGCCGGGGTGAGCCGCACCCCGTCGGGGCGGCGGTCGAACAGGGTGGTGCCCGCGCTCCGTTCGAGGGAGACGGCCTGTCGTGAGACCGCGGACTGTGTGTAGCCGAGCCTGGCGGCTGCCGCGGTGAAGCTGCCGGATTCGGCGATCTGCTGCAGGACCCGCAGACCCGTACTGGAGATGTCCATGCGGCATACGCATACCACAGATGCCGGATCGTCGCTTCCCGCATGGCCACCGGGCTCCTAGTGTCGATGCCGACGGATTCGGATGAACATGGAGGTCATCGCGTGCGAGCAGCAGTATTGACGCGGTTCGGCGCCCCGCTCTCGGTGCGGGAGCTGCCCGACCCCGAGGCCGGGAGCGGTGAGGTGGTGGTCGAGGTGCTGGCTGCCTGCGTCCCCCCGTACGCCGGTGAGGTTTTCGGCGGCGAACGGAACTACCCTCTGGTCCCTCCCGTCGTGCCCGGGGTCGGCGGCGTGGGGCGGATCGTCCACGTCGGTCCGGACGCCACCCGGCTGCGTGCCGGGGACCTGGTGTGGTGCGACTGTACGGTGCGTTCGCGGGACGACGTGCTGACGCCCGACATCACGCTTCAGGGCTGGAGTTCCCGCGGGGAGGGCGGCGCGCGGCTGGCCCGGTACCTGCACGACGGGTCGTTCGCCGAACGTATGCGGGTCCCGACGGAGAATGTCTTCCCGCTGCCGGCCGCCGCTGGGGAGGACCCGGCCCGCTGGGCCGCGCTCAGTGTGCACACCATCTCTTACGGCGGGCTGCTGGCAGGCGGACTCGCGGCTGGTGAGACGCTGCTCGTCAGCGGGGCCACCGGCAACCTCGGCAGCAGTGCGGTGGCGGTCGCGCTCGCGATGGGGGCGGGTCGCGTGGTCGCGCCGGGCCGAAACCGGGCAGTGCTCGACCTGCTCGCCGACCGGTTCGGTCCGCGTGTGCGCCCGGTGCCGCTGACCGGGGACGAGGACACGGACCGGGTGGCGATGGCCGCGGCGGGCGAGGGCACGATCGACATGGTGATCGATCTGCTCCCGCCGAGCGCACCCAGCTCCGCGGTGCGTGTGGCGGCCATGACGGTGCGCGAGTACGGTCGTGTCGTCCTCATGGGCGGTGTGGGCATGCTCGGTGGCGACGATCTCGCGCTCCCGTACCCGTGGATCATGCGCAACTCGGTCACCGTGCGCGGTCAGTGGATGTACCCGCGCACAGCGAACGTCGGCATGATCCGGCTCCTCGCCTCGGGCGCGCTGGACCTCGGCCCCGAACGCGTCCGGACCTTCGGTCTCGATGCGGTCAACGACGCCGTCGCGTACGCCGCCTCCCACGGCGGCCCGTTCGACCGCACCGCCCTCCTCCCAGTGGCGAGTGTGAGGCCCCCGGGCAGGTGATCCCGATTGCCGTGAGCACACGGGACCGCGCCCGGCGGCCCGGCGTGCGGTCAGGTCGCGTGAACGCGCTCGCGGTGGGATTGCCCTGATCTTCATCCGTCGACGCGCCGCCCTGCTCAGCGGGACGGTCTCGGCATCGCGCCGCTGGAGTGTGCGCGCGGTCGTCCGGGTTGGCGACCGCGGGTGCCTGGGCCGTCGCCATCACACCGCTGAACGACTGGCCGGGCGACGCCGCCTGGTCCCGGCAGTTGGTGATCGACACCGTCGGCCGGACCGGGGCCCCGGGCCGTGGCGCGGAGGCATCGAGCCGTCGAGCCGTCGAGACCCGCGACGCGTTGGAGATGACGATGTCGACCCCGCCGAACCGGGCACGCCGATCCTCGGCGAGGCGGGCGATGGCGTCGGTGTCCGTGACATTCAGGACCCGGGCCTCGACGCGGGCGCAGTGCCGGGCAACGAGGCGACCTCGCGGACGGCGCCCGCCACCCACCCGCCGGCCCGCGGCGAGTGCATCGACGTCGCCGACCTGCGCGGGCAGCGCTGGATCGCGGGTTCGTCCTCCGGCGAGGACCGGCTGATGGGCGTGTGGCCGGGCCTGGACGAGCGCCCCGAGATCGCGCACACCGCCCGCGACTGGCTCGCCAAGCTCCATCTCCTCGCTGTCGGCCGCGGGCTGACCACCGTGCCCGCCGCCCTCGCCTCCGCCGCGCCACCGGGCGTCCGCATCCTCCCGGTCCGCGGCGGCCCCCAGGAACAGCGGCGTCTCCTCCTGGCCCGCCTCCCGCACCCACCGACCCAGCCGGTCGTCCGCGTGGCGACCGACCTGCGCGCCGCGGCCCTCGAGACCGACATGCGCGGACGCAGGTTCCTCGTGCTCCGTTGCGCGACATCTCAACGCGCGAGGCGCGGCTGCGCCTGCTGTCCGGGGACGCGAACCCCGGCGCGAGACGAACGCGCCGGGGTTCGACGACAGGCTCAGTACCGTGTGGGGAACAGTTGGAGGTTGGCCTTGTCGCCGGAGACCGACTTCACCCAGATCTTCAGGTTGTTGAACTTGACGGTGCCGCCCGGGCTGGTGCTGCCGCTGAGGCTCCCCGCCGGCGGCCGACATCTTCGCGGACCGGGAGCTTACGCTTGTGATCTTCAATTTCCCGAACCCGAACTTGCGGCTGTCGACCGTGATGGTCTTGGGCGCCGACACGGTGGTCTTGCATCGCCCGTCGTAGCAGGGTCCGTTGGCAGCAGACGCCGTCGGCGTCATGAGGCCGAACGCGAGTGTGCCCCCATGGCCAGCGTCACGGCGGTCGTCGCGGACCGTGGCGCATACCGGTACTCATCTGTTGGACCTCTGGTATGCAAGGCGGATCGTTGCTCGACTTTCCTATCCCGCCGGGCCCGGGACCCCTCCCCGGGAGAATCGACGTCCAGCACCTGCCCGACGGTGCCCGGCACGTCAGCGCCCTCGGCGTACGGCGCCTCGGTGACCCACTGCGCGGCGCAGGGCCCGGTGGCGTGGGTGGCAGCCGCGATGGCCGGACTTTCCTGTGTTGTCCGCGTGAACCGGGTCGCGGGCGCGGTGAGGAGGAGCATGGACGCCCTGTGACCGGGCACCGGGCCGACGAGGTTGCCGGCGTGCCGCGCCACGCCGTCGCCCGTTCGGCTGGAGGCAGATGGCGGTCCACGCCCTGCGCCCCGCCACACGCCCCGATTTTCCCAGCGACCCTGGTCCCGTCCCGCGACGTCCAGACGCGTCGTCGGCCGGGCCAGTACCAACGTGATGTCCGCGGTGACGCTGACAGCGCCGCACAGGGGCGCCGCCATGCGAAGGGAAGCTCGCGGTCAGCTGCGCGTGGCCTCGTTGATGGCGTCGCGCGTCCGGTCCACCAGGGACGCGAAGGGGCCCACCGTCCACTGAGCCGTCGGCGACCCTGCCGCCGAGGGGTGCGGATGGGTGGGTGCGACCTTCTCGGCGGCCCGCAGGCGCGTGCCCATGTTTCTGAGCTGCTCTTCGCTGCGCCCGGCGTGCACACCGGGGAACTCCTCGCGCTCTTCGTGTTCGGCATGGGCGATCACAGCCTGTTCGAACGCCGCGAGCTGCGCGTCGAAGTCGGAACTGGTGAGGTCCATCTTCTCCAGCCGGGCCAGCACCTTGTTGGCCTCTGCTTCCTCGCGGTTACGGGCCTCGGCCTCGTCCTTGCCGAGGGTGTCCTCGGCGACCGGACGGACGATCATCTCCTCCGCCGTCTCGTGCACCGCCAGCAGGGCGCGCAACTCGTCGAACGCCTGCTGTTTGTGTGTGCCCTCGGCGCTCTTCACCTCCGTGAAGAGGTCGCGTATGCGTGCGTGCTGCTCCAGCAGGATCGCCACCACGTCGCCTTCCGGCAGTCGCGCGGCCTCCCGGCGTTCCTCGTCTGCCTGGCTCATCGCGTCGTCCTTCCCTCGCTCCTCGTTCCCCGCCCCCACGGGTCACCCCGCGGGCGCGACGGAAACGATGAACCGGCGATAGGGCCAAATGTCACGGTAAGGAACAGTCCGCGAGCTGCTGGCCACGCAGATGGACCTCACGACCCTCGGCGCCGGTGACGTACGGGAGGCGCACGAGCGGTTCGAGGCCATGCAGGCGCACCTCAACGACGGCGATCAGCCGCCGAGCGAGCGCCTGATGGCGCGGCACCGTCAGATGTTCGGCCGGGAGTACCGGCTGGAAACCGAGGGCGAGCACCCGGCGCCGTCGCGGCGCTCCCGCGACTGACCCGCCCCAGCCCCCGGCCCCGGCACTTGGGACATCGTGACCGATGGCACTCAGCGCCACGCCGCCGACGGCATGGACGATGTGGTGGCGCTCCTGATGCGTCAGCACGGCGAAATCCGCAACCTCTTCGATGAGGTGGAGCGGTCCACCGGTGACGACCGGCGGGACGCCTTCCGCCGCCTGGTGCGGATGCTGGCCCTCCACGAGACGGCGGAGGAGGAAAGCTGCGAATTCGTCCAGCTGCGGCGGCGTACCGGTGCCCATCGGCTCGCCCGAGTGGCCAAGGCGGTCAAGGCAGCCGAAGCCATGGCTCCCACTCATCCGCATCCGGGCGTGGAGACCGCCGCGAAGAACATCATGGCCGGTCCGATGGCGGCCATGATCGACCGCACCCGCGACACCATCCGCAAGACCATGGGCAGGGACGGCTGAGCAGCCGCACGATCCTCCAGGGTCCCGGAGCGGCTGCTGATGGTCGCCGCCCACGCCTGTGACGCGCGCGGAGCATAGGGCCTCGGCCTACGCGGCCCGCCCCGTCGGCGACCACCCGCTTCGCTGACAGCCGTGGAGCATCGCGCTACGGGGCGCCCACCCGCTGCCGCTGCCGCTCGCCGTCGGTGTGCGCCTTGCCCATCAGCGAGCCTTCTTCCTGCTCGTAGTGGGACAGGGCGAGGCCGAGGCAGAAGAAGGTGGGTGCCCACTCGCCGATGAAGATGCCCCACCGGTCCGCCCGGTCGAGGCCCTTACCGGGTTCGGCGCGGAGGGACGTGGCCCAGGTGAAGACCGACAGGCCGATGGAGGCGACGGCGGCGGTGTAGGCGTACTCCGAGCGCAGGCCGATGTCGTGAAGCTTCTTGATCACGGCGGTGCTCCTTAGAGAGGGTCCCCCCTCAGGTCCACCCTCGTATGCCCATGTTTCGGCGGGTCACACAGGAGGGGTTCAGGACGTGGGCCGCTTCTTCGCCGGAGCCTTCTGGGTGGGGGCTTTCTTCTTGGGCCGCGTCTCCCGCCCCTCACCTTCGTCGCCTTCCTCGCCGCGGCCCTGGTTCGCGGCCCGCACGCTGTCCTGAAGGACGGACATAAGGTCGACGACCTTGCTCCGGCTCGGCCGGCGCCTCCGCCCCAGGGGGCGTGTGCCCCCTGCGAGCCAGTCGAGACGAGGAAGACCGCTGCCAGGCCGTGGTAGATCGACGACGAGTTGTGGGCGCGCATCGAGCCGCTGCTGCCGGTCGTCCCGAGTCATCCGTGGCGTCCGGGTCGTAAGCGTCTGGATAGCCGCAAGGTGCTGTGCGGGATCCTGTTCGTGCTGTACACCGGGATCTGCTGGGAGTTTCCGCCCCAGGAGCTGGGCTTCGGTTCGGGGATGGCCTGCTGGCGACGGCTGCGGGACTGGAACGAGGCCGGGGTCTGGCAGCGCCCGCACGAGCTGCTGCCTCTCCGCGCTGTGGGCCGCAGACCTGCTGGACTTCTCCCGCGCCGCGGTCGACTCCAGCCGCATCCGCGCGACGAAGTGGGGACGGACCGGTGGGCCGGCCACCGGTCCGTCCCCGGTGGACCGGGGCAAGACCGGCAGCAAGCACCATCTGATCGTTGAGGCGCACGGCATCCCGCTCGCGTTTGATCAGCACCGGCGGCAACCGCAACGACGTCACCCGACTGATCCCGCTGATCGAGGCCGTCCCACCGAGCCGCGGCAAGTGCGGTCGGCCACTGCGCCACCCCAAGCACCTGCACGCCGACCGCGGCTATGACCACGAGGTCTACCGGGACAAGGTCCGCCGGTTCCAGATCACCCCGCACATCGCCCGGCGCGGCACCGGGCAGGGCTCCGGCCAGGGCGTGTACCGCTGGGTCGTGGAAGGCGCGATCGCGCTGCTGCACTGGTTCCGCCGCCTGCCCACCTGCTGGGAGATCCGCGACGACTGCCACCACCGGTTCGTCACCCTCGGCTGCGCCGTCATCTGCCGGCGACGACTCCGCACCGAACTTTGCTGGGAGTAGGGGCTGGCGACGCGCTTGAGGAGATGGCCTGCTCGATGCGTCAAACCGCACTGGTAGCAGTCGGGCCCGCGCAGCCTCACATGCGGGATCTCAGCACGTCGACCTCACAGCCCGGCGCGAACGCGTCAAAGCCGTGCTCGACCAGCCAGCGAACCGCCAGCAGGCTTCGCAACGACCACCACGCGCGGATCACGTCGAGGTCGACGTCGGTGCCATAGCCGGCGACGACGTCGCCGAGGTGTTCCTCGTGTCCGAGTGTCAAGGTGGCGAGGTCGTACAGGGCATCACCCCGGCCCGCCTCGGACCAGTCGATGATGCCAGTGATCTCGTCGCCGTCGACGAACACGTGAGTGATCTGCAGGTCGCCGTGCGTGAACGCCGGAGTCCACGGCCGGAGCGCGGCATCGGCGACCTGGCGGTTGCGGGTGACCAGGTCGGCGGGCAGGACGCCGTTCGTCACGAGCCGCTCGCACTCGCCGTCGAGATCCGCGGCCAACTCGACGAGGCCCCGGCCGGCCCGGCCGGGCCAGGACGGCAACGGCGCGTCGTGCAACTTCCGGATGGCGGCACCCGCCGTGGCCCACGCCGTCGGCGACGCGGTCGACGGCTCGCCGAGGCGGCCGAGCGCCGTCCCCGGGACGGCGGCGATCGCGAGCACGGGCGGCTTACGCCACAGGACCTCCGGGGTCGGGACCGGCGCCAGGGCCATCGCCTCGACCTCGACGTCGATGCGCGCCTGATCGGCGTCCACCTTCAGGAACACCTCGCCGACGCGCAGGGTCGCGCGCTCGGAATGGGCGACGACGACCTTGACCTCATCCATGGCGACCAGTATCCCGTGATGACCATCCACGTGGCCGGGATTATCGCATGTGATCTGCGGCTGACCGCGTCCCGCCCCCCGGCGGTCTCGTGCGCGACACCGACCGCTGACCAGGCCAAGCCCACCACTTTTGTGAGGAGTCCTCAGCGGGGCTGAGTGTCCTAGTTGACGCGATCGGTTGCGGGGCAGTTGTCAGAGGCGGCCGAGGGGGGTGATCCGAACCGTCTTCGAGGAGGAAGTCCGGGGTCTGGGGGCCGCGTGTGCACCGGCGGTCGCGCTGGATGGTGCCGAAGGCGTCGTAGGGGTAGCCGAAACCCCGTAGCCAGATCTCCGAGGAGAACAGGGTGAGTCAGCTGCTCAGCGCCGTCGCGACATGCGGCTGTCTCAATTACCGACGACGGCGTCGTGGATGGCCCAACCCATGTCGCCGGCGCACCAGCTGATGTTGCCGAGGACAGCGACGTCCAGGTCCTGCTGCGGGTAGTGGTAGAAGCGGGCGCTGACCCCGTCCTCTTCGCCGGTGTGGCCCCAGCGGAGATGGCCGGCGCCGTTGTAGAGATGACGCTCCCCGGGAGGGAAGTGGGGTTGCTTGTTGGCGAACAGCGGCAGGTAGTCCTTGTTGCCCCGCAGCAGGTAGAGCGGGTGGGAGGAGGTCAGGACAGCCCATTCGGCCTGCCAGTCGTCGCTGCCCTCTTCGAACCAGTCGCCGATGCCCGCTGTCATCGTCAGGGCGTGGCGGACCGTGACACGCGGATCGAGCTGAGGCATGTGGTCTCTCACGAAGTCCACCAGCGCTTTGTCCAGGCGGACCTGTTTTCGCTCGATGAGCTGCAGGACGGCCACCGCTGTGAACATCTTGGACACCGACGCCACGCGGAAGCGCGTGTCGCACGTGTTCGGTATGGACCATCGCCGTGACGCCATCCCGAACGCGCGGGTGAATACCGGCTCCCCGTGCCGCGTGACGCGGACCGTGCCGGAGAACCCTTTCCCTCCTGCCGCTCGGGAAACGGCCCCCTCCAGGCAAGCTGGATCGAAGCCGTCAGCCCTCGTCACGATCGTCACCGCAGACCCCCTCGCAGCAGAAAGTTCACCAGCCATCGGTGATGATCGTCAGCAGCCCGCCCGCGGGCCACCGCTTTACCCTGCCGCCTCGCCGAACTGGACACTCGCCTTGGGCGTCGCTTATGAGAGCTGGAGCGACACGACCAGCGGCGCCGGCTTCGGTGGCGTCGCGCGACGCACCCTCAGCGATGTCGATACGTCGGCTCCAACCCTCGAGGCCGGTCATCAGCCGTTGCACGGGTGTCGCGAGGTGATGGTGTTCCCGGACGTTGCCCATCGCCGAGGAAGAGGATTCAGTGGGACTTGGGCGCGCTGTCTACTGGGCCGGGGTGCCGTGTGCTTGTACCGCAGCAGCCAGGTGATCGGCGAGGGGTTCGGGCAGGGCTTGGCCGTTGAAGGTCTGCATGAGTGCGTCGGCGATCAGGCGCACTTTGATGTTGCTGTGCTGGGAGGCGGTCACCAGCACCTGCCAGGACTGCTGGCTGGTCAGCTGGAACGATGCCATGAGGATGCCGCGCGCCATATCGATCGTTGGTCGGGTCTGCATGGCCCGACGCAGCTGGGCGTTCTCGGCCGCTTGATCGTCGCCGGATGATTTTGCTATCCGTGGCAGCCGTTCCGAGGACGGCGTGCGCTGTACGGCCCCGGCTGGGACCACATCTTCCTCACCGGCGCAATCGGGCGGATCTCCCGCCTCGGCGTACGTGGGATGGGACGAGGAGGCCAGATGTTCGACCGTCCCCTCCTCTCCGGCGGTGAAGAGTGGAAGGGTGCTGGTCAGGGCGAGCAGGCGGGCCACGGCCGGGCTGGTGGCACACAGGATGAAGCTCTTGGATGCCTGGAGGGCTCGGTGGCGCACGCGCAGCAGAACGTTGAGGGCGGAGCAGTCGCAGAACTCGACTCCTGCGAGGTCCAGTTCCAGGCCGCCCACAGCGTGGTCCAGTGCATCGCTCAGCGTCTGCTGCAGTACCTGACCGCTCTCCAGGTCGAACTCGCCGGACGCTGTCACGATGAACCGGTCGCCGACCGCGTCGACATTCACTGTCACGGGCACCGGCGGCTGCATTTCCTGTAGAGCGGTGACGCACTCCATGCAGGGCCCCTCGTCTCGGGCAAGGGTCGGGTGATGGGACATGGGGGCTCCCGGTGCATACCGTCGTCTCTGTGCTCCCAGGATCACCATAACTCTGCTTCACGTCAACCATTACATGAAATGTAGTTCCTGTTTTTGTATGCGCGAATCAGACGCCGTATCGTGGGGACATGAACCGACCACCGGAACCGCATGCAGGCTGGACGTTCTTGACTAACCATGCCCGGGTACTGATCGCGATCTTTGAAGACCACACGATCCGTGTCCGCGACATCGCCGCCCGCTGCCAGCTCACTGAACGCGCCGTGCAGAAGATCATCGCCGACCTCGAAGAGGACGGATACCTCACCCACGTCCGGCAGGGCCGGTCGAATGTCTACCGCATCGCGCCCGACACGTCTCTGCGTCATCCGGCAGATGTCGGCGCCACTGTCGCAGACCTGCTGTCACTCCTGGCGCGCCAGGAGACCGGGCACGTAACCACCCTCGCCGCCGAGTCGCATGAGGGGCGCTGACCCGGCACTGGCGGCCATTCTGATCGCCTTCACCGAGCGGACCCGCGACGGACGCCTGCGCCACCCCCGCTACCAGGGGCTGCGGCGGGACAAATCGGCCCGCGACGCCGTGCGCGAGTGATCGGGCACTCACGTCCGTGCGGCCGGTGAATGCCGAGCGAGAGCGGGAAAATGGCCGCATGGGCATGGGGCCCTCCAACCCGAGGAGGGGCTGGGCGAGGGAACGACCGTGCCAGGGCGGACACGAAGGTCGCGATGGCGCCCTTGGTCGTCGCGTAGTCGAGCAGATGAGCGCTGGGCTTGTACGCCTGCACCGATGTGGTGTTGATGATGCTGCGGCCTTCCGGGATATGTTTGCCATCTCGAAGGCGGCATTGTTGACGAGGATGTCGATCGAGCCGAAGGCAGACAAGAGAAACCGAATGCCCTGGGTGCCCGATGGCGGCACGCACAAACCATCCGCCCTGGAGCCAAAGGCCTCCCTTCCGGCCCAGCGGGGCTTGACGATCTCCAGTCCGGATCGGTAGCCGACCAGTTCGCGCAGACCGTAGCGAAACTGTGGCCAAGACACTTCGACACCAGATCCCTTAATCGGGTGTCGCCATAGCGGGTCAGCGGCTGTCCGCCATATCTGTTCGAAGCGCCCGGCGAGACACAGTTTCCTCACCTGATGATCGGGAACGCGCTTGATGAGCGGCCATACCGCGGCAGTTGCCACCAGGGCTTCGCCACGGCGGCCCAATGGAGGTTCGTACTTATGTTCAGGGCCATTGCAGATGTCATCCGGGCCATCGGTGGGGCCATCGCCACCGTCGTCACGCTGCCTTTCCGGGCTGTGGCTCGGCTCTTCGGCGGAGCATCGGACACCGCGTACGGCCATCACTGAACCCGCCCGCAATTGTCGCCAGCCGTACCTGGCCGTGAGGAGGTCGTCGGCGTTGCCGGTAAAAGCCGGACGGCGGCGGGTGGGCGGAAAGCGCGGCCTTTTGGACCGTCGGCATCGTCACGATTAATCCGCTGGGGAGCGTGGTGCCTCCGGGGCCCGTGAGGCGCATCAGCGAGTAGTGCCAGGCGATTTCTCGGATGACCGGACCCTCGGAAAGTGGACGCAGTGGCGAGTTTCCGTCAGGGAGTGGGACCCGGCCCGTTGGCCGTGAGGCTGCTCGGGGCAATAGTGGAGGTGGGACATCCCTGAAGGAGTGGAGGGTTCCATGATCACCCTGGGGATCATTCTCCTCGTCGTCGGATTTGTGACCGGCATCAGCGTTCTCTGGACCATTGGGATCGTCCTCCTCGTCATCGGAGCGATCCTGTGGGCCTTGGGTGCCCTCGGCCATGCGATCGGCGGTCGTCGGCACTACTGGTAGAGCCGTCGCTGCAGGCTGGGCTGCACGTTTGGACTGGCCCTCGTAGGCTCGTCGAACGGGACGGGGAAAGCCCGATACGACCGGCGGTCACCGATGCTGGTCTCCGGTCGGGGTGGCCGACGGCTTCTCGGTCCGAGCGGACGCGGACCGCGTGGCCGACGGCTCTTCTGCCCGCGTGGACGCGGACGGCTGCGAAGGCTTCGGGCCCGTGTCCTCTTTCGCTTTCTCCGGACCGCACGCGCACGCCACCAGCGCCACGCAGGCCGATGCCGCCATGCTCACCATCGTCCGCGCTCTCACCCCCTCCGGTCGCGGCCTCGATGACCCGCGCCCCTTCGGGTCGGCCCCGCCCGAAGCCCGACAGCGTCGCGGCCGACAAGAGATACAGCAACGGCCCGTGTCCCGAGTACCTGCGGCGCCGGGGCATCCGCGAGCGCGCGATCAACAGACTGAAGCAGTCTCGGGCGGTGGCCACTCGCTATGACAAGCGCGGCTACGTCTTCCTCGGGACTGTAACCACCGCAGCTCTGCTCATCTGGCTGCGCAGCTGAGTCCCGATCTCCAAGGCCGTGAAGTTCGTCCGTGCCGGTCGTGCCCCGGATTCAGGGGTGGATCACCAGGGCATCTCACCGTGGCGGTCACGGAAGGTTCCGGTCGGTCCATCCGTCCCGATGGTGGCGAGTTCGACGATCGCGTCCGTCCCCTCGGTCACTGTCTGCGGGCCGCTGTGCCCGGTGAAGTCGGTCGCGGTGTAGCCGGGGTCGGCCGCGTTCACCTTAACGGCCGGCCAGGACTTCGCGTACTGCGTGGTCAGCATGGTCACGGCAGCCTTTGACGCCGTGTACAGCGGCGCGATGGCCCGGCCCTCGACGCGCTCGGTGTCGTGGGTGGCCCCGAAGGACCCCATGCCGCTCGACACATTGACGATTACCGGGTTCGCGGACTTGCGCAGCAGAGGCAGGAACGCGTGCGTCACCCGGACGATCCCCACGACGTTGACCTCGAACACCGCGCTGGCGTCAGCGGCCGTGATCTGGTCGGCGGGGCTGTGCGTCCCGAAGACGCCGGCGTTGTTGATCAGGACGTCGATGCCGCCCTCGCGAGCCGCGACGTCGGCGGCGGCCGCGGCCACCGACGCGTCGTCGCTCACGTCGATCTGGACGAATCGGGCGCCGAGCGCGTCGGCAGCCGTCTGGCCGCGCTCTGGATCGCGTGCACCGACGAGGACGGTGTGGCCGGCCTTGATCAAGCGGCGGGCGGTCTCGTACCCGAGGGATTTGTTAGCTCCTGTGATGAATGTTGTCGTCATGCGTTCACTCTCGGCCCGTGACGAGAGGACAACCAGTGTCCTCTGCGACGGTAGGACAGCCAGTACCGGGCACAACGGCTGCACGGCGGACACAATGGTCGAGTGGACGAGACCCTTGGCACGGCATTGCGCCGCTGGCGCGACCGGCTCTCTCCCACCGACGTCGGGCGGGCCTCGCGGCCCGGACGACGTGCGGTGGGGTTGCGACGCGAGGAGCTGGCCGAGCTCGTGGGGCTGTCGGTCGACTATGTGGTGCGGCTGGAGCAGGGGCGCGCCACGAGCCCTTCGGCGCAGGTCGTCGCGAGCCTGGCCAGGGCACTGCAACCGGCCTGATCGACCTTGTCGAGGAACTGCGGTCCACCAGCGCGGAGTTCACCCGGTTGTGGGACGAGGGTGCGGTCGGACCGCACGTCTCGGCCCGCAAGACCATCGTGCACCCCCAGGTCGGCGAGGTGACATGTGACTGCGAGGTGCTCACCGTCCCGGGCTGCGACGTCCGCCTCATCGTCTACACGGTGGCGGCGGGTTCCGCCGATGCGGAAAAGCCGGAGTTCCTGCGGGTCACGAACGGCGTCCGCGCCGACGGCCCCGCGCCTCCGGGGCCCGGCCTGTTCTCCACGCCGTAACGATCGGGCCGGCCGGATCTCGTCCAGCAAGCAGAGGTCAGGTCCGTCAGTGAAAACGACCGCTCACGGCTCCCATCATGGACGTGCGCCGACGCAACCGACGCGGTTGCTTGGCCGGTGGCTGGCCTGAAACGAGGGCCTCCTGGCGCCGGTACAGATGTCGCAATCCACACCGAAACCAGAGGCCCTCGCCTCGTTCAAGCACCACTCACGGCGCGTCGCCCGTCATCAACGTCGTGGGACAGCACACCTGGCACCACCACGGTTCGGGCTCGGACTCGGCGCCACGATCACGATGACCCCGCGCCTGCCCGGCGGTCAGCTCAGACCGGGAGCGGCAGACCGGCGGCGTGGAAGAGCCGGTCACGGGAGGCCGCGGCCTCGTCGAAGACGGCGTCGCCTCCCTTCAGCACACCGTTCTCCTTGAGGACGTCACCGGCCACCACGACCAGGTCGACATTGCCGGCGTGGCCGCCCGCGACGATCGTGGCCGCGACGTCCGTGGCGGGCAGCATGTTGGCGTGATCGAGGCGGACCATGATCAGGTCGGCCTCCTTGCCAGGGGTCAGGCTGCCGGTGCGGTCGTCGATCCCCGCGGCCCGTGCGCCCTCGATGGTCGCGAAGGACAGCAGGTCGGCGGCGTCGAACGTGGGCAGGCCGGGAACACGGTCCATGGGCCCGGCCGCACCGGCGAGGATCAGTTGCTGGTAGGCGAGTGTCGCCCGCATGACACCGAACATGTCACCGCTCACGATCGTCTCGGTGTCCACGCTGAGGCTCGGGCGGACACCGGCGGCCAGCAGCCGGTTGGTGGCCGGCTGGCCCAGGCCCGGCATGAAGACCTCCAGGGCGCCGGCCACGGACGCGGTGGCGCCGCGGGCGGCCAGCATTCTCAGCTCCTCGTCGGTCGACGTGCACAGATGGATGAACGTCATGTCCGGGGCGAGCAGACCGGCCTCCTCCAACTGCCGTACGGCCTGCTGCTCCGCCCCCCACTCGCCGAGGCCCACGTGCATGCTGATGAGCAGGCCCAGCTCACGGGCGAGCCGGATGTCTCGCTCGGACACATCGGGGGTGGACAGCTCGGGTCCGCGGAGCATTGCGTTGAGGGTCACCCGCGCCGAGTCGTCGGAGAGCACCTCGTTGCGGATGCGCCGGATGTCGTCGGGGTGTGTGCGGTCACTGCCGAACTGCCACTGCTCGGCCTCCGTCGATGGCCAGCCGTGGTCGAAGACGGCGCGGATGCCCGACTCCCAGTGCGCGGCGATTGCCGCGTCCGAGTGCCCGGGGCTGTTGCTGATGTGCGACTCGTCCCGCACGGTCGTCACCCCGGAGTCGAGGGACATCAGGTCCGCCGCCAGATTGCCGACGTGTACGTCCCGGGGATCGAAGTACTGTCCGAGACCGATTTGCACCTGGCTGCGGTACTCCTGGTAGGTCCAGGCGGGGCCGAGGTTGCGCAGCGCCCCCTGCCAGTTGTGGCGATGGGTATCAATGAAACCGGGCAGCACGGCGTTCCCTGTGCCGTTGATGACCCTGGCCCGGTCGTCGGACAGGTCCCGGCCGATCTCGAGGATCCTGCCGTCGGCGACGAGGACGTCGCCCACGAAGTTGCCGAGCTTGTTGTCCTGCGTCATCAGGTACGCGCCCTTGATCAGGATGCGTTCCTTGTTCTGCGGCTGGTTCTGGGACATCTGTGGTTCCTTTCGTGCCCTGGGCGGCACTGTGTTGCTTGTTCATCCGCAGAGGGATGGTGGGTCGGGTCGGCGTCCGGTCCGCGCGGACGTGGGTCACTTCGCGGTGGTGCCATGTGGGCGCCGGGAGGCAACCCAGACGGCGCCGAACGTGAGCACCGCGCCGAGGACGGTGAGGACGGAGGGGGACCGACCGCCCGAAGGGACCAGGAAGTCCAGGGCGATCGAACCGGCGAGCTGCCCCGCGATGGAGGCCATGCTCAGCAGCAGGACACCGATCCGGCGTACCAGGAACGCCGAGGCGCCGATGAACACCACGCCGCACAGACCACCGAGGTAGACCCACAAGCTGGTGGGCAGGGAGTGGCCCACGCTCCCCTGCACGAGTGTTTTCACCCCCCACGCCGCGACGAGGAACACCGCACCGACAAGGAAGTTGAGCCAGGTCGCTGCGAGCGGCGAGCCCGACGCGGCCGTCGTCGCTCCGTTCAGGGCTTGCTGCACACCGAGGAGGAAGCCGGCGGCGAGGGCGCCGAGGGCCGGCAGGATGATCGTGGCCGGCGCGGGAGTTTCGGCGAAACGCGGCAGGGCGGACACGATTGCGGCCACCAGGATGACGGCCGCTCCCGTGAGCCGGGCAGCGCCCGGGCGCTGCCGCAGGCCGCCACCGATACCCCGGCTGTCCACGATCAGACCGCCGAAGGTCTGACCGGCGATGGCCGACACCGTGAACACGGCGATTCCAGTGACCAGCGCGGCGGTGGACTGGGCCAGGGCGAACGTGCCGCCGAGCACCCCGGCCAGCAGGTACCGGCGGGGGAACCGACTGTGCCGTGAAGCGCCGGCCAGGCTGCGCAGCGCGCCGCGCAGCCCGGGGGAGAAGAGCGCGAGGAGGGACAGCAGGACGAGTCCGCCCGAGAAACTGATCGCCGCCGCAGCGATGCCGTCGTCGAGGCGATGGCTCAGCTCGCCGTTCAGACGGGCCTGTACCGGTACCACCATGCCGGCTGCGATGGCTGCCACGACGGCCGGCGAGCCGCCGCGAGGCACGGATGGGCGGGACTGTTCCGCCGACTGGGGGCCGGGCCCGGCAGGACGGCGATGACCTGACCCGGGTGGTGCGGTGGGAGTGCTCATGTCGAAGTTCCTCGAGAAGGGGTGCGGCCGGACAGGGCCCGGTCGACGCGTCCGCTGATGGTCGGTCGGGTCCCGCCTGCGGCGGGGCCCGGAGCGCGTATCTCCCTCAGAAGTCCGTACGCGCGATGTCGTCGAGGACCGACGGTCCCGTGGGGGACCAGCCCAGGACACGCCGGGCCGCGTCGCCCGAAGCCTGCTGGTCGAGGAGAAGAGCCTCGCCGAGCAGGCCGAGCCGGTCGAGCGTCTGCACGACCGGTTCGGGCTCGACGCGTCCGGCCAGGCCGACAGAGCGGCTCACCGCTTCGGTGATCTCCCGTACGGTCGGGTTCGCGCCGCTGGTGCCGATGAAGTACGAACCGGCCGGGGCCTTCTCCAGCGCGAGCACGTAAAGCTCGGCCAGGTCGTCCACGTGCACGGTGCTCCAGTGCTGGTCACCGGTACCGATCATGGTGAGCGCCGGGGTGTTTCCGGCGGTTCGAGGACCAGCGGCGACGAGGTTCAGCAAACCGCCGCCGTGGCCGTACACCACCGCCGGTGCGATGACCGAGGTCCGGACGCTCCGCGCGTCGCGCACCAGCTTGCCGAGCGGCACCCGCCAGGCGGTCAGCCGCGGGGCGTTCATGCCGGCCGACTCGGTGATCGCCGAACCGCTGCCGTGCAGCCAGACGCCGGTGGTGTGCACGAACGGCCGGCCGGTGTTCCGCAGCGCGCGCAGGAAGCTGGTGACGGCCACCTCGTCGACGGTCGCGCTGGTCTCGTCGCCCGGCGACGCCACGTGGATCACGCCGTCGCTCGCAGCCGCGAGTTCCTCCAGGGCGTCGCCGTCTGCCAGGTCGGCAACCGCGGGCTCGGTGCCCTTGGCCCGCACCAGCTCGGCCTTCTCGGGGGAGCGGACCACGGCGGTGACCTGGTGGCCGCCGGAGATGAGCCGATCGAGCACCGCGGCTCCGATGTAGCCGGTGCCGCCGGTGAGCAGTACGCGCATGGTCATCCTCTTTCGCTGACGTTTCCTGGTCGGGGCGTTGGCCCGCATGGCAACAGTCGCGCTGCCCGGCTATCGTGTCCAACGAATGTTTCCGAATGCGCGATCGGAGATACCGATGAATGGGGATGGGTGTGGACCAGAAGCGGCTGGAGTACTTCATCACCGTCGCCGAGGAGCTGAACTTCACGCGGGCGGCCCAGCGGCTGCACGTCACTCAGTCCACGCTCTCGGCCGGCATCAAGGCCCTGGAGCACGAACTCCGGACCGAACTGCTCCTCCGCTCCACGCGGTCGGTCAGACTGACGGAGGCCGGCTCAGTGTTCCTC
Organism: Streptomyces melanosporofaciens; assembly: GCF_900105695.1. Taxonomy (NCBI): domain Bacteria; kingdom Bacillati; phylum Actinomycetota; class Actinomycetes; order Kitasatosporales; family Streptomycetaceae; genus Streptomyces; species Streptomyces melanosporofaciens. The sequence continues at coordinate 153,018 of NZ_FNST01000001.1, forward strand.
CCCGAGGCGCGGACCGCGATCGAAGTACTCGACCGGGCCCGGGCGGCAGTGGAGCCGCTCTCCACGGGGCTGCGCGGCAGCCTCACCGTGGGCGTCCTCAGCGGGCTGACGGTGATCGACGTACCCGCGCTGGCCGGTGAGTTCCACGGGCGTCATCCCGAGGTCCGGTTGCGTACCGAGACCTCCCAGCGGGGAACCTCCGGGCTGATCGAGCGGATCAAGGAGAGCCACGTCGACGTGGCCTTCGTGGGAGCCGACATCAAGGACGAACACCTCAAATCGACGGCCATCAAGAGGTACGAGGTCCAGCTGCTGGTCCCCGCCGATCACCCACTGGCCCGCCGGAAGAGCGTCCGGCTCAGCGACGTCGCCGGGGAACCTTTCGTCGACATGCCCGCCGGTTTCGGGCAACGCCAGATCGTGGATGACGCGTTCACGAAGGAGGAGTTGTTCCGGCGGGTCCTCATCGAGGTCTCGGACATCACCACGATCGCGGACTACGTGGCGCACGGCCTGGGCGTGGCGCTGTTGCCCCCGGACTTCGCCGCGGCGGCCGGGGACGCCGTTCGTACCGTCCCCCTCGCGGACGCCCGCCTGGCCTGGACGCTCAGCGTGGTCGCCTCCGCGACGCGTCCGCCGACGCGGGCGCTGCATGCCTTCCTCGACCTGATCCCGCACCACATCCGGCGCGACCGCGTGTTCTGAACGGACGTCCCCGGCCGCTCGCAGTGCTGCGCAGGTTCATTCGTTCTCCACGGTGGATCGCGCCGCCTGGTCGGCCGGGGCCCGAGGGCCCGGTACGGAGGCTGCGGCGAGGTTGAGGCGGGCGCCCATATCGAGGTTCACCTCGCCGTAGGGCCGGTCCGAGAATGGCCTGACACACACGATGTCACACGACGGTATCTCGGAGTGATCACGCCGGCCACGGACATCGACATGAAAGACGCGGAACTGGCGCGAGCGAAGGAGGCCCGGCTCGCCCTCGCTCCGACGGTGCCTTGGGGAAACTGCGCGGGAGGGCCGACAGGCTGTGCGTCGAGGAACAGAAGTCGGCGCGCACGCTCGTACGTCTGCTCAGTGAGGCCGGAATCCACGGGCGTGTGCCGAGAAGGTTGCGACGCACCCTTGCCGAACTGAACGCTGGATATCCCCACAGCGACGGCGTAGTGGTCCGACGAGCAGCCCTGATCAAGGAAGAACGCGCGATCGAAAGCAGAATCGGGCAACTGAAGGCGCGGATACATGAACTCGGGCAACGCCTGTGCTTGGGAGCGGCAATCGTCGACGCCGCTCTCACTCGAATCCGACCCCCAGCGCTGTGGAAAACACGGTGGCCCACGCGGCAGCCAGGAGCATCGTCCAAGCTGGCGCCATCCACGGAGACGTGCATCTCCACGAACAGGCGGGAGGTTCGACTACTAACCCTCCTGAAACCGCAGACCCTCTGAACGGTAATGCCATGAGGGTCGAGATCTCACCAACCTCAGACGCAACACCGGCACCGGAGCCAACCTCCGAAGGACTTCCGGAGCCGACCACTGAGGGATGAGCCGGTCCTGGCTGAGGAATTCGTTTCATACTTCTGGAGTGACTGCGCGGTATTCCTCAGATGGTCTGGTCTGGCGGCGTCGGGCGATGAAGGGGCGGTGTGCTTCGATGGCGTCGACAGGGTAGATCACGGCATAACTCATCGTGCTGTTGATGCTCTCGTGGCACCACACAGCTAGCGCCACCATCGCAGCAGGTCCATGCCGTACGAGCGCGGCGTCAACGGCGAACAGTCCGCCGACTTCAGATCCGTGGAAGTACACCGCCGCCGGCTCGACCGGTCTCCCAAACGGGTCCAGCAACTGGCAGGGCTCCCAGGGGTCATCGATCTCCAGTAACTGACCGATCTCAGGCAGGACGATGCTTTTGCTTCGATGAGGACGTTGGCCTGATTCGTGAGGAACTCGCGCCAGGTCGGGGCGGTGCGGCGTAGCGGGGAGACCTCACGCCACCGGCAGCGGGGTATCAGGCCCGACAACGCAGCCAGCCAGAACCGGTCAACGGGCTCATACCCACCCTGCCGTTCATCTGACGACGCGGCACCGCGTTCTGCGGACCTGTGCCGTGCCGGGTCAGACGGTGAACTGGCCGGGGTGGGCGGCGGCCCAGTCCTCGGCCCACGTCGCCGGGGGCTCGGCGAGCAGCTGCCCCGGAACCAGCCACTCGTACAGCTCCGCGTGGGAGCGGATGGTGAAGGGGTCGACCCGCGTCCGCAGCATGTGCGGACGCAGCTCGGTGGGGTCATGGACGCCCATGGACGCCATGATCTGCGTCGCCCCGTACACCGTGGCCCGCTGGAACCGCTCCACGCGCGCCGACTTGTCACCCACGTCCAGTGCGCGGGCCCGCCGAGGATCCTGCGTGGCCACCCCGACGGGGCAGGTGTTGGTGTGGCAGCGCTGGGCCTGGATGCACCCGGTGGCGAACATCATCGCCCGCGCCGCGTTGGTGTAATCCGCCCCCTGCACCATCCGCTTCACCATGTCGCTCCCGGTGGCCACCTTGCCGCTGGCGCCGACCCTGATCCGGTCCCGCAACCCCGTGCCGACCAGCGCGTTGTGCACCGTGATCAGGCCCTCGGTCAGCGGCGTGCCAACATGGTCGGCGAACTCCAGCGGGGCCGCGCCGGTGCCCCCTTCGGCCCCGTCCACCACGATGAAGTCCGGAGTGACGCCCTCGCTCAGCATGGCCTTGCACACGGCCAGAAACTGCCGCCGCGAGGTGAGGCACAGCTTGAAGCCGGTGGGCTTGCCACCCGCCAGCTCCCGCATCCGGCCGATGAACCGCACCAGCTCGCGGGGTGTGGAGAACACCCGATGGTACGGCGGCGACACCACCGTCTGCCCCTGCGGCACCTCGCGCACCTTCGCGATCTCCGCGTTGACCTTGCTGCCCGGAAGCACTCCGCCCATGCCCGGCTTCGCGCCCTGCGACAGCTTGAGGGAAACACACTTCACCTGGTCATGGGCCGCCTTCTCGGCGAACATGGCCGCATCGAAGTCACCGTCGTCCGTCCGGCACCCGAAATACCCGGTCCCGATCTCCCAGATCAGATCGCCACCGTGGCGCAGATGGTATTCCGAGAGACCGCCCTCACCCGTGTCCTGCGCGAAACCACCCAGGGCCGCACCACGGTTGAGCGCGAGGATAGCGTTGGCCGACAGAGATCCGAAGCTCATCGCCGAGATGTTCAACAGCGCCATGTCGTAAGGCTTGGCACAGTCCGGCCCGCCAACCCGGACCCTGGGCGGCCGGTCCGGCGTGGCCTTGGGCGCCAGCGAAGGGACCAGGAACTCGTACCCCGCCGCACCGACGTCCCGCTCCGTCCCGAACGGCTCCTCGGCGTCCACACCCTTCGCCCGTTCGTACACGATGCTGCGCACATCACGGTCGTACGGGCGGCCGTCGTAGTCGCGCTCGATGAAGTACTGCTGCAGCTCCGGCCGTAGTGCCTCCAGCAGGAACCGCAGATGGCCCAGTAGCGGATAGTTGCGCAGGACGGAGTGCTCGCGCTGCACCACATCCCGGACCGCCACGGCCGTCATGGCCGCCGCCACCACGACCAGAAGCCACCACCACGGCGATACCCACCACGCGAGCGCCGCGCCGATCGTCACCGTCAGGGCAGGACCAGTCATCAATACGAGTCTCAGCACGTCGCACGGCTACCCCACTCGCACCAGTCGATGCGGTTATTTCCGCCGGGCCGAACCGGATTGTGTGCGAAGTGTGCGCACGGCCTGCCGGATGACCGCCACGGCGGACACTCCATGGGGACCTCGGCCGAGCCGCGACGGGGTGCCGGTCGGGCGCTTCCTCCGGGACAACCCGATGAGGCGCAGTCCCCGGTCCAGGCGGTGCAGGGCGGAAGTCATGGCAGATATCCCATCGTCAGAATGGCGAAAATGGCGGGGCGCCCGACTATCGGCTTCCCCTCAGCTGACGCGCTATGCGTGTGGTGGATACGTCGGCCCGCCACACCCGCTGATTTTGCAGCGGGTGTGGAGGCGGCGTACCGGGGCAGTCGGCAGTGACGATCTTGATGTCACCACACGAGAGGACCGCCACCCATGGCCACTTCCGGCCGTCGGCCGCGTATCGGGCGTCAGTACGCCTTCAGCCTGCGGAATCTCTCAGTCTGCTTCGGGCTGATCGCCATCGTTGTCTTCGGGGTGGGCGTCACCGTAAGAGCCGCCGGCGGCGCGACCGGCGCCCAACCTGCCGCCGCCGTGGCCGTGGGCCTGCTCACTCTTTTGGCCGCCGTCGTGATGCGCCACCGCCGTACGGCCCCCGCTTCCCCGAGGAGGATTCCCTCGGAGCAGCCGACTTCGAGGCGATGACGGCCAGTGAGTTCGAGCAGGCGGTGGCGGACCTGTGTGAACGGGACGGCTGCCAGGTCAGCCGCGTGGAGGGCGGCGCGGGCGACCTGGGCGCGGACGTCCTCGCCACCGCCCCCGACGGCCAGCGCATTGTCATCCAGTGCAAGCGATACGACTGGACTCACAAGGTCGGCTCGCAGGATGTTCAGCGCTTCGGCGGAACGTGCTTCGCCGTCCACGACGCCCAGATCGCCGCGGTGGTCACGACCAGCGAGTTCACCAAGCCCGCCGCCGAGTACGCCACGCAGTGCGGAATCCTGTGCATCGACGGGCAGGAGCTCGCCACGTGGGCAAGCACGGGCCCGGCTCCGTGGACGGAGTAGCGTAATGGCGCCATCCCGTTAGCCTCTGTAGGCGATGTCGCCTCGCTCGCAGATCTGCCGGGCGATGTCCCGCAGCTTGATGTTGCGTTCCTGGGACACGCGCCGCAGTGGGGGGCTACGGCACCTTGCGGACGGTCTCGCAGCCGCGAGTGGGCGGCAGTGCCACCGGCGCCCTCGCCGACGTCGTCCACTGTCACCGCCGTCAAGGTGGTCGCCGTTGGCGCCCGTCAAGTCGACGAACCGCTACAGCTCCACAGCACAGGCACCTCTGTCCAACAGCCGGCCCTTCAGAGCCTCTCGCGGCACGGTGGATCACCACATCAGTTTCGCTGGTGGTTTCGTTGGTGAGTTGCGGGCTCTGGCACAGATCTTGGGGAGCTGTTACGGCGAGGTGATATTGCCGTGCGATGCGGAGGCGTCGCAGAGCTGTCGGCCGGGAGCCGGCCCGTACTCGGGGCGCGCCCCGGTGCGGGTGTGCGATCGGCTCCGCTCCCGGACGTGGCAGCCGGGCCCGGCGCTCGCCACCGTGCCCGCGCCCCGGGCTGCTTTGGTTCAGCCCAGCGCGTCCATGAGGGCGGAGACATAGACATTCAGTCGCTTCTCCACGGCCCGCGTCGTCAGCTCTGTCCTCCCTGCCTCCCGCCATGGCCAGGTGCCCCTCCTGTCCGGAGTCCGGGACATCCCGCTCGGCGAGCTCAAGCACAATGTGGTGGCACTGGCGCGCGCCGCGACCGTACTCGACATCCCGCTGGTCGTCACACCACCGCGGCCGACAGCATGTGGGGGCCGACCACCCCTGAACTGGTCCAGGCGCTGCCGACCGGACAGGAGATCATCGACCGCAGCACCGTCAACGCCTGGCACGACGACCGGTCCCGCACGGCCATCGAGGCCACCGGCCGGAGGAAGCTGATCTTCGCCGGGGTGTCGCTCGAGGTATGCGCGGCACTGCCGCGATCTGCGCGACGGCCGCCGGATACGACGCATACGTCGCCGCGGACGCTTCCGGCACCTTCAGCCAGGCCTCGCGCTCGGAGAGGCCGCTGCCGACATCGACATGGAAAGCCCCTCACGACCCGGCCCCGCACCAGCAGGCCGCGATGCCCGTGCAGCTGGCTCGAGGCACCCCGGAGGAAGAGCAGCAGCCTGCGGCGCGACTCGTCCGGTGGCCGATGTCGCGGCCCTGCGCACCGACCTGGAGGCGCTGGAGCCGACCGCTGAGCAACCGAGCCACCTTGGCGCGCCAATCGACGGCTCGCCGCGCTGAGGCCGGAGGCGCGCCGTCGCGCCTCCGGCCGCCCACGGCGTGCACCAAGTGCGCACGGCACCGCCGGTGCTTTTGCGCAGTGGTGAAGGGGGCGCGCCGGTTCTCCGCAGCAGGAGGAAGGGGTTGGCGGCGTGCACGATGGCGTCGACGGCCTGCTGGGCCCTTGCTGACGTACAAGCTGAAGCGGGCCCGCCAGGTGGCGGGCCCGCCGTCGGAGAGGCAGTGCGTCAGTGGCGGGTCTCCCACCACAGGATGAGCAGGGTCACTGCGCCACTGCCGAGCCTGTAGGCCGCGCCCTGCAGGAACTCGCCCGGCACGTTTGAGCCCTGCTGGTGCATCCATTTCCGCAGGTGAAGGATGGTTTCGGCGCGCAGCCTGATCGTCCAGCGGGACGGGTGCTTCGGCTGGCGTTTCGCGTTACTCTCCTCCATACGGAGTCCTCTCGATCATAAGCGTGCTGGACACCGCGCAAGGGGCCCTCCCAACACCGCGGCCTGAGAACCCAGTTGGGGATGCAGGGCTCCTTCTGCGCGTTCAGGGAAGAGTAATGCGATCGGCGTGCTGCCCGTCCAGCACGATGCCTTTGGTGGACCCCAGATCCTGGACTGTTGGGCGCGTTCGGTCCCGATCTCACATTGTCGGCGCTGCCGGGCGTGGCGGTCGATTTCCGTGATCTTCAGCGGCGTATCGGCTTCGCGTCCCACCGGTCTCCCTGAGGAGGCGGCTGGTGGTTTTGTCGTGGCAGGCGAGAGCGTCCGCAACGACGGCGGCAGGCAGGTCAAGGAGCTGCTGACGGATGGCGGCGCCGCGGGCGGCGGCGGCCGGGACCCCGGTCCTGTGGAGGAGTGCGGACAGATGGTCGGGGCGGGCCGGCTGCCCTGCGCGGCGACCGGGACGAGCCCGGAGGGGACCAGGGGCACGCGGCGTCGGGCCTGCCAGAAGGCGGTCGAGAAGGTCGGCGAGTGCGCACGAGGGGCACAGGCCCCGGTGGTGCAATCACGTCATTTCGCGCGATGCGCGACCGCCCGCCCAGGCGTCCGGGACAATGAGGGTCGATCACACCTCGTCGGTGGCGAACAGCTCGAGGTGCCCGCACTTGGGGCAGCGGGCCGCCGGGGGCGGTCCGTCCGCTTGGCACCCCCGAAAGTTCCCCGCTCCATCGCGCCCTCGATCCAGCCTCGGAGGTACCGCAGTGATGACGCCGACCGACCCCGCCGCTCAGAGCTCCGAAGCGCTCGCCCCGCCATCCGGGTGTCCCGCACATCGAAGCGGCGCCTGTGATCCGGATGCGGGGACGCTCCCAGCGCCGTTTGTCCATCGCTGCTCTGGCTTGTTGCAAGCAGGGTGAACGCCGACAGCGTCGCCAACGCTTCCTTCGGGGGGCCTGTGCAGCACACTCGTCTCCACGGGCCTCGGTCTGATCAGTGCGTCCTCGATCAGAACACGTGATCAGGCCGAGGCCCGTCCCGAGCCCGGCGAACGACCAGGTGAATGACCCAGTTCGAGGCCCTTTCGGTCTCTTCAGATTCGCGACGAGCTCAGCACTCGGACGACCCAGCGTGCGCCCACTCGGATGCGTGGTCCTGGACAAATTCGGCGAAGGTGCGGGGCGGGCGGCCGGTCAGGTCCAGCACCGTGGTGCTGACCTGGTCTTCCCGGCCCGCCTTGATGCAGTCTTCCACGGCGGCGAGGTCGGCGGCGAACTCGGCAGGCATGCCCGCGGCCCGGTAGTGGGCCGCCTGCTCGCCGGTCCCGATGGGCACCACCCGGACCGGCCGTCCGGTGCCGGCGGTGATGATCGCCGCCGCGTCCCGGTAGCTCAACGCCTTCGGCCCGGTGAGCAGGTAGTCGCGCTGGTCGCCGGGCTCGGCCCCGGGGTCGGCCAGCAGGGCGGAGGCGGCGGCCGCGATGTCCCGCGCGTCGATCCAGCCCACTCGGCCGTCACCGGCGGCGGTGCGGATCTCGCCGTGCCGCCGGATCCGCTCGCCCACCGGGTGCGGGCTCAGGAAGTTCTGCATGAACCCGGACGCACGCAGTACCACCCACCCTGGCCGGGCCCGCACCTGCGCGGCCAGCTCCAGAGCACTGGGAGCGTTCGGCAATACGATGGCGGAGCCGAGAAGTACTGTCCGGCGCACCCCGAGGCGTTGCGCCTCGGCCAGGAACGGGCCGACCAGCGGCATCGGGTCCACAGTGTGCACCGGAGGCACCAGGAAGACCCGGTCCACCCCGCGCAGCGCGGCCGGGTGAGTGGCCGGGTCATCCCAGTCGAACCGGACCGCGTCAGGATCACCGGCAGACGGATGGCGGCTGGCCACCCGGACTGGCACACCGTTGCCGCGCAGCAGTTCCACCAGTGCGCTCCCGGTCTTCCCGGTGCCGCCGGTCACCAGCACGCCGGTCATCGGGCACTCCCCGAGCGCAGCGAATCGCGCAGCTCGGGCAGCGTCCCCGCTGCTGTGGCGTTGGCCAGCGGGTTCCAGTAGTCCCGGAAGCGGGTGATCAGACCGTCCTGGACGGTGATCACCACGATGTAGTCCATCCGATAGGGCTCTCCGGTGCGCACCGAGTGCCCCTTCGCGTGGTACTCCACCACAACGGTGTCCGGCCGTTCCGTATGGTGCACCGTGATCGAGGGGATCTCGCGCACGTCATACACCTCCGGGAAGCCGACCAGGTAGCCACGGACCGCTTCCCGCCCGGCCAGCCGCCGCGGCGAGGCCCCGGCGGCGAACGGGAACTCCGCAGTGCCGTCTTCCGCCCACAAGTCGGCGACGGCGTCCATGTCCTTGGTCAGCATCAGCTCCAGCAGTCGGCGCATCGTTTCCTCGGGAGCGCGCGGCATGGTGTCCTCCGGTGTTCAATGGGTGTGAAGTCCAGACTGGACGCGGGCCTGCCGCCGGGGAACTGACAGCTGAGCCCCGGACCGCCGGTCCGTGGCTGGGCCGGGCACCTCCTGCCACCATGAATGGGGTGAGCAGAAGCGAACTTGCCGACTTCCTGCGCCGCCGGCGGGAGGCACTGCCCCCCGACCAGGTGCCGGCCACGGCCATCCACCCGCCGGGCCGCCGTGCCCGGCGCACTCCCGGACTGCGCCGCGAAGAGGTGGCCGCACTGGCCGGGGTGTCGGTCAACTACTACGAGCGGCTGGAGCAGGCCCGAGCACCGCGCCCGTCCCCGCAGGTGCTGGCCGCGCTGGGTACGGCACTGCGGCTCACCGCCACGGAGCGCGAACACCTGGCGCGGCTGGCCGGCCAGATCCCGCCCGGCACGACCGCCGATCGGGGGCCGGTGCCCGCCGACGCTCGCCGACTGCTGGACCGGCTCGGGCCAATACCCGCCTACCTGGTCGACGAGCGGCAGGACATCGTGGCCTGGAACAGAGCGGCAGCCGAGCTGATCACCGACTTCGGGCTGCTGCCCCCCGAAGAGCGCAACGCCGTGCGGCTGTCGCTCCGGCTGGGCGACTCCCTCTGTTCGGCACCGGCGGGCGCGGAGGGCGAGTTCACTCGGCAGTCCGCCGCCCAACTGCGCGCGGCCAGCGCCCGCTACCCGGCCGACCGCGTCCTCGGCGAGCTGGTCAACGAGTTCGCCGCGCACAGCCCGGACTTTGCCGCCGGCTGGCGCGGCCACGACGTACGCCCCATACCGACGCTGCGCAAGCACCTGCACCACCCAAAGATGGGCGAACTGGAGGTGGAGCGCCACACCCTGCTGCTGCCCGGCACCAACCTGCAGCTGGTGATGTACACGGCGGAGCCCGGCAGCCCGACCGCCCTCGCACTCGCCCGGCTCGAGACCCCGCAGTGAGCCCTTCCCCAACCTCTAGCTGTCCGGTCTGCTCGGCGCTCGGCGCTCGACGCCTGCAGCGCGGGACGCGGCGGCGGGCGCCGTACGTCACCGCCGCGGCCATAAGCGGAGCACAGGGCCAGCGGCGGACCCGTCCGGTCTCGGGCGCGTGGTCGGTCGGCTCGGCCCGGAAGTCGGTCACCGGACTGTGCCTGTTGGGCCCGTGGGGGTCAGGGCGTCCGCGCGGCGTCCGCCTCCCGGGCAGCGGCGGATGGCATCGAGAAGCTGAGCCGGTGCGACCCCGGTCCCCGGCTGCCCCTTCACTTCCTGGGCCCGTCGGCACCATGATCGCCGCCCAGATCATCGCCTTGGGTAGCCTGTCGGGCGAAATCGCCAACCTCGCCCGCGAGTTCGTCCCCGCCCAGTTCTCCGGCAATCCCTCGCTGCCGCCCGTCTACGCGTTCGCCCCTCCGGCCGGAGCGTTCGCCGCGATCGTGGTGATCAAGCGGATCGACGCCCCCGTCGGAACACGCAATGGCGACACTGTGTTCCGGTAGTGCCGCCGGGTCGGCGGGCGGTCGGAGATGCGTGCCCGTTTCGCCCGCGGCGGGGGAGTGGGCCGCCGTCGACCTCTCGGTGGGGGCGGGCCGGCCGGGCCACGTCTCCCGTGCGCCGCCGCCATCGCGTGCCTGAGAACCTCTCGGAGATTCCTCTCGGCTGGCGATGAGTTCCGTGGGGCGACGCGGTCTATCCCTGTGAAAGGCCACAGACGAAGGAGACGGCCCGTGTACCAGCAGATGATCTTCGTAAACCTCGCGACGAACGACCTGGAGACCTCGAAGAAGTTCTTCACCGAGCTCGGCTACTCGCTCAACCCGCAGTTCACGACGGATGACTGCGCATGTGTGGTCATCAGCGAGACGATCGTCGCCATGCTGCTCACCAGAGAGCGCTACCAGGACTTCACCAACAAGGAGATCGCGGACTCCGCCAAGACCTCCGAGGTGCTTCTGTGCCTGAGCGCGGAGAGCCGCGCGAAGGTCGACGAGCTGGTGGACAAGGCACTGGCCGCGGGCGGCGCGCCCGCAGGAGAACCCCAGGACCACGGCTTCATGTACGGCCGGTCCTTCCAGGACCCCGATGGTCACACCTGGGAAGTGGTGTGGATGGACTCGTCAGCTGTCCAGGGCTGAGCTGCCACCGAGGCGCATACGAGGGCGCTCCGGCCACCACGGTGCGGCGGGGGCCGGACACGCGCTGACGCTCGGGTCGACCGACCGTACGACCTCGTACGGTCGGCCGGCCCAGGGTGGGGGTTTCGCCGAGTGGCGGGCGCGAACACGCCCCAGACGGCAACATTGACCGCGACCAGGAACGGGTGGCCCGGGGTCACGAGAAGGGCGCTCAGCGAAACGATCAGCCCTGTCAGCGCGGTGCGGATGACGAACACCGTGCCGTGACGGTCGGAGAGATGGCCGCCTGTCAGGTTCCCGATCACGGTGGCCGCGCCGAACAGCACCAGTACCCAGGTCACCGCTGTCGAGGTGTATCCGGCGTGGCCGGTGAGCAAGTTCGAGGTAAGTGAACACGGCGAAGGTGGCGCCGAAACCGAGCGCGGTAATGGCGTAGGTCAGGGCAAGCGAGCGGTGGGACAACAGGGACAGCTGCTCGCGCAGGCGTACGCCCTGTCCGGCGGGGGCGTTGGGGATCAGCGCCCAGACGGCGATGGCGGCAGCCAGCCCGAGCGCAGCGACGGCGATGAAGGTAGCGCGCCAGCCGATGGCCGTGCCCATCGCGGTGCCGGCCGGGACACCGACGACCATCGCCACGGTCAGGCCCATGAACATCAAGGAGATGGCGCTGCCGGACTTGTCCCGTGGGACCAGGGAGGCGGCAACGGGCGCGCCCAGCGCGAAGACCGTGCCATGGGCGGCGCCGGCGACCGCGCGGCCGATCATGAGGCCGGTCAGGTTGGAGCGGCAGCGACGGCGAGATTTCCCAGGGCGAACAACGCCATGAGGCCGCCGAGCGCGATCCGGGAGTCGTGCCGGCTGAGCCAGCTGGTGAGCAGGGGGGAGCAGGGTGATGGCCAGTGCAACTGTTCTTCGCCCAGGCACGGGGAGGCATCATGCGGGAAGGCCGAGGGGTGCGCGTTTGCGTTCAGCGAGGGGTCCACGCCAGCTTCGATGGCACCGAGAATGATCTCGCCGATCCAGGACGTGGCGGCCTCGCGCTGGGCGAGCTCGACATGCTGGGGCCGCCCGGTGCGGTTGCGGTGCTGGAGGGCGGTGATGGCTGCTGCCGCGCCGGCCAGTCCGCCCATGGGGTCGAGGTATGCGGACCCGGAGCCCAGCGGGCCGGACTCCGCCGAATACCCGATCAGCGACGTGATCCCCGCCATCGCTTCCATGGTCTGGCCGTAGGCGCGGTGCGCCCGCAGTGGGGCGGTTGCGCCGAACCCTGACATTTCGATCAGCACGGTGGTGGGGTTCACCTTGCGGAACTCGTCTAAGCCGAGGACGAGGCGGTCCATGGTGCCGGGAGCGAAGTTCGTGATCACCAGGTCGCTGTTCCGGCACAGGTCAAGCGCCTGTTGGTGCCCGGAACGCGTCAGCGCCGGGAACGTAGCTGATCGGTCGCCACATAGGTCCCAGTACCAGGCGCTTCGTGCCGCCGAATTCGGTGTCGCGCCAGACAGCAGCTGCGGGTCGTACCGCAGTTCACGTGGCGTGCGGACCGGCGGCACGGCGAGGCGGTGGTCCAGCGCCGCCTGAAGGAGGGTGGCACGGCTGCACGGTATCCGCGCGGTGATCCCGGAACGGGCCGACCAGCGGGCCAACCGGATGTGCTGCGGACGGGCCGGTGGCAGACCGCCTGCCTTCGACCGGGAGGCGTACAAGCAGCGCAACACCGTCGAGCGGTGCATCAACCGCCTGAAGCGGTGGCGCGGCATCGCCACCCACTAGGAGAAGACCGCGACCATCTACCTGGCCGGACTCCACGTCGCAGGTGTCTTCCTCTGGTCCGCACGCTGATCCAAACGCCGCCCGGTTCACGCCTCGTCGTCCGCCGACTGTGTCAGGTACGCATGGTTGTCCTCGATGAGGAGGTCCAGCGCGTCCCTGGCGGCGGCGAGGCCGTCGATGTCCTCGGACAGCCGGGCCCGCTCGCGGCCCATGATCTCCAGTGCCTGCCGCGCCCTGTCCTCGCTCGGCTCGGCCATGCAGGGCACCATCTCGGCGATGGTGCCGCTGGACATCCCCGCCGCCAGGAACGCCTGCACCAGGCGCACCCGCTGGACGTGCTCGTCTTCGTAGTGGCGCTGTCCGCTGGGCGAGCGGGAGCTGACAAGCAGGCCCTGCTCCTCGTAGTAGCGCAGCGACCGGCGGCTGACTCCCGTCCGGGCGGACAATTCACCGATGCGCATGCCGAACCCCTCCCATGCTCCTGGCTCACTTGCCCCTGACATCGATGTGAGCTTTTAGGTTAACTCCATGCTGAAGCTCATCTTCATGATCAACCGCTTCGAGGGAATGTCGTACGAGCGTTTTGTCGAGCACCACCGGGATCAGCACGCGCCGCTGTTCACCTCCATCCCGGAGGCGGAGCGCTACGTCCGCAAGTACACCGTGTCCCACCCGATCCCCGCCGAGAACTACCCGCCCCGGGCTTACGACGGCCTGACGGAAATCTGGTTCGAGGACTGGGAGGACCACGACGCCTTCTTCGCTTCCGACAACTACCGGACGCTGGTCAACCCCGACGAAGCGCGCTTCATCGACATGGACTCGGTGGCCGTGATGGTCACCGAGGAGAAGGAGGTCATCTGACGGACCGACTCGACGGGCGGATACGAACTCAGCCCTTGCGGCCGACCCGCCTACACGTTGATGTCCGCGCCCGCCACATCGTTGACGTCCCGGGCTCAGAGCGCATCAGTCAACGGCACACCCGAACCCACGATCAGATGATCCGAACGAAACGGCCCAGGTGTGTTGTCCCGGCACGTTGGTGACGGGCGACGCGCCGTGAGTGGTGCTTGAACGCGGCGAGGGCCTTCTGGTTTCGGTGGGGATTGCGACATCTGCACCGGCACGCAGGAGGCCCTCGTTGATCCACCGTAACGCCCCGCTGACCCCGACCGGCAGGCTGCGTCTGGCCCGTGCGTCGTGGACGACGACTGGCCGCTGAACGCTTCCAGGTCAGCCACACCACCGCCGCGCGCTGGGCCCGGCGCTACCGCCACCACGGGCGGCAGGCATGACCGACCACTCCAGCCGCCCCCACCACTCACCACGCCGGACACCCGCCTGTGTGGAGGATCAGGTACTACGGATGCGTCGGGAACACCGGATCGGCCCACTGTGGCCGGCCGCCCGTGCCGCCGTCGCCGCCTCCACCGCTCACCGCATCCTCATCCGTCACGGCCAGCCACCACTTGCCGCCTGCGACCCGGGCCACCGGCGAACCCGTCCGCCGCTACGAACGCTCCCAACCAGCCGAACTGGTCCACATCGACGTCAAGATGCTCGGCCGCGTCCTCGACGGCGGTGGCCACAAAGTCCTCGGCCGCGCAGCCGGCCGGGCCAACCAGGACCGCCGCAACGGCACCGGCTACGCTTACCCGCACACCGCCCTGGACGACCACTCCCGCCTGGCCTACAGCCAGAACCTGTCCGACGAGAAAGCCGCCACCTGCGCGGCCTTCCTGCGACGGGCCACCGACTGGTTCGCCGCACGCGGGGTCGAGGCACGGCCTCGCCGCGCTCTGGCCGTCCTACCTGGCCTATGTCGTCACCTTCATGCTGATCGGGCAGGTGTGGGCCAACCACCACCTCATGTTCGACCACATCCGCGGCGCCGACCGGGTGGTGCTGTTCCTCAACACCGTGCTGCTGATGGACATCGCGTTCCTGCCGTTCGCCACCTCCGTACTGGCAGAGGCGTTCCGCGACGGCCACGGGCAGCGCACCGCCGTCGTCCTCCACGGCACCGCTTTCTGCTGGTTTCCCATCGCGGGCGAGATCGCCAAGGTCCGGCGTCGACGCGGCCGCGGGAACCGGACGTAACGGCCGCGGGCCCGCCGGTCGTGGAGCGGCTACCGGCTTCGGGCCTCGCCTGAACGGCACCGCCTGTTCGTGGTTCTTGCCATGCAATGTCTGGCACTCTCATCAGCCAAATCGCAGAGCTGGCCGATGAACTCGCGGTAGCTGTCGGGGGCGTCGAGTCCTTGCTGGGCGGTCCGTCGATCCACTGCTGCCAGAGGCCGTCTGGGGTGAGGAACCGGGCCGCCTGGCCGGCACCGAGCCTGCCGTCGAGCAACAGGAGCGTGCCGAGGGCGGCTGCCTGGTCGTCGTAGAGGTCGGGTCGGGGCAGATAGCGGTCGAGGTAACCGTATCGTTCAACGTCCGGTCGCTGTACGGCTGACATCGGCTCCGGGGAACGATCGAACTGTGGTGGGCGCCGAAACCGATCACGGTCTCGGGAAGCAGCGGTAGAGCTCTTTCCGGGCCGCCGATCGGGCCCAGCCGTTCCGCCCCGATGACCTGCCCGCACTGCAAACGATCACCAACAGGCTGGGCTCCCCGGGGGACCGGCGACAGCTGATACGAGAGCCCACCAGTAACCAGTACCGAGGACCTCTTCGGGCTTGTGCGCCTCAGTCCGAAACCAAACGAAGCGGGGGCTAAAGATCCGCGAGCCAGGGATGCCCCGGATGTGCGCGGGTGAGTAGCTGGGCCAAGGTCTCGCGCTGAGCCGAGGTCATATGCGGGACAGTCGCGTCGAAGTCTGCTTGATCCTTCCGGCGTGCGTGCTTGGCCTTGAACAGCAGGACCAGTTCGGGCGCCAGATACGGGATGCCGTCTTGGGTGCGGTGGATGATGTCGCTGTAGGAGCGCCGGATCCTCTCATCGCGTCGGCAGATCCAGATGTCACCGTCGTGCGGTTCGCGGAACACGTCGAGCAGGTAGCTGCCGGTGGCCGGATCGCGCAGCCATGTCTGATGCACGGCGTCCAGCACCTCCGGTGTGGCGTCCTCCCAGATCCGGCCGCTGCCTGCCGCGTCGAAGACGTACCCGGGGAAGCGGTTGCGGACCTCGGGAAAGCTCGAGGCCGGAATCGCGATCTCGATGTCCCCATGCGCGCGCGTCTGCCTGCCGCGGAACAGGTCCAGTGCCCAGCCCGCAGCCACGTACCAGGGTGTGCTGATGCCGGCCAACTGCTGCGCGACCTCACTCGGGCTCCAGCACGACGACCACCTGGCGTGGAGAGCTTCGATCTCGTCGGGTGACAGCTCGATGCCGCCGCTGGGCAGTTGATCGCTCACCGCAGGAACTTATCAGCGGACTCGAAGGCCCCTGGCTGTGGTCAATGAAGGAGATCGGCGGGACCT
The DNA here is from genome assembly GCF_900105695.1 of Streptomyces melanosporofaciens. Taxonomy (NCBI): domain Bacteria; kingdom Bacillati; phylum Actinomycetota; class Actinomycetes; order Kitasatosporales; family Streptomycetaceae; genus Streptomyces; species Streptomyces melanosporofaciens. The sequence continues at coordinate 169,218 of NZ_FNST01000001.1, forward strand.
GCGCCGTGCACCGCTGGCGATCACATAAGGTCACCAGCCGGTTGAGCTCCGGGGAGCACTGGCGACAGTTGATTACGCGAGCCCACCAGTACCGAGGCCGGTTTCCCCAAAGCGTGCCGCGGAAGCGCCTGAGAAATTAGCGCTTCAGTTGGCGAAACGGGGCCAAGTCGAGCGCTCAGCCACAGGTCCTGTGACTGAGTCCTTGAGGTGGCCCGCGAGCGGTTGAGTTGGCCCGGGTAAGCGTCGTGGTTGGCCCGCAGGGTAACGGTTAGCGCTCTCACCTGCGGTGTTATCAGGCGAAGTGGGCGCCCGGCTGCCTGTATGCGTGGGCTGCATAGGATCCCCGGATGGCAATCACCAGTTACCTCTCGCAAGGGCCGCGAGTGGTCATTCGTCACGTCCGTCGTCAAGATTACGACGAGCTCACGGCGCTGGCCCAGGAGAGCGCCGAGATGCTCAGCCGCTGGCTAGGCGCACGTGAGAGCACGGTGGAGGTGTTCGAGGGCTACCTCAAGCGGTTCGAGCAGCCCACCCACGAGGGCTTCGTGATCTGCCTCCGCAACACTGGCGCAATCGTAGGCGGTGTCAACATCAACAACATCGTCCGGGGCGCCCTCCAGAGCGGGACTCTAGGCTACACCGCCTACGCCTCCACGACCGGCCGCGGCTACATGACCGAAGGACTCTGGCTCGTCATCCAACACGCCTTCGTCGAGCTCGGACTGCACCGACTGGAGGCGAACATCCAGCCGGACAACATCACCTCGCTGAACCTCGTCAAGCGCCTGGGCTTCCAGCGCGAGGGCTACTCGGCTGCTTTCCAGTGCATCAACGGCGAGTGGCGAGACCATGAGCGCTGGGCCATCACCGCCGGGATGGCGGACACAACCGCGCGGCCCACCAATCAAGATCAGCTCAGATGAGGGTTCAAGGCCACCGACAGTTCAACCGCCCGAAGCCCCGAAAGTGAAAGCGCTGACCGTCGCCCTGCGGGCCAACCACGACGCTCACCCCGGCCAACTCAACCGGAGCGCTTCAGCTGGCGGAGCAGCGCGGTAGTTGGCGAATCGAGCGCGATAGGCCGGCAGGCGGCGGCTGATCACCTTGCTGCGGCCGCAGGCTCCGAGGATGGCCGAGCGGCTCGTCGAGGAGATATTCGCGGCGTTGGATGAGCAGACCGTGACGGTCCGGGGCACCGAGGCGGCCGCGCTGATCGTCCCGAGCCTGGCTGCCTCGCTGACGGCCGCCCTCGACCAGCGGAAACTCCTGGCCGGGCGGATCGAGAAACTGCTGGAGGGCCACCCTCTTCCCAAAGTCCTCACGTCGATGCCGGGAGTCGGCGTCAGGACCGGAGCCAGGATCCTGATCGAGGTCGGCGACGGCAGCACCTTCCCGACGGCCGGCCACCTCGCCGCCTACGCCGGACTCGCCCCGGCAACCCGGTGCTCGGGCTCATCAATCCGCGGCGAACAGCCCTCCAGGAGAGGGAACAAGCAGCTCAAACGGGCTTTCTTCCCCTCCGCTTTCGCTGCTCTGGGCGACCCCGCATCCCGGGCCTACTACGACAAGAAGATGGCCCAGGGCAAGCACCACGCCCAGGCCCTGCTCTGTCTCGCCAGGCGCCGGACCGACGTCCTCTTCGCGATGCTCCGCGACGGCACCTTCTACGAACCCCAGCCGTCGGCCTCAGTCACCTGACCTGCGGGTCTGCGAGGAGAACGACTCGATCGGCCTCGACATCGGAGCCAAGCATCGGATGGCCACAGTCGCCTTCCGGGTCCATAAGCACCGGCTTGCCCAACCGCCGGCCGATCTCCCGAAGGAAGCCGCAGAACACATCGAGTCGATCCTGGCCCCGCAACTCCCGCAGGTCGACGTCGAAGTCGACTTCATCGTCGGCATGGAAACGGAACGCAGCCCCGTTTCCCTTGACCAAAGGCATAGGGGCACCCCCTCCGGGCGGTGCCGGCCCGGCACCGTGGGCCACGCACGGCGACGGCTGGATGCCGCGTGAGGTCATGCTCGGCCACCGCTGTGGGGAACGGCGGCCCCAGTCGTACGCGGACCTGTGGCTGACGCCCCTGACTGGAGTGGGCCCCTGAAGGCGTTCGGCGGCGTCTGGTCCAACGTCCTGGACCGGGCCGGCCCTGTGCTGCCCGTCCGGTTCGAAGAGGCTGAGGCCGTCGGCGGGGACAGCCCGCCGCAGAGCATGCCGCCAAGGATCGCGGCGGCCCGGCGAGCCGCCGCCAGAAGCCATCTCGGGGCGGCGGCAACACCCCTCGGCTACCGCGAGACCCCGCGCCCAGCCCCCGCAGCTGCTGCTCGCTGCACCCGACCGCCGCTCCTGGCGCTGCTCGTGCTCGTGCTCCCGCTCGTGCTGCTCGGCTGCTGCCCGGTGGGCCGGGCGTGCGGCGCGATCTGTAATAGCACGACCCGGTAGAGCTTCGGGGACGGCATCCGCAGCACGTCCTTGCCTGACGCACGCGGTCCGTGAACGGAGCGATCGGCTGCGGCAGCGGACACCGGGCGGGCGCGACAGAGCCGGTCTCGTTCCCTGAGGCGGGAACGAGACCGACGGGCATTCCGGCTATCGCGCAAGGGCGTCCAGCCCGGCCTGCAGGATCCCGGTCATCACGGCCACGGCTGTGTCCTCGTCGGCGCCCTCCGGCTCGAACGTGGCGTCCCAGGTGATCAGAGCACCGGCCCCTTGCGGGTTGTCGTGCACGGCGAGGACGGCTTCGTAGTCCCGTACGGGAACGGGCCCGCTCAGGAGCCGGTAGCGGCAGGAGCGGCCGGTCTGTTCGATGAGCTGCTCGACGGCCGTACCACCGTCGACCAGCGTCATGCGGCGGGCGTCGGCGTGCTCCGGGTCCGGGGTGGTGGCCGTCATCAGGGGCTGCCAGGTGTGGATGGAGTAGAAGTCGCTGATGCGGTCCCACACTTGGTCGGGGGTGGCCTCGGAGACCACCTTCAGGTGGAGCTGGGTCATGTCACGCTCCCTTGGCGCGCTGGTCGCCTTGGCGGTAGAGCACCAGGTGCTCGTGGAAGAGAATGCCGTCCCGGACGTCGCCGGTGGCGGTGAAGCCTGTGTCGTCGCGGTAGTCGATGTGATGGCTGGTGACGGTGTAACTGCCGGTGTAAGCGCTCTTGCGGTTTCCGCGGGCCTCGTCGTAGCGGCCGTTGGCAAGGAGCTCCTGCCGGATGAGTCCGTCCGCGGTCACCCACATCCCGACGTACGGATGCGGAGGGTGGGGCATGGCGTTGCTCGTCATGGCTCCAGGGTCGGCCCGGTGGCGAGGACCAACCAGGCCGTGCTCTCCCCGGGGGCGCGCTTCCTGGGTGCCGCCCACCCAGTGTTTTCGACGGTCCGCTGCCACCGGACAGCCTGGGTGTGGTTCTCCCAGGAAACCTTTGGCCTTCCCGCCCCTGGGCACGACGGGCAGACTCGATTTCGCCGGCGGACGATCCACCGGTGAATCGAATCCTCCTCAGGAAAGAGTTTTTTCATGGCTACGTGGTTTGTGACCGGTGCTTCCCGGGGCCTTGGCGCGGAAGTCGCCCGGGCCGCGGTCGCAGGCGGGGATAATGTCGTGGTCGCGGTTCGCAGTCCGGACCGGATCCCGGAGGACCTCAAGAACGCGGACAATGTTCTGGCCGTCGCGCTGGACGTGACCGACAACGACAGTATTCCGGGTGCTGTACAGGCCGCTGTGGACCGTTTCGGCGGTATCGATGTTCTGGTGAACAATGCCGGGCGTGGTCTGCTGGGTGCGCTGGAAGAGATCTCCGATGCCGAGGCGCGCTCGCTGTTCGACCTGAATGTCTTCGGTCTGATCAACGTGACCCGTTCGGTGCTGCCGGTGATGCGCAGGCAGGGTTCGGGCAAGCTCGTCCATATCGGGTCACGTTCCGGTTTCGAGGGTGAGCCGGGAGTGAGCATGTATTCGGCCTCGAAGTTCGCTGTCGCGGGCGTCAGCGAGGCGCTGTCGGTGGAGATGGCCCCGTTCGGCATCCAGTCGATGGTGGTCGAGCCGGGCGTGTTCCGTACTGATTTCCTCGACGCCAGTTCCCTGTCGGTGGCGGCCCAGCGGATCAGCGACTACGACGGTACTCCCGCCCACGTGACCTTGGACTGGATCGACCAGGCCAACCACGCCCAACTGGGCGACCCCATCAAGGGCGCCGCACTGATCGTCGAGGTGGCGGGTGGCGAGAAGCTGCCCACCCACCTCTACCTCGGCCGCGACACCCTCGAGCGCCTGGAGGTCAAGCTCCAGCGGATCCAGGACGACCTCGCCCCCTGGCGTGAGAAGTCCGCCGCCACCGCCCACGACGACGCCGTCTGAGCCCAGCTCGTACCAGGCGCGCACCCCCCTGGGCCTGCGAGAGCAGGACCCTCTGACAGCCCGGCCGGGCCGGACAATCCCCCGCACCGGCCCGGCCGGGCACCCCACCCCACACCTGACCACACCCGAAGGGACCTGAACATGTCCGCTCTCCTGTCCGGCACTCCGCTCACCGGTCGTGTCGCCGTCGTCTCCGGTGCTTCCAGCGGCATGGGCGCCGCCACCGCCGAACGCCTGGCACAGCTCGGTGCCAAGGTCGCCGTCCTGGCCCGCCGCAAGGACAAGCTCGACGGCGTGGTGGAGAACATCCACGCGGCGGGCGGCACCGCCCTGGCCCTGGCGGTCGACGTCACCGACCGCGAGGGCGTGAAGGCCGCGGCCCAGCGGATCGCGGATGAGCTGGGCACGGTGGACCTGGTGTTCAACAACGCCGGTGTCCAGCTCATCTCGGGCATCGAGGAACTCAAGGTCGACGAATGGCAGCGTCAGATCGACCTCAATGTCACCGGTGTCATGAACGTCATCGGCGCCTTCCTGCCCCAGCTCACCGCCTCCGCCGCCGACGGCAGGCCCGCCGACCTGATCAACACGTCCTCCATCGCGGCCACCCGCATCCTGGAGAAGTTCTCGATCTACTCGGGCACCAAGGCATACATCAGCCACCTCACCCGGCTGCTGCGCGTGGAACTCGGGCCCAAGATGGTCCGTGTCGCCGCCATCGAGCCCGGCATGGTCGACACCGAACTCCCCGACCACGTCACCGACCCCGACGCCAGCACCCTCATGGCCAATCTCATCCACGACATCGACTGTCTCCAGTCCGCCGACATCGCCGAGACGGTCGCCTTCATGGCCGCCGTCCCCCGCCACGTCAACCTCACCGAACTCACCATCATGCCCACCGCACAAGCCATCTGACACCCCACCGCATCGACCTGAACCGCCCGGAACAGAAGGGGCCGGCGCCCGGCCAGGGCGCCGGCCCCTCCGAGCTCGGGAGTCAGACAGCCGGAAACAGCACCTGCCATCGCGACCAGCCCATGCGGAGAGAGAGTGCCCTGATATGAGGAGCCCGACCCCACGGACCCCGGCCGAAGCGCCCGCGGCGAAGGGAGCGGGCGGCGGTGACGACCGTGTCCACGACTCCATGATCGAAGCCACCGATCCGGGCCACGCCCCGCGGCCCCAGGCCCCCCAGCGTCAGACACCCGGGAACGGCTGTCCCGGCAGCACGCACGGAGTCCCGCACCTCTCGTCATCGGGAGTGATCGAAGGGTCGCGGGATGTGTCGGGCCCCGGTGGAGGCGACGGGGTGGATGAGCGCCGTTCTCTGCCCGCCGCACCCGGCGGGAAGCGGTGGCTGGTGGGGTTCCGCTTCCGGGCGGCGACGGGCCGGCTGGTACGTCACTACTACCTCGTCGACGGAGCCACGGACGCGGAGCATGCGAGGCAGCTGGCGGCGCGTCGCGTCCACAGTGTGGCGGAGCGCGGAGCCCGCCGCGACGCCACGGTCGACCCTGACTGGACTGAGATTCGCCAGATGCGGCGTGACCCCGTGGGTGAGTGGCATCTGCCCGGGTCCGGCGGCTCGGTGCCGCGCTGAGCACATACCGTAAGGTGGCCGTCCCACACCCAGGATATTCTCGGCCTTCACAGACACCTTTCACTGGCCAGACTGGAGATACAACGGAATTCCCCGAGCAGTCCGTCCTTGGACCGGGACTCTCGCTCGGGTTTCCCGGCAACCTCCAGGAGGGACAGCGATGATTACTGTCGACGATTTGCGGGAGCACCCTTTGGACCAGGTCCACCGCCTCATGGAACCTGGCCCGGTGATCCTTGTGACCACCCAGCAGCACGGTATTCCGAACGTGATGACCAATGGTTTCAACATGATGATCCGCCATGTTCCGCCGCTGATCGGATGCACCATCGGACCCTGGGATTACAGCTATTCCGCGCTGCGGGAGACGGGGGAGTGCGTCATTTCCATCCCTGACCGCGAACTCGCCGTGGCCGTGGTCGACATCGGTAACTGTTCCGGCCAGGACGTGGACAAGTTCCAGGAGTTCGACCTGACTCCCGTGGCCGCGCAGCAGGTCCAGGCGCCGTTGATCGCCGAGTGTTTCGCGAACATCGAATGCCGGGTCGTCGACACCACTCTCGTCGGCACGTACGACCTGTTCGTCCTCGAAGCGGTCCGGGCCTGGACCGATCCGTCGCATCCGCGGCTGCGGATGCTTCACCACCGCGGCGACGGCACCTTCACGTGTGACGGTGACGCCATCGACCTCAAAGACCGCATGCACAAATGGCAGTACCTCCTGTGATCCCCACACCGTCGACGCGTCCGCGTCACACGGGTGAGGAGCACCCGTGACGGGCCTCGAGCTCATCGTGGTGGTGGTGACCGCCGTACTGCTGATGACCTGGACCGCCCACCGCCTGCGGGTGAGCGAACCGTTGTTGTTGCTGATCGGCGGCATCCTCATTGGGCTCCTGCCGCGCTTCGCGGATATCCACCCGCCCTCCGATGTGGTGCTGCTGCTCTTCCTGCCGGCGCTTCTGTACTGGGAGTCGCTGACCACCTCGCTGCGCGAGGTCAAGAACAACTTCCGGTCGATCGCGCTGCAGGCCACCGGCCTGGTCCTGGTGACGGCCTTGGCCGTGGCCGTGGTCGCCCATGCCCTGGGCTACTCATGGCCGCTCGCCTTCGTGCTCGGTGCGGTGCTTGCGCCCACTGACGTGTCGGCCGTGGCCGCGGTGGCCAGGGCCATGCCGCGCCGCATGCTGACGCTGCTGCGCACGGAGAGCCTTCTGAACGACGGCATGGCCCTGGTCCTCCTGGCCGTGGGCCTGGAAGTCCTCACGACGGGCGAGCCGTTCTCCTGGTCGCACACCGCGATGCGGTTCCTCGAAGCCTACGCCGGTGGTGCGGCCGTCGGCGCGGCGACCGCTCTGCTCCTCGTGCCGGTGCGCCGGTATGTGGGCGACCGCATCCTGCACAGCGGACTGAGTGTGGTCACCCCGTTCCTCGCCTGTCTGCCGGCTGAGGCCCTGCACGTCTCGGGGGTGCTGGCCGTGGTCACCTGCGGTCTGGTCACCAGCCGCGTCGGTCCGCGCGTCATCGGATCCGACGCGAGACTGCAGGCAACCTCCTTCTGGGAGGTCACGACTTTCCTGCTCAACGGCGCGCTGTTCGTCCTCGTCGGCATACAGCTCCCCGCCGCGGTGCGCGCACTGACCTCCATCTCGCTACTCCAGGCGACCGTGATCGCGGCCGTGGTCAGCGCGACGGTCATCGCCACGCGCGTGGCCTGGTTCTACACCATCCCCTACGTGATCCGTTTGCTGGACCGCCGGCCGCGGCAACGCGAGCGGCGCATCAGCGCACGGCAGCGGCTGCCGCTCGCATGGGCCGGCATGCGGGGGGCGATCTCCCTCGCCGCCGCGCTCACCATCCCCGCGACCACGTCCGGTGGCCGTCCGCTCGGGCAGCGCGACGCGGTCGTCTTCATCACCGTGGTCGTCATCGTCGTCACGCTGGCCGTGCTCGGCCCGGCTCTCCCAGCCGTCGTACGGTGGGCACGGTTCGGCGAGGACACCACCGAAGCGGCCGAGGAAACCCTCGCCGTACGCCATCTGGCCACCACCGCCCTCGCGGAGATGGCCGCCCTCGCCCACCGTTTCGACACGCCGGATGCGGCCACGGCTCAGATCGCCAAGGATCTGCGCAAGCAGGCCACCGTGGGCTCGGGAGGGACGCACGACGACGGGAGTCCGGACCTGCGGCGGCAGATGAACGCCGCCTACGCGCTGCAGGCGGCGCTCCTGGACATCAAGCGTGCCGCACTCAGCGACCTGCGTCGGCACAGCCGCATCGACGACGTCGTGCTGCTGCGGGTGCAGCGCTTCCTGGACGCGGAGGAGCAGCACCTGCGGCTGAGAACCGCACTGCTTCCACCCGACGCCGACGGTACCGATGGAGGCTTCACGCGGTGACGGGAGCGCGGCCTGCCCGTCTCGATCATCTCGGTGGGCAGGGCGCGGAGTACACCGGCCGGTCCCGGCCCCGGAGTGAACGCGATGGTCGCCGATATGCCCCCGACTGCCTTGCGGCCGCTGGCCGGCGTCAGTTCCACGGTCCCGGCCGCACCGTGGAACCGGCTTCCGTCGCACGGACAGGGAAGGGGCGTGGAGATGAATCTACGGAAACGCGTTCGCGCGGGGGATCATGTCGCCTTCGGCGAGCTCTTCGATGCGTATGCGCGATCCGTCTACAACCATGCCTTCCGGCTCACCGGGGAGTGGGCGACCGCCGAGGACGTCGTATCGCTCACCTTCCTGGACGCTTGGCGGCTGCGCGGCAAGGTCGACGAGGAGGGCGGTTCGCTACGGCCCTGGCTGCTCGGCATCGCCACCAATGTCACCCGCAACACCCGCCGGGCGGCCCGCAGACATGCGGCCGCCGTGGCCCGGCTGCCGCCCAACGAGGTGGTGGACGACTTCGCCGACGAGCTCACCGGGCGCCTGGACGACTCGGCGCAGCTCGCCCGCGTACAGGCCGCGCTGGCGAAACTGCGGCGGGCCGAGCGCGAGGTGCTGGCCCTCTGCGCGTGGTCCGGACTCGAGTACGCGGCGGCCGCCGAGGCTCTCGGGATTCCGGTGGGAACCGTACGGTCGCGGCTCTCGCGGGCCAGGACAAAGCTCGCTAAATATGTCGAAGACGCGGAACCATACCCAAATCCCGGACAGATGAGAGGTGACCGCGGCAGAGCGGTCAGGCCCCTGAGGGAGGGAAACCGATGAACCAGCTTTCCGAGAAAGACCTTCCGCCGGGCCGCCACCGACTCCTCAAGGAGCATCTGATGACCGAGATCCGGCGCGAACAGCACGGCCCCACCACGTCCGTACCCCGGCGCAGGGGATGGCTGCGGCCCGCGATCGTGGTGGCCGCCGTCGCCAGCGCGGCCGCCGTCACCTTCACGGTCCTGCCGTCGTCCGGCGACAGCGGCAGGCCCGCGCCCTCGAAGCAGGCCGTGCGACTGTTGGAGAACGTCGCACTGGCGGCCGACAAGACCGACGCGTCCACCGGCATCCGCGACGATCAGTTCGTCTACATCAAGAGCAAGAACGCCTACACGTCCCAGACCGACAACGGGACCCAGAAGCTCGGACCCGTCCGCGAGCGGGAGATCTGGCTCTCGGTGGACGGCGAGCACCCGGGGCTTGTGGAGGACCGCAGGGAGGGCGTCGGCCGCGAGGTGCTGAAGTCCGGCCTGCCGGGCAGTGAGCGGGCCGCCAACTACCGCGCGCTGTCCAAACTGCCGACCGACCCGGACAAGATGCGCGACTGGCTGTACCGGGTGAGCTCCGAGCAGGTCGATGATGAGCGGTCGGACAGGGACTACGCGGCCTTCGTCCTCTTCGGCGACATGATCAAGGAGTCGCTCATGCCGCCGAGGGTGAGTGCGGCGCTCTACCGGGCCGCCGCGAAGATCCCGGGCGTCCAGGTGACCCAGAACGTGAAGGACTCCGTGGGCCGTGTGGGGATCGCGGTCACCCTGCACAGCGGCCACGGGCGCGAGGAGCAGATCTTCGACGCGAAGACCTCCACGTATCTCGGCGAGCGCGTGGTCGACGAGAACGGCAAGCTGCGGGGCACGAGTGCGGTCCTGGAGCGCGCCGTCGTCGACAAGGCCGGTCAGCGCCCCTGAACCGGGTCCGTGTCCCTCGGCCATCCTCAGGCTGGTGCCATGGGCGGCGACATTGAACAGGGCACCAGCCTGCTCCAGGGGATACGCACACGCCGCTCGGCGCCGCACTCTCCCCACCTCATGAAGCGGATATGACCCATGTCGGCCGGCCACGGCGGAGCCTGCACCGCCTGGCCGGCCGCCAGGGAGCCTGACTCGCTTCAGCGGCAGCCGGCGTGTGGTGCGGGGGCCGAACCGCGTTGGCCAACCGTTCCGTCAGTCGGGAGTGGTCGTCGAGCGCCGGGCGATGGGGGCCGCGTTCAGGGATCCGAGAAGCGCCAGCGCGTCAGCGGACGGGCTGCCGGGTTCGGCTTGGTAGACGATGAGCTGCTGGCCGGGGGCGCTGTTGACGCTGAACGCCTCATGGTGCAGGTCCAGGTCACCGACCTCGGCGTGGTGGAAGAGCTTCGCCTCATGGGTCTTGCCGCGTACGTCGTGGCGGGCCCACAGGGTGCGGAAGTCGTCACTCCTCATGGACAGTTCCCCGACCAGTTCGATGAGCCGGGGGTCGTCCGGATCCATCCCGGCCGCCCGCCGCAGTGCGGCGACCGACGAGGTGGCGGCGTGGTTCCAGTCGCGGTAGAAGTCGTGTGCGGCCGGCTCCAGGAATGTCATGCGCAGGAGGTTCTCGGGCCGGCCGAAACCGGAGTGCAGGGCGGTGGCGAGCCGGTTGCGGGCCAGTACGTCCAGGGCGTGGCCCAGAACGAAGGCGGGTGTGTCGCTCCAGGCGTCGATCAGTCGGCGCAGTTGCGGCCTGACACGCTCGGCTCGGGACGAGCGGCGCGTGCGGCGTGCTGTCGGGACGGCGATCCTGCGCAAGTGCGCCATCGCCTCCTCGTCCAGGCGCAGGGCCTTCGCCACGGCTTCGAGCACGTGCTGTGAGGGGTGGCGTTCCCGGCCTTGTTCCAGGCGTGTGTAGTAGTCCGTGCTGACTCCGGCGAGGGCTGCGACCTCCTCCCGGCGCAGACCGGGCACCCTGCGTCGGCCGGACGTCGTGAGGCCGGTGTCCTCAGGGCGCAGCAGCGCGCGCCGGGCTCGGAGAAACCCCCCCAGTACGTTCTCGGCGGCGGGGCGCTTGTCACTGTCCATGGCCTTGAGGCTAAGGCGGAATTCGGCCTGGTCGGTGAAGTGAGGGTGGGCGCGCTGCACCCAGGAATCGTGTTACCTCCCGCGAAGTGCCGCGGGTCTGGTACGCGGCGGAGCCGCGCGCCCACACCGCGATTCCGCGGCCTGGGTGTGGTCCTCCCAGGAAACCTTTGGCCTTCCCGCTCCTGGGCACGACGGGCAGACTCGATGGCCCGTTCGCTGTTCGACCTGAATGTGTTCGGTCTGATCAGCGTGACCCGTTCCGTGCTGCCGATGGTCTTGCCTGGGTGTGATGGGGCTACCCTTCGCCCTTACCCGTGGCACTGCCTCGGACCGAGAATGCCGTAGGTCGAAGGAGGGACCGGATCAGGTTCCTCACCCGTGCCCGAGTCATGTCTCGGCAGCAGCCCCGTAACTCGTACAGGAACAGCACGCCACGTGACCAGTCGCCACCTCGTTCACCTCGCCGAAAGTCTGGAGACCGTTCGTGCTGACACCTTCGTCGGACGTACCGAAGAGTTAAACGCGGTTCGAGCGGCCTTGGGCGCAGGGGAAACGGCTCCGTCGGTTTTCTTCTTCCACGGTCCCGGCGGAATCGGGAAGACGGCACTGCTTCAGCGCATCGGTGCGGAAGCGCGGCTGCACAAGCGCACGGTCTACCAGGTGAGGGGATGCCCGGGCGAGGCGACGAGTGCGTCGTTGGCCCAGGCACAAGCGATATCGGACGATCCCGGCGGTCTGCTCCTCGTCGATGGCGTCGAGAGATACCCGAAGATCGAGGAGTGGCTGGCCGAAGGAATTCTTCCACAGCTGCCTGTCGGTGCCCTCGCGGTCATCGTCGCTCGGCTTCCGCCCGCGTCGGCCTGGCACCTGGACCTCGGCTGGAGCCGGGCGCTTGTGGTGCGCCGTCTGGGACCCTTGCTCCCCGGAGAGGCCGCCCGGTATCTCCAGAGTGCCGGGGTGCCGACCGCATGGCACGAGGACGTGCTCGGGTTCGCTCGTGGCTACCCGCTCGCTCTCGGCCTTGCGGCAGCCGCCGTACGAGAGGGGCAACACAGCCGAGGCCGGCAGCTGACGCCGCCGCTGGCCCGGCAGTTGCTGGATCGCATCGTCGGAGAATTGCCCTCGCCGGCGCACCGTCAGGCACTGGAGGTCTGCGCCCATGCGTGGACGACGGACGAGAGTCTGCTGCGGGCCGTCCTTCCTGAGGACGCGTCCAGCGCCTTTGACTGGCTTCGAAGGCTCCCGTACGTGGAGTCGGGAGCGAATGGTGTCCATCCGTGGGAGTTGATACGGGAGGTCATCGACTCCGATCACCGCTGGCGTGATCGGACGGGATACGAGACGACGCATGGAAAAATACGCCGCCATCTGGTCGAACAGGCCAGGAGCGCGACGACTACGGCCGTCATCCCGGCCACCCTCGCCCTCACGTACCTGCATCGCCACAACGGGTTCGTATCCCGTTTCATCACCTGGAAAAGCCCGGACGGAGTGCATGAGGACACCTACCGCCCGAGCGACCGCGGAGCGGTACTGAGCCTGATCGAAGTGGCCGAGGGAGCGGAGTCGGCTCACATCGCGGCCTTCTGGCTGGACCGGCAGCCCGCCGCGTTCCGCGTCTACCGCAGGGACGGGGAAGCGGTCGCCGTAGCCGCGTGGCTGAGGCTGAGCCTCCCCCTGGACGAAGAGGTGGCCCGGGACCCGGTGACTGCCGCGTGCTGGCGGCACGCCAGGTCTCGGCGGCCTCTTCGCTCGGGCGAGCATCTCGCCATCGCCAGATACATGGTCGCCCCCGACGCCTACCAGCGTCCCTCGCCGGTCATGGACCTGATGATCCACCGGATCCTCGCGGAATTCATCCACGGGGAGAAACTTGCCTGGTCTTTCGTCGTCATGGCCGAGAGTCCCTTCTGGCAGCGCCTGATGACCTACATCGATCAGCGTCCGCTGGTACAGCCGGTGAGCGTCGGGGAACACCACTACACCGTGTACGCCCACGACTGGCGGACGGTCTCGGTGCAGCGATGGCTGGAGGTGAGCGGGCTCGTCGAGTTGGAGGGGCCGGTCGCCCAGCCTGCCGCCGCGGCGGAATCAGCGCCGGGGCCGTTGGCCGTGTTGACCCGAGAGCAGTTCGGGCTGGCGGTGCGGGAGGCCCTCAACGCCTGGCATCGCAGGGGTCACCTCGCCGACAACCCCCTCACCAGGAGTCGGCTCGTCTCCGGGCGTCCGGAGAACGACCCGGTGGCAGCGGTTCGGGAAGTGATCACCGATGCCGTCGACGCTCTGGGTGCCGACCCCGACGCGGCAGCCTGGCACCGGGCCGTGGCCGCGACGTTCATGCGGGGGGCCACCACGAGAGAAGCACGCGCCCGGCGGCTCGGCGTCTCGCTGAGCACGTACCGCCGTCACCTCGCGCGCGGTATGGAACGGCTCATCGAAGACCTCTGGAACCAGGAACTCCGCGGCGCCGACACCCCACAGCGCTGACCCGCGGCGTGAACCGGTTGTGAACCGGACGCGACCTGGTGGCTGAGCGCGAGGTTGTTGAAACCTGGCTCACACGGCCGAACTTCGGCGCCCAGCACTCGCTGACAGGCTCCCCTCATCGCTCACGGCAAGGAAGCGAAGCCACTCCGCCAGGTGATGGAGAGGGCGGGAGCCGGGTGTGGACATGCGATCCCACCAGCAGGCAGGGCGTCGTGGGAACGCAACATGGCCGTTACGGACGTCCCATCGCTGACATGGAGAATCAATGAACGGTGTGCGCAGGAAGACCTCGGCTGTGGCTGGCGCGACAACTGCCGCCATACTTCTGATCACCCTCCTGGTCGCGATCCCGTCCCTGTGGCGTGGTGATATCGGCCTCGGCGTGGGGACCATGGTGGGAGGGTTATGGGTGACGATCATCGCCCGCGGCATTCTCCGGGAAGAACGTGCCGATGGCGGTGACGACGCGGGGGAGTGATGGCACTCCGGCAGGTCGCTGACGCCGGTCAGCGCTCTGCCGGAGTGAAACGGACCGGGAGCCGCACGGGTCCGCGCGTGATGCCGGCGGGCAGCCACTCCACCTCATGGGCCGGGTCGGCCCAGCGCAGATCGGGCAACCGGGTGAGCAGGGCCTGAAGCGCTATGGCCGCCTCCAGCCGGGCGAGAGGAGCACCGATGCAGTGGTGGATCCCATGACCGAAGGACAGGTGCCGGGACGACGCTCGCCCCACGTCCAGCCGATCGGGGTCGCCTCCCGGCTCCACCGGCGCGTCCCGTCCCGCTGACCCGAGAGCGACGACGACGGTGTCTCCCGCTTTGATGGTCTGGCCGCCGAGCGTGAAGCTTTCGGTGGCGAAACGCGCGGGGGTCGTCTCCACGGAGGCGTCGAACCGCAGGAACTCCTCCACGGCTCCGGGAATGAGCTCCGGCCGCGCCCGCAGCGCGCACGCCTGGTCGGGATGGCGCAGCAGCGCGACCACGGCGTTGCCGAGCAGGTTGACCGTGGTCTCGTGCCCCGCCACGACCAGGATGACGGTCGTGCCGAGCAGTTCGGCTTCGGAGAGTCGGCCACCGTCCTGGTCACGGACCGCGATGAGCCGTGAGAGCAGATCGTTGGCCGGGCTTTGCCGCTTGACCTCCAGGAGGTCCCGTAGGTAGGCGTTGAGCGCGAGCAGACTCGACCGCTGCGGCGCCGAGGGGTTACCCACGGCAGTGCGGGTCCAGGCTTGCAGATCGGCTTGTCGCTGCGCGGGGACGCCGAGCAGCTCGCATATCACCGCCATGGGCAGGGGCCCGGTGTACGAGGCCACCAGGTCAGCCTCCCCGCGGTCCGCGATGGCGTCGATCAGCTCGTGTGCCAGCTCCTCGATCCTCGGCGCGAGCCTCTCCGCGGCCCCGGACGTGAAGGCGCCGGCGACCAGACGGCGAAGCCGGGTGTGTTCCGGCGGATCGGCCATCAGCATGTTGCCGCCGAAGCCGGTACCGGCCAGCAGGATCTCCCGGCCCGCGGCCCGCAGGGCCTCCGCGTACGGTTCGGGGTTCTTGCTGAGCTTCGGATGAGCGAGCGCTTCGCGGGCGAGGTCGTACCCCACCACGAGCCAGCTCACTGAGGAGTCGGCCAGACGTACCCGGTGAATGGGCGCGAGCGAACGCAACTGCGCGTAGCGCTCGTGCGCGTGTGCTTTGAATTCAGGGGTGCCCACGGGGACGGGGTCCTGAGCGGGGTCGATGAGATGGCGCGTGGTCATGACGCCACCCTCGGCCCGGGATGTGCTCAGCCACCAGAGCGTTCGGGGGTCATGTGCGGGTCAGCGCACCGAGCATCACCTAGGAGGAACCATCGGCGGCGGGCCCCATCCAGCGGGTGACCTCCGTGACCAGGGAGCCGGTCCATCGCCGAAGGACGGTCTCCCCGTGGCCCGGGTTGGCGCCGGTGGGGTCGCCGAGTACACCGTTCGGACTGACGGCGGCGACCCCATGGGCCCGGAGGCGGCCGATGAGGCCGGAGAGCGGCTGGGTGTTGCCCGGCTCGGCCAGTTCGGGCACGACGTCCTCGGGGCGGAGCCGGAACATGACTGAGGTTTCGGTGTGTCCGGCGTGGCTGTCGTCACCAGGGGCGGAGGAGGGGGACCAGGCCAGTACCCGCCGCCCCTCGGCGTGGAGGGTGCAGGCGGCCGCCCGCAGGGGCTGGTGATTGCCGCCGTGGGCGTTGACGAGGACGACGCCGTGGAAGTGGTCGGCGGAGCGGACGAGTTCGACGAGAAGGAGTTCGAGGGCGTCATGGCCGATGGACAACGTGCCGGGAAACCCGGCGTGCTCCCCGCTGGAGCCGTAGGGGATGGCGGGTGCCACCACGATGTCCGTCATTCGTGTCGCGAGGCGTCTGCACAGTTCGGCGGCGATGGCCGTATCGGTGTCGAGCGGGAGATGGGGTCCGTGCTGTTCGGTCGCGCCGATCGGAACGGCCAGCACCAGATCTTCGCCGCGCCCGGCGAACTGCGGGGAGCGCATACCGCCGAGGTTCATGGGGTGCGTCCTGGCCAGTTGGTGAGACGTGGCAGGAGCGGGGTCATGACACGGTGACGGAGACAACCGGTCCACACACCGGCGCCGTAGGCGAGGTCGTCGGTGATGCGGAGCGCGGTCCAACGTGCCGGGTCCAGTTCGTGGCCGTACGAACACCCCTCGATGAGGCAGGGGAGGAGGGCGGCGATCAGGGCGCGCCTGCCCGCTTTGCCGGACAGTGCCAGGGGCCACCAGGCGCGCCGGGTGGCGTCGGCGAGGATCCGCCCGGCGCCGAGGTGACCCCTGGCGGCGAGGCCGAAGGCGGTGCCGACCGGGATGGCGTGACCGCGGAGCTTGCGGGGCAGCAGGGCCGACGTGGCGGCGGCGAGCGAAAGGCCGCCCAGCGGACGCCCCGTCATCAGCAATGCCCAGACGGCCGCGCTGAAGGGGGAGAGGCTGGCGCAGCTGAGGTTCTCCGGGTGCCGGAGAGCCAGCGGAGCGGCCGAGGTGCCGTACGCGAAACGCTGCCGTAGCCAGGCTCGCAGGGTGGGCCGGGGCTGGTGCCACACTGTGGCCTGGGGCTGGTAGCGCACGGTTCCGCCGGTCGCGATCAGCCGCCAGACGAGGTCGACGTCCTCGCCGAACCGCAGGGCTTCGTCGAATCCGTCCACGGCGGACAGCGCCGTCCTGCGGATCACGAGAGCGGCGCTGGGGACGTAACCGACGCGGCTCATCGGCCGGACGGCGGCGGGCCTGCGCCCCAGGTCCAAGCTGGACCGCTCCGCCTCGTAGCGGCTGAGGGCGCCGGGGCCGGGGAGGCTGCGGACACGCGGCGCCACCGCGAGGACCTCCGGATCGGTGAACAGCGGGAGGACCGACTCCAGCCAGCCCGGCTCGGGAATCGTGTCGGAGTCGAGGAACGCGACGAGCGAGCTGGTGACCTGACGCCAGCCGGTGTTGCGGGCGGCGGCCGGGCCCGCTGGTGCGCGGTGCCGGTGAGTCGCCTGCGGGAGCGGGACGACGGAGCCGTCGTCGACGACGATCCGGGCCGCGAGCCCGGTGGTCGCCGCGAGCAGGCGGGCCACGCCCTCGGGGTTGTCGCGCACGGGCACGACGAGCGTCACATCGGCAGGGCCGAGCGCGCTCGCTCCGGGCAGGGGATGCAGCATCCCGGCGTCGATCAGCCGTCTGGCCAGGGCGCCCTCGGCGCGGTCGCCGTCGGTTGGCCGGCCCTCCAGCCAGTCCTCCACGCGCCCCGCCGCGTCGCGCCGCAGACGGAGCAGTCGCAGCGGAGACCCGCCCAGCAGTACCCTGCCGCCGTCGAAGCGGCGCAGCGAGTCGTCGGGCACCAGACGCGTCCCGGCTGGAAGTGGCGTGCGCCGCTCGCGCGGTGCGGACGTCTTCCGGGGGCGGCCGATCGGCATCATGCGGTGAACCCTCCATCGGCGTGGACGACTGATCCGGTGATCGCGGCGGAGTCCGGCGAGCACAGCCAGCACACGGTGGCGGCGACCTCCGCGGGCTCCAGGAGGCGGCCCACCAGCTGGTGTTGGGCGAAGCCGTCCGCGGAGTCCAGGTCGTACAGGCGCGCGGAGGCGTCGAGCATCGGGGTGCGGGTCGAACCCGGGGAGACAGCGGTGGCGCAGATTCCCGTGGAGCGCAGGTCGTGGGCGAGTCCTCTGACCAGACCGACGACGGCGTGTTTGGCCGCGTTGTACCCGGCGAGGTGCCACAGACCTCGGTGGGCGGCGGCCGAGGCGAGCGCGACGAACCGCCCGGACCGTGGCGCGGGTCTGCGCAACAGCGCGGGGATCGCGGCACGGGCGAGGTTGGCCACACCATCGACACCGACCGAGAACAGCGCCGCCCACTCCTGCTCGGTGTCCTCCCACAGCGGCCGCCCACCGGCGATCACCGCCGCGGCCGCGACAGCGGCGTCGAGCCCGCCGAAGCGTTCCTCCGCGAGCGCCACCGCGTGCCGCAGCGCCCCCCGGTCCTGGACATCGGCGACGACGTCCAGGACGGTGCCCGGAAACTCACGCGCCAGCGCTGCGAGGTCCTCACCCCGGGCGAGGGGGTAGCGGACGCGCGGATCGTCGGCGCACCGGTCGACGGCCACGACGCGCCAGCCCGCTCCGGCCAGTCCACGAACGGTCGCGGCACCGATGCCACGTGCCGCGCCGGTGACGACAGCGGTCCGTCCCGTGTGCATCTGGATCGTCACCTCCTCAGTGGTCGATCCGAAATCCGTCAGGCACGAGAACGTCCTCGGGGACCAGATCGCGGACCGAGGACCGGGCAAGGCCGAGCAGGGCCGAGTCGATGCCGCCGCGCAGGATTTCCAGAACGTTGTGCACACCGGTTTCGCCATTCGCGGCCATGCCCCACAGGTAGGGGCGTCCGACGAGAACGGCCCGGGCCCCGAGCGCGAGCGCCTTCACCACGTCTCCGCCGCGCCGGATGCCACCGTCGAGCACCACGTCCACCTGGCCACCCACCGCGTCGACGATTCCGGGGAGCAGCCGGATGGAGGCCGGGGTGGAGTCGAGGTTGTTGCCGCCGTGGTTGGACACCGAGATCGCGGAGGCGCCGATGTCGACGGCGCGGCGGGCGTCCTCCGGATGGCTGATCCCCTTGAGGAGAAACGGGCCGTCCCACCGCTCACGCAGCCACGCCAGATCGTGCCAGGTCGGCGGTGGCGTGCCCATCCACTCGCCGTAGGCGCCGAAGAAGGTGGGCGCGGCCTGCCCGGCCTCGGCAAGGTTGGGCGTGGTGAGATCGGGCAGAGTGCCCCGCCGGAGAAATGCCGTGAGCCATCGGGGGCGGGCGATCACCTGCGGGGCGAAGGCGAGCATGGACTTGAGGTTCACCTTGTCCGGCAGGGCGGGGCTGCCCCAGTCCCGGCGGTGGGCGAACGTCCAGTCCAGCGTGACGATCAGGCCCTTCGCCCCGGCCCGAGCGGCCCGCTCCAGCCGTCGCACGATGGCCTCGCGGTCTCCCTGCCAGTACACCTGGAAGAACGTCTTCGGGTTCGCCGCGACGACATCCTCGATGGGTTTGCCGGCGAATGACGAGAGCCCGAGCGCGGTGCCGGAGGTGGCGGCGGCACGGGCGACGGCGAGCTCGCCGTCCGGTGCGACCGCCTGCACGCCGGTGGGGGAAAGGATGACCGGGAGGGAGAGTTCCTGGCCCATGACGGTCGTGGTCTGATCCCGTTGCGCGGGCAGGTCGGCGATCCGGGGGCGGAAACCCAGTTCCCCGAACGCCGCGACGTTCTCCGACAGGGTCCGGCCCTCTTCGGCTCCGGCGAGCAGCGCGAGATACACGGACTTCGGCACCCGCTTCTTCGCCCTGCGCTGGGCTTCGGCGACCGTTTCGAACCATTGCTTGGTGCTGGCCATGGGGCTCCTTTGTTCCGTCGGAGGCGGGCTCGGACAGGGCCTAGGGGAGGCCGGTGAGCGGGCTGGTGTCGCAGGCACGGTCGGGACGGCGGTCGGGCGCGGGCGGACCCCAGCCGATGGTGACCGGTACGCCGGAGCGCCTCGGCGCCCCGCGGCGGGAATGGTCCTTCTCCGGTCTGGGGACCGCATCGCCCCTGGCGACGGCCGTCGCACGGGCCCGCTCGCCGTTGCCTTTGACGCACTCCGGGTCCGGTCCGTCCAGGGGGAGGCCGGTGAAGAACTTCGCGGCCATGCATCCGCCCTGGCAGGAGTCATAGGCCGAGCACGAGGAGCACGCACCACCGGTCCGGGGCCGGCGCAGCTCGCCGAACAACTCCGAGGTGCGCCACACTCCCTCGAAGCCGCCCGGATCGCGGACGTTGCCGCCGAGGAACTGGTCGTGTATCGCGAACGGACAGGCGTACACGTCCCCGATCGGGTCGATCAGACACACCACCCGGCCCGCTCCGCACAGGTTCAACCCCGGTAGCGGCGTCGCTCCCAGTCCGTTGAGGTGGAAGAACGAGTCGCCGGTCAGCACGCCCTCGCCGTGTGCCACCAGCCAGTCGTAGAGCGTGCGCTGCTGGGCGGCGGTGGGGTGCAGTTCGTCCCACACGTCCGCGCCCCGGCCCGCCGGCCGCAACCGGGTGATGCGCAACCGCGCGCCGAACCTGTCCGCGATGGCCTTCAACGCATCCAATTGCGCGACATTCTGACGCGTCATCACCACCGAGACCTTGAAATCACGGACACCGGCCTCGGCGAGGTTTTCCATGGCCCGCCAGGCGGTGGCGAATGAGCCGTGGCCGCGAACCGCGTCGTTGACCTCGGTGGTCGCGCCGTCCAAGGAGATTTGGACATCGACGTAGTCGGTCGCGGCCAGATACGCGGCACGCTCAGCGGTCAGGCGGACACCGTTCGTGGAAAACTTCACCCCGACCTGATGGGCGAGCGCGTAGTCCAGGAGTTCCCAGAAATCCGGGCGTACGGTCGGTTCACCACCGCCGATGTTGACGTAGAAGACCTGCATGCGCCGCAGCTCGTCGATGACCGCCTTGCACTCGGCCGTCGACAGTTCCCGCGGATCCCGTCGGCCTGACGACGAGAGGCAGTGGGTGCACGCCAGATTGCAGGCGTACGTCAGCTCCCAGGTCAGACAGATCGGTGCGTCCAGACCACGCTGGAAATGGTCCACCAGGCTCAAGGTTCCTCCTTGCGGGACGAGGTGTGTGACGGGACGGGGGCCGCGCGGGCGCCCGGGGACTCACCGGGGCTGAATGGTGCCCGCGGCGGCGAGTCCCGCCAGCGCGTCGACATAGCGGGACCGCTCGCCGGGCGGGATCCCCGCGGCGGCGAGCGCGCCGTGTACATCGGGGTGGCGCTCCAGCTCCTGGACGACCGTCACCAGGGGGAGGGCCTTCAGAAAGGACAATCGTCGGGTGTCGAAGTCGTAGACCAGCGCACCGAACGGCTCGGGGCGCACGGACACGGTGGGGCTGAGACGGTGGGGCCGCCCCGGGTCGAAGGGGCGGTCCCCGCCTGCGGTCTCAGTAGACGCCGCACATGCCATCGATGGACACTTCCTCGACCAGCAACTCCTCCACCGGCTCCCGTCCGTCGGGGCCCTGGTCCGGCCGCGGATCGGACCGGTTGTCGCCCGCGGCCTCGGCCGCGACCTCGGCGGCGATGTGCTCTGGTGTGCGCACCGTCTTCACTCCTCGTGTGATGGTTGGCGGGTGACCGATCGCGGCGCGCTCATCCGGTGAAGTCGATGATGCCGCGGATGTTCTTGCCGTCGCGCAGGTCCTGATAGCCCTGGTTGATGTCGTCCAGTGAGTAACGAGTGGTGATGAGTTCGTCGAGCTTGAGGCGGCCCGCGTCGTACAGGCGCAACAGGCGCACGATGTCGTACTGCGGGTTCGACGAGCCGAACAGTGTCCCCTTGACGGTCTTCTCCAGGAAGACCATGTCGGATCCGGACAGCTGGACGGTCAGGTTGGCGGCGTTGGAGACACCGGTGATCACGACGGTGCCCCCCTTGCCCACCACGGCGAACGCGGCGGAGACGGTCGGCTCATCCATCGTGCCGATCACCACGAGCGCCTGGTCGGCCCCCTGACCCCAGGTCAACCTCTCGACTTCGGCCTGCGCCTCGGCCGCGTCGGCGAAGACGTGGGTGGCGCCGAACTTCACGGCGGTCTCGCGCTTGAACGCTATCGGGTCGACGCACACCACATACTTGGCCCCGGCGTGCACGGCACCCTGTACGGCGTTGATGCCCACGCCGCCGATGCCGTAGATCACTGTGGTGTCGCCCGGCCGCACCCCACCGGCGTTGACCGCGCTGCCCCAGCCGGTGGGCACGCCGCAGCCGACGAGGACCGCACTGTCCAGGGGGAGCCAGTCGTCCACCTTGACCACCGACAGCTCGGAGACGGTGGTGTACTCCGAGAACGCGCCGAGCATGCAGAAGGCGCCGTAGTCGGTGCCGTCCTTGTGCAGCCGGAACGAGCCGTCCGGCATGCTGCCCTCGAGGATCGTCGCGCCGGCGTCACACAGGTTCTGCCGGCCCGTCGAGCAGTAGCGGCAGGTGCCACAGCTGGGGATGAAGCTGCATACGACGTGGTCACCGGGGGCGACCTTGGTGACGCCGGGCCCGACCTCCTCGACGATCCCGGCGGCCTCGTGGCCGCCGATGATCGGGTAGCGCACGGTGAGGTCACCGTCCATCATGTGCAGGTCCGAGTGACACAGTCCGGCGGCGGTGACCCGTAGCAGCACCTCGCCCCGCGCGGGGCCGTCGAGGTCGAGTTCCATGATTTCGAAGGGCGCGTGGGGCGCGGTGAGCACCGCGGCTCGGGTTTTCATGTCTGCTCCGATCGGAAGGGCATGGCGGGGGCGGGAAGGAAGAGCGGGTCAGCCGTGCATGGTCCACACGGCTTTCGTCTCGAGGTAGCCGTCGAGGCTCTCCGGGCCGAGGTCGCGTCCGTAGCCGGACTGGGCGAAGCCGCCGAACGGGGCCGCCGGGTCCGTCAGGCCCCATCCGTTGACGTAGACGGTGCCGGCCCGCAGCTTGCGCGTGACGCGGTGTTCGGTGTTCACATCGGAGGTCCAGATGCCCGCCGCGAGGCCGTAGTCGCCGGCGTTGGCCCGATGCGCCACCTCGTCGGCTTCGCTGAAGGGGAGCACGACGACCACCGGCCCGAAGATTTCTTCGCGGACGCACTCCATGTCGTCACGGACTCCGGCCAGCACCGTCGGCCGGTGGAAGAAACCCGCGGTGTTCTCCGGGAGCTCGGCCCCCTGGTGCACCGTCGCCCCGTCGTGCGCCGCTCGCTCGACGTAGCCCCGCACGCGATCCAGCTGTCGTTCATTGACCAGCGGGCCGAAATCGACGCCCTCGTCGAGCCCATGGCCGATGCGCAGATCGGCCGCGGCGGCGGCGAGTCGTTCGACCACCTCGTCATGGACATCGCGATGTACGTACAGACGTGACGGTGCGCTGCACGTCTGTCCGGAGTGCCAGAACATGCCGCCGGCGGAGCCGGCGACGGCGGCGTCGAGATCGGCGTCAGCGAAGACGATGTTGGCGCTCTTGCCCCCGAGTTCCAGGGTCACCCGCTTGACCTGGTCGGCGGCCAGGCGCGCGATCCGCTTGCCCACCTGTGTCGAGCCGGTGAAGGAAAGCTTGCGGACACCCGGATGTGTCACCAGCGCCTCGCCGGCCTCCGGCCCCCGGCCCGGAACGACGTTGATCACACCGGGCGGCAGACCGGCCTCGGTCGCGAGTTCGGCGAGCCACAGGGCCGACAGCGGAGTCTCCTCCGAACACTTGAGCACCACCGTGCAGCCGGCCGCGAGCGCGGGTGCGACCTTCCAGGCGAACAGCAGCAGCGGAAAGTTCCATGCGGTGATCGCGCCCGTCACACCGACCGGTTCCCGCTCGGTGCGCACGTGGATGCCCGGGTGCGAGACGGGGATCGTGGCGCCCTCGATCTTGGTGGGCCAGCCGGCGAAGTAGTGGAACACCCGCGCCGCGAACTCCACATCGATCGTGCGCGCAGCCTGACGGACCTTGCCCGCGTCGAGGACTTCGAGTTCGGCGAACTCGTCGGCGTGCTCGTAGATCAGCTCGCCGATGCGGTACAGCATCCGGCCTCGGTCCAGCGGGCTGAACCGCCGCCAGGGGGAGTCGTCGGCGAACGCGCGTTCCGCGGCCGCCACCGCCAGGGCGACATCAGCCGGTCCAGCACACGCGGCGGTGGCGATCCGCGACCCGGTCGCCGGATCGGTCACGGACAGGACTTCCCCGCTCACCCCGGACACCGCCGTGCCGTCGATGAACAGATGAGGCGGGGCCGCCAGCCGCTCGCGCACCCGCGGGGAGACGTGTGAGGGAGTTGTCATCGTCATGGAAGCGCAGCCACCTTCTTTAAATCTTTGATCCGATAGGCATATGGGGCGGACGCTGCGACACGCCATTGGCGACGTCGCGAGTCTTGTCCCCGGGGAGGGCTGTGCGAGGGCCCGCCCCGGGGCGCCGCTCAGCCGCTGCCCCGCTCCGGGGTCGGGAGCGGCAGTCGCTGAGGGTCCGTGGTGTGAGCCGGGTCGGGTACCGGGGCGCCGACGGCCTTCGCGTCGGAGGCATCCCGGTAGGCCAGACTCGCGGCCAGGCCGAGAAGGGAGGTGAAGACCAGGTAGGCGGCCGGTGATATCGCACTGCCCGTCTTGTCGATCAGGAAGGTGGCGATGAAGGGGGCCGACCCACCGAGCACCGCGTTCGCGATGGAGTACGCGAACGAGGAGCCGGCCACCCGCACCCGGGCCGGGAATATCTCCGTCATCGAGACCAGCGTCGTGGAGACGAGGGTGCCGACCAGGAGCCCGAGCACGACCTGGCCCACCACCACGGCCGTAGGTGACGTGGTGATCAGGGAGAAGACGGGGAACGGGGCGATCACGAGCGCGGCGCTGGCGGTGATGAGGATCGGGCGGCGGCCCACCCGGTCGGAGAGCGCCCCCACCACCGGGATGACCGCCATGGTGGCGACGGCTGCCGAGAGCGTCCCGGTCAGGGCGACGCCGGAGCCGAAGCCCAAGGTCGTGGTGATGTAGGAGGCCATGAAGGTCAGGACGATGTAGTACGAGGAGGCGTGCAGACCGGCCAGACCCATCGTCGTGAAGATCTGCCGACGGTAGCTCAGGGCTTCCCGCAGCGGGGACTTCGCGACCTTGTCGGCCTTCTTGAGCGTCCGGAACTCCGGGGTGTCCTCCAGCCGCAGCCGTATGTACAGGCCGATCAGCCCGAGGGGGGCGGCCAGCAGAAAGGGGATGCGCCAGGCCCACTGCTCCATCGCGGTATCGCCCACCAGGGAGACCAGACCCGACACGAGCGCGCTGCCGGAGGTGAACCCGATGGTCGCGGAGAACATGAGCCAGCTGGTGCCGAAGCCACGGCGCCGGGGGCCGGAGTACTCCACGATGAAGGCGCTGACGCTGCCGAGCTCGCCGGCGGCGGAGAAGTTCTGGAGCGCTCGCAGTGCGACCAGGAGCAGGGGCGCGGCGGCGCCGATCGTGGCATAGCCCGGCAGGGCTCCGATCAGCGCCGTCGAGCCGGACATCAGGAGCAGGACGATCACGAGCACGCGCTTACGGCCGATCCGGTCCGCGAGCGGCCCGAAGACCACGGCTCCGAGGGGACGGATGAAGAAGGTCAGTCCGAAGACTCCGAAGGTGGCCAACAGGCCGGTGGTCGGGTTTCCGCTCGGAAAGAACACGGCGGCGAGGTAGACCGCCATGAAGCCGTAGGCGGAGAACTCATACCACTCGATCGCGTGGCCGAAGGACGTGGCCAGGAAGATCTTGCGTCTTGACAAACCCGGAGCGGGGAGCTTGGTCGACATCGTTGTAGACACAGCGGTCCTCTTGCATGGCTGGGGTGGGTAGTGCCGTCGCCCATCCATGGGGACGACGGGATGGGCGAGACTTGATATTTGATACAGTCCTTCATCGTAGGCGGGACCGCAACCCCCTGGGCCCATCAAAAGAACGGATCACGGTGCCCGATGCGTGTGGGGGCCTAAGGCCGGTCCGTGGCTCGCGCCGCTTCGCCCGCCTTCCATCTGGCCACGAGGCCCGAGGGCGTCTCCACCGCGCGCGGACCGTGGAGTTGGCTGGGGGTACGCGAGAACCGCGGCGCCGGAGCCACATGAAGCGTGCCGTCCGCGGTCGTGTAGACCCGCCGGTCGGCCAGGTGGGGGTGATCCGCCGCCTCCGCCAGCGTCAGGACGGGGCTCACACAGGCGTCCTGCCCTTCGAAAGCGTCGACCCATTCCGCCAGCGTCCTGCGCGCGACGACACGGGCGAACCGCTCCTTGGTCCCGGCCCAGGTGTGGCGGTCGTACTGCGGCGGAAGGTCCTCGGGGGCGAAGCCGAGCACGGATACCAGCCGCTTGTAGAAGCGCGGCTCCACGGCGCCGAAGGCCAGATGGCGCAGGTCCGCCGTCTCGTACACCTCGTAGAAGGGCGCGCCGGTGTCAATGATGTTGCTGCCGGGGGGCTCGGCCCACTGACCGCGCGCCATCCATCCCAGGACGGACGTCATGAGCAGGGCCGCGCCGTCCATCATGGCGGCGTCGATGACCTGTCCCCGGCCGGAGGCCGTTCGCTCCAGGAGCGCCGCCAGCACGCCCACGGTCAGGAGCATGCCCCCGCCGCCGTAGTCGCCCACCAGGTTGAGGGGCGGTACCGGCCGTTCGCCCGCCCGGCCGATCTGCCGCAGCACGCCGGCGACGGCGAGGTAGTTGATGTCGTGTCCCGCTTCGGAGGCGAGGGGCCCGCTCTGCCCCCAGCCCGTCATGCGCCCGTACACCAGTGCCGGGTTCCCGGCGAGCAGGGTGTCCGGGCCGAGTCCGAGGCGTTCCATGACGCCGGGCCGGAAACCTTCCAGCACCACGTCCGCGTGGCCGAGGATCTCTTTGGCGCGGGCCAGGTCCGCCGGGTTCTTGAGGTCCAGGGAAACAGTGGAACGCCCTCGCCAGATGGGTCCCCGGCGGTCGTGCGGATCTTCCGTGTTGCGGACCGGACCTTCGATCCGGACCACGTCCGCTCCCATGTCCGCCAGCATCATCGCGCAGAAGGGGACCGGTCCCAGTCCGGCCATTTCGATGACTTTCGTACCGTCCAGGGGGCCCATCGGTGGCACTTCCTTTCCAGAAGACGTCATTGATAATGTATCAAATATAAGCCACACTCGATGTGCGCCACACCTATCTCGTCATGTTCATCACCGAAGAGAGGAGGCGGGTAACCATGAGCGACGCTCTGGCAGAGGCCGAGCCCTTCCGAACGGGGCTGTTCCGCCGATCACCGTTCCGGCTGCTCGGCTCGCGCTGCGACCTGTGTGCCCATGTCACCTACCCGATCCGATCCTTCTGCCCGCGCTGCCGCCGCGGACGGGAGCTCACCGAGATCGAGCTGTCGGCGAGAGGGGAGATCCACACGTTCACCGTGGTCCGGCAGGCGCCGCCCGGGACGGAGGTTCCCTACGTCCTGGCCCAGGTGCTCCTGCCGGAAGGCTGCCGCGTCATGGCGACGTGTGTCGCCGAGGAAGGCCACGCCTACGCCATTGGCGATGTGGTCGAACTGGAACCCATGGCCATGCTCCGGGCCACCGGCCCGGACGCCGTCGGCTACCGCTTCCGCGTCATCCCGAGGGAGTCGTCATGACACCGGCACCCGCCCATGTGGCCGGGGCGGGAATGATCCGCTTCGGCAAGTACCCGGCCGACGTGACCTTGGAGTCCATGGCCGTGCGGGCCGCCCACGCGGCCATGGACGACGCGGGCGCGACGGCGTCCCAGGTGGACGCCGTCTACGTCGGTCATGTCTTCGGCGGCCCGGTCGCGGGCCAGCGCATCGCCGTGCAGCTCGGACTGGACGGTCTGCCCGTCTCCAACCACGAGAACTACTGCGCGAGCGGTGCGACGGCGATCAGGGAGGCATGGACGGCACTCGCCGCGGGACTGCACGACGTGGCGCTGGTCATCGGCGTGGAGAAGATGACGGACCGAGTGGCAGGCGGTGTCCGGCCGGACCCGGGGGACCTGGACGCCGCGATGGGCTTCGTCATGGCGGCCGGGCACGGAATGAGCGCGCGCCGCTACATGGCCGATCACGGCGCGACCCGTGCCCAGATCGCCGCGGTCGCCGTCAAGAACCACGCCCACTCCGTCCACAACCCCTACGCGCAGTATCAGCGGCCGGTGTCGCTGGAGGAGGTCCTGGGGGCGCGCCCGATCGCGGAACCGCTGGGCCTGCTGGATTGCAGCCCCATCTCGGACGGGGCGGCCGCCCTCATCCTGTGCACCCCACGGGGCCTGGCCCGGTTGGGTATCGGCGGCACTACCCCGCGGGTACTCGGCTGCGCCCTGGTCAGCGGGAGCGTGCAGCTGGGAACCGACGATCTCAACGCCGAAGACGTCTCGCGCCGCGCCGCCGAACAGGCGTGGGAGCTCACCGGCGTCGGACCCGAGGACATCGATCTGGTGGAGATGCACGACTGCTTCACGATCGCCGAGATCGTACGGCTGGAGGGAATCGGCCTGATCCCGCGAGGAGAAGGGGCCCGGTGGACGGAGCTCGGGCACACCAGGATCGGTGGAAAGCTGCCCGTCAACGCCAGCGGTGGGCTGCTCTCGCGCGGCCACCCGGTAGGAGCGACGGGCGTCGCCCAGGCGTGCGAACTGACGTGGCAGCTACGGGAACAAGCAGCCGGACGCCAGGTCGACGGAGCCCGGGTGGGACTCGCCTACTGCAAGGGCGGCACCGTCAGCGGAACGGACGGGGGATCGGTGACGACGCTGGTGATCAGCCGATGAACGACTCGGACGCGATCACCATCCCGGCCGCCTCGACCGGCGACTGGATCATCGGCGCCCCCGAAGCGGCCTCCGTGCTGGCCTCCCTGCTCGGCCGCGGGGTCGGCACGGCGAGCTCCCTGGAGCACACGCCGGGGCCGGTGCGACGGCTGTGCCTCGTCCCGGCCATGCCCGAGCCCTGTGCGTTCCAGGACTCGTCCGCGGAACATCTGCACGCCTCCATCGGCGGGACGCTCACCCTCCTGATGACCGAACTCCGCCAGGCCGCACGGGCGATGGGCCGGAATCCGGAAGGCGGCAGGATCGTCGTCCTGCTCCCCGAGAAGCCCAGCATGGGGGCCGCCGACGGGTTCCCCGCCGCCGCCGTATGCGGAGCGGCGGTCTCGATGCTGCGCACCCTGGCCATGGAGCTGGAGCGGCGGAACATCAGCGTCAACACCCTCTTCTACAGCGGTGACCTGTCGGCCTCCGCGAACACCAAGGCTCTCACCGCCCTCCTCGACACCCTCCTGTTCGGGGACACGGCACCGGTCATCGGGCAGGAAGTCTTCGTCGCGGGCGGAGCGGATCTCGGGAGGCTGCACCCATGACGCGTCAACGCGTCGCTCTGGTCACCGGCGCCGGCAACGGCATCGGGCGGGCCAGCGCCCTGGCCCTGGCCGACCGTTCCCACCGCGTGGCCGTGACGGACATCGACGAGGCGGCCGCCCAGCGGACCGTGCACGCGATCACCGAGGCCGGCGGCAGTGCCGTCGCCATCGCGCTCGACGTCACCGACGACACCTCGCGCCGGGCCGCCGTCAGCCGCTGCGTGAGTGAACTCGGCGGGCTGGACCTCCTGGTGAACTGTGCGGGCGTCCTGCGCGACGCACGCATCGAGAAGCTGGAGGATTCCCTGTTCGAGTCCATGCTCGAGGTCAACCTCATCGGCCCGCTCGCCCTCATCCATACCGCACTGCCGCATCTGCGGGCGGCCGGCACCGCATCGGTCGTCAACGTCGCCTCACGCGCCTGGCTCGGCACCTTCGGCTCCACCGCCTACTCCGGGGCCAAGGGCGGCCTTGTCGGGGCATCGCGGTCGCTGGCCCTGGAACTGGCGCCGGACGGAATCACCGTCAACTGTGTCGCGCCAGGGTTCATCGAGACGGACATGACCTCCACACTCCCGCCGAGGATCCGTGAACGGATCCTCGCCGCCATTCCGATCGGCAGGCCGGGCCACCCCGCGGACGTCGCGGAGGCCGTCGTCTTCTTCGCCTCCAACGGCTACTGCACCGGCCAAACGCTGCTCATATGCGGAGGACGCGGCATCGGCCGGCCCATAGCGGAAGCTTCCTGACCCCGGAGGATCCCATGATCACATCCCGCGACAGCCGCTCTCTTCCGCCACCTGGACAAGCCACTGTGCTCGCCACGGGGCTCGGCTTCACGGAAGGGCCCATCGTCCTGGACGGGAACACCCTCGCCGTCGCCAGCGTCAACCGTGGCACCGTCTACCGCCTCGGCCTCGACGGTGGCGATCCCGAACCGCTCATCGACTGCGGGGGAGGGCCCAATGGACTCGCCCTGGGCACGGGCGGTGAGATCCACATCGCCCAGAACGGTGCCACCGCCATGCCGTCACGCTCTTCGGTGCCGGCGGTGCCCTCGATCCAAACCCTGGCGGGGGACCGGCTGACGTCCCCCTCGGACCACCGGGTCGACGCGCCGAGCGACTGCGTGACCGGGCCGGACGGCCTGCTGTGGTTCACCGACCCGGCGGACCACGTGATGGAGGGGCCGGGGAAGCCGGGCCGGGTGCGCACCTGGGACCCGGCATCGGGCCGCATCGAAACCCGTCTGCACGGCCTGATGTTCCCCAACGGCATCGCCTTCGGCGCCGATCCGGCCGAACTCTATGTCGCCGAGACGTCGGCCAGGGTGGTCCGCCGCTACCAGGCCACCGCGACCGGAGCGACAGCCGACGGATGGTGCGCCGAAATCCCTCGCGGGCACCCCGACGGGATCGCCGTCGACGCCGAGGGCTGGCTGTGGGTCGCCGGCAGCCGGGGCAACAACATCATGGCTTTCGACCGCTCGGGCCGGCTGCGCGAGGACATCGATCTCGGCGAGGGCATGTTCGCCACCAGCCTCTGCTTCGCGGGGCCCGGCCTGGAACATCTCGTTGTCACGTCCCCCAAGCGGGGGTCCGTTCTGCTGCTGCGGCCGCCCCACCCCGGCCTCCCGCTGCCGGTGTGGCGGCCACACCTCCCCGGCCGGACCGTCCCCGGGCAGAGGCGGCAGCCGACAGGAGACCGTCCATGAGCGCCCACTCCACACCTCGCCGCAGCTGCCTGTCCGTGCCCGCCGACGACCCGCGCAAAGTGGCCAAGGCCGCGTCCCTCGCCGTGGACGAGATCGTCCTCGATCTGGAGGACGCGGTGGCGGCCGAGCGCAAAGCGGACGCCCGGCAGGCACTGGGCACCGCGTTCGCGGGCACCGCGTGGCGCGCGCCGTCCGTCGCGGTGCGCGTCAACGCCCCGCGCACGCCCTGGGCGCATCTGGACCTCATGGCCTGCGCGCGGATCGACCTCCCGCTCACCACGGTCGTGGTGCCCAAGGTGGAGAGCGCCGGTGACGTCGAGTTCGTCGACCGCCTGCTCGACGGTGCGGAGCGGGAAGCCGGCCGGTCCGGGCCCATCGGCATCCAGGCCCTGGTGGAGACGGCCGAGGGACTGCAGCGGCTTCCGGAGATCGCCGCGGCCTCTCCGCGGCTTCGGACGCTGATCCTCGGCTATGCCGATCTCGCCGCCTCCCTCGGACGCCGCTCGGCGGACACCGACACGTGGCTGCCGGCCCAGGAGGCCCTGTTGTGGGCGGCCCGCCGCCATGGGCTTCAGGCCCTCGACGGTCCCTACCTGGGGCTGACGGCGGACGAGCGGTTCGAGGCCGCGGTCCGACGGGCCCGGGATCTGGGCTTCGACGGAAAATGGGCGATACACCCCCGTCAGGTGCCGACGGTGACGGCCGCGTTCAGCCCCAGCGACGAAGAAGTAGCGTGGGCCCGCCAGATCATCGACGCACTGGACCATCGGACGGGCCGCCGGAAGGCCGGTGCCGTCGCCGTGGACGGACAGATGGTGGACGAGGCCGTCGTGGTGAGAGCACGACGGGTCCTGGCCAACGCGAAAGAGCTGAGCACACCATGACGAACACACGCAGGGCCGAAGGCGTACGGTTCGAGGGCGGAGGGCCCTATTTCGAGGAGCTGTCCGTCGGCGATGCCTTCGAGTCGGCTCCGGCACTCACCCTCACCAGCGGTATGGCGGACACCCACCGCGCCATCCTCGGGGACCGCATGCGCCTGTCCCTCGACACGACGCTCTCACGGCGGGTCACCGGCGCCGACACCCCCCTCGCCCCTCCCGCCCTGGTCTGGAACGTCGCCATCGGACAGTCCACGACCGTCACCCACCACGTGGTGGCCAACCTCTTCTACCGCGGGCTCGTCTTCCGCCGGTACCCCGTCATCGGCGACACCCTGCACACGCGGACGGAGGTCGTCGGCCTGCGCCAGAACAGCCGGAAGCCGGGCCGCGCCCCCACCGGGCTGGCCGCCCTCAGGGTGACGACCACGGACCAAGCCGGCCGACCGGTGCTGGACTTCGTCCGCTGCGCGATGCTCCCGCTGGGGGACCAGAGCGCCGAAACCGGCCACGCGGACGACTTCGTCGGCATCACCGACACCGATGCGGAGGCCGAGGAGAAGAGCGTGGCCGCACAGGTGGGCACGTGGGACCTGACGGCCTTCCCCTCCGCCGGGGGAGCCGGTGTCCCGCCCGAGGGGCAGGTGGTCGCGGTCCAGGGCGGCGATGTGGTCTCGTCCGCTCCCGAACTGGCGCGGCTGACGCTCAACATCGCCGCCGTGCACCACGATGCCACCGCGTCGTCCGAGGGCCGCCTGGTCTACGGCGGACACACCATCGGGCTGGCCCTGTCCCAGGCGAACCGCGTCCTGCCCGACCTGATCACCGTCACCGGGTGGCGCGGTTGCGACCACACCGGTCCCGTCCGCGAGGGCGACACCCTGCACAGCGAGCTGGAGATCGAGTCCGTCGAGCCCTTCTCCCCGGCGGCACAACTCATCCGCCTGCGCTCGCAGGTGTGGGCCCGCAGCACCCCTCAGGACCAGCCCCGCTTCGTACTGGACTGGCGATACACCGCACTCCTGCCCCGCGGCACGGAAATCCGCGCACCACATGGCCCGGAAGGAAGAACAGCATGAACCTGAGCGAAGAGGAACGCTTCATCGTGGCCACGGTCCGGGACTTCGTCGACAAGGACGTCCGGCCCGTGGTCCAGGAACTGGAGCACGCCAACACCTACCCCGAGAAGCTCATCGAGCAGATGAAGGAGATGGGCATCTTCGGGCTGGCGGTGCCGGAGCCCTATGGGGAGATCAAGGTCTCCACCCCCTGCTACGCCCTGATCACCGAAGAACTCGCCCGCGGCTGGATGAGCCTGGCCGGGGCCATGGGCGGCCACACCGTCGTGGCGAAACTCATCGACCTCTACGGCACCGAGGAACAGAAACAGCGCCTGTTGCCGCGCATGGCCACGGGCGAGCTGCGGGCGACGATGGCCCTCACCGAGCCCGGGGGCGGATCCGACTTGCAGGCGATGCGGACCACCGCCCGGCGCGTCGGCGACCGGTACGTGGTCAATGGGACGAAGACCTGGATCAGCAACGCCCGCCGCGCCGGGCTGGTGGCGCTGCTGTGCAAGACCGACCCCTCCGCGAGCCCGGTCCACGCGGGCATCAGCATCCTCCTCATGGAGAGGAGCGAGGGCCTGGAGGTTTCCAGGGACCTTCCCAAGCTGGGGTACAAGGGTATCGAGACCTGCGAACTCTCCATCGCGGGGGCGGAGGTGCCCGCCGACGCGCTGCTCGGAGGCGTGGCGGGCAAGGGCTTCGCACAGATGATGAAGGGCCTGGAGATCGGGCGCATCCAGGTCGCGGCCCGTGCCACCGGTGTGGGGCGGGCGGCGCTGGACGATGCCCTGCGGTACGCGCAGGAGCGGGAGTCTTTCGGCCGGCCGATCTGGAAGCACCAGTCCATCGGCAACTACCTCGCCGACATGGGTACCAAGCTGACGGCCGCCCGCCAACTGGTCCTGTACGCCGCGGAGCGGCTCGATTCCGGCGCCCGGTGCGACATGGAAGCCGGGATGGCCAAGCTGTTCGCCTCGGAGACCGCCATGGAGATCGCCTTGAACGCGATCCGGGTCCACGGCGGATACGGGTACTCCACCGAATTCGACGTGGAGCGGTATTTCCGCGACGCTCCCCTGATGATCGTTGGCGAGGGGACGAACGAGATCCAGCGCGGCGTCATCGCCTCACAGATGGTCAAGCGAGGGGGCATCGAACCGTGACGCGGACTGCCCGTGACCACACGGGACCCCTTCACGTGGATGTATTATCCAGTCGTGTATGTGCTGGGAGGCTGATTCGTGTGGTGGAAGGTCTCGGTGACGCTCCGAGTCCCCGGAGGGAACGGTCGGCGTCCACAGGACGCTCACGGGACGGTGGCTCCGGACGGGTCGCGCGTCGCAACCTGAGCGGTGAGGTGGTCGACCGGATCCGCGCTTTGATCTTCGACGGCACGTTGAAGGCCGGGCAGCGGGTGCCGCAGGACACGATCGCGCGCGATCTCGGCGTCAGTCGTCTGCCGGTGCGTGAGGCGCTGATCTCGCTGGAGGCGGAAGGGCTCGTCGTCTCCGAGCCGCATCGTGGTACCTATGTGGTGCCGATCCTCCAGGAGGACATCGCCGATCACTACCGGGTGTACGGGATGGCGCAAGGGTTGGCCGCGCGCCGTGCGGCCACGCGTATCACCGAGCCGACCATGGCGCGGCTGAAGCAGTTGCACGAGCTGATGCGGAAGACCGAGGACGAGAGTGAACTGCACAGCCTGAACTGGGAGTTCCACGCTCTGATCAACCAGACGGGAGGCAGTCGTCGGCTGCTTTCGGTCCTGCGGCAACTGGCCCGCAACCTGCCGCGCGAGGTGTACGAAGTGGCTCCCGGGGCCGACCCGGAAGCCAGCCGGGACCACCAGGAGCTCATCGAGGCGCTCGAAGCGGCCGATGGCGCGCGCGCCGACACGCTGTCCCGGCAGCACATGGCCAGGGAAGCGGACTATGTCATCGCCAAGCTGAAGCGCGACGGCATACTGGCCGACGACCTGGACTGAGAAGAGTCCCGGCGGAAGAGACGGGCACCACCTGTCCTGCGGAACAACCTCTTGCCCTGACAGAAGAAGGCTTAGATAATGTATCAAATATCAAGGAGGGTTCGATGGCGACAAGCTCGTGGCCCGGGGGAGCGGCCGCCGTGGTGGGCCTCGGCAGCACGGAGTTCGGGCATCTGCCCGGTTGCTCCGCGGATGATCTCGGCCTTCGGGCCCTGGTGGCGGCGATGGCCGACGCGGAGCTCGCTCCCTCGCGGATCGACGGCCTGGTGGCCAGCCGGGTCAGCGGCTACGAGACCATGGCCGCTCGCGCGGGGATCGAACCGCGGTGGTCGCTCCAGCTGCCCGCCGAAGGCCGGATGACCGGTCCGGCCATCCAGAGCGCCGTCCTCGCCATCGCCGCCGGAATGTGCACGACGGTGGCGCTGGTGTACGGCAACAACGGCAAATCAGGCCGTCACACCTACGGTGGCGAGGGGGCCAGCTCCAGCGCCGCGGCCGAGGGATACGGCACGGTACCCGAGCTGACCCGGCCGTACGGCATGACCTCGCCCGGTGCCTACTACGCCCTCATGCTGCAGCGGCACCGAGCGCAGTTCGGCACCAGCGAGGAGCAGCTGGCGACCGTGGCGACGACCTTCCGGCGCCACGCGGGCCTGAACCCCTCCGCCGTCCTGCGTACCCCGCTGACCACGGAGGACTACCTGGACTCCCGGTACGTCGTGAAGCCCATGCACCTGTTCGACTACTGCTTGATCAATGACGGCGGCGTGGCCATGATCATCACCCGCGCGGACATCGCCCGCGACCTCCCGCACCGCCCCGTGCACATCGTGGGCTTCGGCCAGCGGGGGCGGCTGCGGGACTCGGACTATCCGCCCGAGGACTACTGGCACGCTGCCATCGGCGCCGCGGGTGGCGACACCTACCACATGGCCGGCCGTGAGCGTGAGGATGTCGACGCGCTCATGGTGTACGACAACTTCAGCCCGAACGTGCTCTTCTCCCTCGAAGGTCTGGGCTTCTGCGAGCCCGGTGAATCCGGTGCCTGGATCCAGGACGGGCGCATCGGACTCGGCGGTGAACTCCCGCTGAACACCTCCGGCGGCCACTTGTCCGAGAGCTATATGCAGGGATGGGCGCTGAACGTGGAGGCCGTGCGGCAACTGCGCGGCGAGTGCGGGCCCCGCCAGGTCGAGGGCGCCTCCTGCGTCCAGTACGTGGCGGCGGCCCCCATCGTCTCGTCCATTCTCTACGGAACGGAGGCGTGAGGTGCCCACTCCCCTCACCGGCCCGGACCCGTCCCAGAAGGTCATCGATCCGGTCGGGCCCCATGCGGAGGGCCTGAAGGAAGGCCGGCTGCTGGTCGCACGATGCGCCGGCTGCGGCCATGTGAGCCTTCCCATGCGACCGGTGTGCGGCCGGTGTGCCACCGTGGGCCGGGCTTACTGGATCGTCTCGTCCGGCCGCGGCCGGCTGTGGTCCTTCGTCGAGTTCCACAAGACGTACTCGAGCACTTTCAAGCTGGCAGCTCCCTACGTCGTGGCCGTGATCGAGCTGGAGGAGGGCGCTCTGATCTACGGCAACGTCGACGCCCCCTACGCCGACCTCGAGGTCGCCATGCCGGTCACCGCCCGGTTCGAGGACACCGGACACGGCCGCGAGTTGATCTTCACCACCGAGTGACCCATCCCCTTGTGAAGCCGCCTGTTGCACCATGAACAGACAAGGAACAGCCGAGATGACATCCCAAGCACCAGCCTCCCGGACGATGGGCGCCCTGCTCCGTGAGATGGCCGCGCGGTACGGAGACCGCCCGGCGATCGCGTTCGAGGGGCGGCAGATTTCCTTCGCCGAACTCGACGCGACGGTGGACCGATGGGCGCGGTCGCTCCTCGCCTGCGGCATTGAACAGGGGCAGTCGGTGAGCGTGCTGGCGGGCAATCGCCCCGAGTGGCTCTATGTCGCCATGGCATCGGCGCGGATCGGCGCGGTGCTGGTCCCCCTCAACACCTGGCATCGGGCCGACGAGCTCGGCTATGTGCTGGAGCACGGTGATGTGAAGATCGCCTTTTGCACGGACCGCCTGCGCTCCACCGACTACGCCCAGATCATGGCCGAAGCCGTTCCGGCCGCCACCCGCCGGCCCTCCGAGGATTCGCGCCTTGACGAGCCGTTGCTGCCGTGCCTCGAGCGCGTCATCGAGCTCGGGCCCCACCGCCTGCCGGGTGCCGAGACGCTTCGGCACTTCCTGGCCCGGGCGGAGTCGGTGCCGGTGGCGGAGCTGCACGCGGCGGAAGCCGCGGTGAGCGATGACGACCTGCTCTATCTCATCTACACCAGCGGGAGCACAGCACGGCCCAAGGGGGTTCTGCTGGAGCACGGCCATCTCATCGACAACACCTTCCACATCGGCGAGAGGCAGGGCATCACCTGCGAGGACCGCTCCTTCCTGGCCACCCCTCTCTTCTACGGGCTCGGCCTGCTGCAGGCCGTCGGCGCCACGTGGACCCACGGCGGCTGTGTCGTGCTGATGGAGGTGTACGAGCCGGGCGCGGCACTCCGCGTTCTCGAGTCCGAGCGCTGCACCGCCTTCTACGGGCTGGGCAATATGACCCGGAGCCTGGTCGAGCACCCGGCCTGGGGCAAGCACCGCATCAACCTCACCAAGGGCGTCCTCGGGCTGACCCCCGTGGACAAGAGCCTCGCGCACGACGCCCTCGGACTCACTCACGGGACGGCGATATACGGTCTGACGGAGTCCTACGGACTGTGCGCCGCCGGTGATCGGAACGACTCGTTCGAGAGGGCGAGGGACACCATCGGCCGCCCGCTGCCGGGCTGGGACATCAAGGTGGCCGACCCGGTGACGGACGAGGAGCTGAGCCAGGGGGCCGTCGGACAAGTCCTCATCCGCGGCCATGCCACGCGCGGCTACCACAAAGACCCGCAGCGCAACAAGGACACCTTCACTTCGGACGGCTATTTCCGCACCGGCGACCTCGCCAGTTTCACGGCCGACGGGGACCTGGTCTTCCACTCCCGGTTGTCCGAGATGATGAAACCCGGCGGGATCAATGTCAGCCCGCTGGAGGTCGAACTCATCATCGCGCGACTCGACGCCGTCCGCGAGGTCCATGTGGTCGGGGTCCCGCATCCGCAGCTCGGCGACCGTATCGTGGCGTTCGTGGACGCCGACCCCGAGCGGCTGTCCGCCGAGGATGTGACGCGGCATGTGCGGTCCGCCGCGGCCAAGTACAAGACGCCGCACCACGTCATCTTCCGCGATGCCGCCGAGCTGCCCCGCGTCGCCAGCGGAAAGGTGCCCAAGGCCGCCCTCCGGGAGATCGCCCGGCGCGAGATCGGCCTCGGCCTCTGAGAGCGGCCGTAGGCCAGGCGGTGGACGTACTCGCTGAGCTCGCCCGGGAAGGCCGTGCCGGTAACGCGGCGATGTCCGTGCGGCGAGGACATCGCCCTACCGTTACCCCGCGTTGGCTCGGCGCGCTGTACTGAAGCGGCGCTGATAGGCGGCGGGACTGATCGACAATTGCCGAACGAAAACTCTCCGCATGCTCTCGTAATTCGGGAACCCGGCAAGGGATGCCGTCCGCGTTGCGGTATGCCCTTGGTCCAGTAGCGCTTTCGCCATGCCGAACCGGATCATCTCCACATACCGGGCCGGCGTCGTGGACAGCTCGTCGTGAAAGAGCCGCGTGAGATGCCGAGGGCTCACATTGAGGTGCTTGGCGAGTTCGCCGAGTGAGTATTTCCCCCCGGGATTCGCCGTGATCAAGTCGGTGAGTTTGCGGAGGGCCGGAGATCGGGGCGGCGGTCCTTGCAGTGGGGCGGAGAATTGTGACTGGCCGCCCGAACGCTGCAAATAGACCACCAGGGCGCGGGCGACATCGCGGGTCAGATCAGGGCCGTGATCCTCCTCGACGAGTGCCAGTGCCAGGTCGATGCCCGCGGTCACGCCCGCCGAGGTGTAGGTGGTGCCGTCACGGACGTAGATCGCGTCGGGTTCGACGCGGCTGGCCCGGCAGCGGGCGGCGAGCTCGTGCGCGACCTTCCAGTGCGTGGTCGCACGCTTGCCGTCCAGGAGGCCGGCGGCGCCGAGGATGAATGCTCCGGTGCAGATGGACCCGACCCGGGCGGCCCTCACCGCCAGCGTCCGCACGGCCTCGATCAGCTCACGGGGGACAGGTGTGCGCGGGTAGAGGTCTGCGCCGACCACCAGGAACGTGTCGGGAGCAGGCGCCGTGGTGGCGGCGGCGTCGACCGCGATCCGGATCCCGTTGGACGAGGTGACATCGGTACCGGTCGGTGACACCAGCACGATCTTGTAGTCGGCACCGAGCCCGTTCGCTTCCGCGAATACCTCCGCGGGGCCGGCGACGTCCAGGAGTTTGGCCCCGTCATAGACGAGGATCGCGACCCGATGCGTGGCGGAGCCCACACCCGGGCCGCTCGCCTGTCCGGATTCGGGTGACTCATGGCCGGACCGAGGCGGCGCCGGACACCGGGTGGTCGGCACTGTGGAAGACGGACGCACCGTCCATTCGTAGCACACCGATATCGAAAGGCGCAGAGGTCATGAGCGAGATCATCGCGGGGGTGGAGATTCCTGAATCGGCGGCGGTCGCCGAAGCCACCCGCCTCATGCAGAAGATGACGAGTCCCCTCATCTACGATCACTCCCGGCGGGTTTTCGTCTTCGGCGTCATTCATGCTCGCAGGCTCGGTTTGGAGCCTGACCCGGAGCTTCTCTATCTGTCCGCCATGTTTCATGACACCGGCCTCTTGACGCCGTTTTCCGACGCAGAGCAGCGCTTCGAGGTCGATGGAGCCGACCACGCACGTAGGTTCATGCTCGACCGCGGTTTCCCGGCCACGGCCGCCGACGTGGTGTGGACGGCGATCGCGCTGCACACGACTCCGGAAATTCCCGGGCGGATGGGCCCGGAGATCGCCATCACGCATTTCGGGGTTCTGACGGACGTGCTCGGCTTGGGTCTGGACGAGCTGGATCGCGACCAGGTGGACGAGACCATCGCCGCCCATCCGCGGGGCGACTTCAAGAACGAGTTTTTGCGGGCCTATGTCGACGGACTGAAGTACCGTCCGGAGACCACGAACGGAACCGTGAATGCGGATGTGCTGGAGCACTTCGTTCCCGGCTTCCGCCGCACCACCACGGTCGAGCGCATCATCGGCGCTCCCTGGCCGAGCTGATCAAGGCGACGGGCACGGGCCCGCACGGTCCGATCACCGCGTACCGCGGGGTCATCAATCCCGGCGAACTCGTGCGCGTCCGAGCTGTCACAGCAGGTGAGAGCCGCTTCGCTCCTCCCAGTAAGGACCTTTATGCAGGCCATCACTGTGCGGGACCGTGATGCCGGTCTCGCCGGGCTGTCCCTGACGGACATGCCCTACCCCCATGCGGCCGAGAACGACGTCATCGTGCGGGTTTACGCCGCGGGCTTCACCCCTGGTGAGCTGGACTGGCCCGCCACGTGGACTGATCGCGCAGGCCGCGACCGGACGCCGAGCGTGCCCGGGCACGAGTTGTCGGGTGTCGTCGAAGAGCTGGGGTTCGGCACCACCGGCCTGAGTGTCGGCCAGCGGGTGTTCGGCCTGGCTGACTGGGCCCGCAACGGCTCGCTCGCCGAGTACGCCGCGGTGGAGGCCCGCAATCTCGCGCCGCTGCCGGCGGACATCGACCACACCGTGGCCGCCGCGCTGCCGATCTCCGGGCTGACCGCATGGCAGGGCCTGTTCGATCACGGCCGCCTGGCCACGGGCCAGACCGTCCTGATCCACGGTGCCGCGGGTGGCGTCGGCTCGATCGCGGTACAGCTCGCCCGCGGGGCCGGCGCCCGCGTCATCGGCACCGGCCGCTCCGCCGACCGGGACACGGCGCTCGCGCTGGGCGTCGACACCTTCCTGGACCTGCAGACCGAGAAGCTGGAGGATGTCGGCGAGGCCGACGTCGTGTTCGACGTGATCGGCGGAGACATCCTCGACCGCTCGGCCGCCCTGGTCCGGGCCGGCGGCACATTGGTCACCGTCGTCATGCCGCCCAAGGTCCAGCCCAAGGACGGGCGGGCCGTCTTCTTCGTCGTCGAACCCGACCGCGCCCGGCTCACCGACCTCGCCACGCGGGTGAGGGACGGCCGGCTCGAGCCGGTCGTCGGCGCCGTACGGCCACTCACCGAAGCACCCGCCGCGTTCGCCCCCGCCACCCGTACCCCGGGCAAGACGATCATCCGCGTCGCGGAAGACGGATCAGGAGACCCC
Source organism: Streptomyces melanosporofaciens (assembly GCF_900105695.1). Classification (NCBI taxonomy): domain Bacteria; kingdom Bacillati; phylum Actinomycetota; class Actinomycetes; order Kitasatosporales; family Streptomycetaceae; genus Streptomyces; species Streptomyces melanosporofaciens. Next base: position 210,250 of record NZ_FNST01000001.1, read on the forward strand.
TCGTGACCGGAGTGCGGATCGCCGGTGGCCTGCTGGCCGTCGCCATGCTGACCGCGGCCACGGCCTGCACCGCCTCGGAGCAGTCCGTCCACGCCAAGACACCCACCGCGGCCGTGACATCGAAGCATCCCACCGAAACCGTCAAGCCCCTGCACCAGCAGGCCCTCCCGAATGTGAAGGGCAAGACGTTCACCTCGGTGGTCGTCGACTTCCCGCGGCCGGGCGCGCGCCACGTCCTGACCGAGAACACCAGCCGGACCGAACGGGCCAAGCTCCTGGTGGTCTACGTCTCCAACACAGGAGACAAGCTCAAGGTCGACGACCGGCAGTCATAGCCAACGCCGCCACGGCCGTACTCACCGCGGACCAGGTCTTGGCAATCGCCTGAGCCGGGACCGGTCCGCGAGTGTCTTGGGGGATGCGCCGTTGGCGGGCGATTCCAGGGGAGCGACGCCACGATGAGCCACCGCTCCGACCCTGGGTGCGGCGCACCCGGGAAGAGACCGGCCTGGTTGCCCCTTGCCGGAGAGGCGCAGTGTGGAGACAGCCGGGGCCGCCTCGGTCCCCTTCGCCTTCGGGAGCGTGCCGCGCCGCGACTCCCTCTCATCCCCCTGACGCGGTTCGCCGGTCCGGGCGCCGCCGGGCTCCGGCCCCCTGGACCGCCTCCCGGATCGGACAGAGGCCGCTCTCGGCGCGCCGGGCCGGAGCTCCCTCACCCCTACGAACGGCAGCTGGACGGGTTGCCGGGAACGGAACACTCATGAACGCTGACGAGAACAACACCGACGAGGCCCGCAGGCGTCGTTTCGAGCACGGCACGGAGGTGCTGCGCCGCGTGGACGGCGAGGGCGGTCAGAAGGTCATCGACTCCCTCGCCGACGTATCTCCGGAGCTCGGCCACCAAGTCGTCTCGTGGGCCTTCGGCGAAATGTACGACCGCCCCGGACTCGCCCCGCGTGACCGTCAGCTCGTCACGCTCGGCATGCTCACCGCCCTCGGCGGTTGTGAACCTCAGCTCGAGGTTCACATCAACGCCGCTCTCAACGTCGGTCTCACCCCTGAGCAGATCGTCGAGGCATTCCTGCATTCCGCGGTCTACTGCGGCATGCCCAGGGCTCTCAACGCCACCTTCGTCGCCAAGAGGGTTTTCGGCGAGCACGGCCTGCTCCCCGTCGCCACCGGGTGAGCCCGAAGGAGCCCCGGGCTCACGTCTACACCGTCATCGGCTCGGCGGCCAGCCGCTCCTCCGCCCAGATCGTTTTGCCGGATTGGCCGTAACGGCATCCCCAGCGCCTGGCGAGCTGGGCGACGAGGAACAGACCGCGGCCTCCCTCGTCGCTGGTACGGGCACGGCGCAGGCGGGGTTGGGTGTTGCTGGAGTCGGTGATTTCGCAGATGAGCGTCTCATCGCGGATGAGGCGCAGGCCGACGGGGCCACCGGCGTAGCGGATCGCGTTGGTCACCAGTTCGCTGACGATCAGCTCGGTGACGAAGGCGGCCTCGTCGAGCCCCCAGGCGGCGAGCTGGTGGGTGGCCGCGGAGCGGGCCTGGGCGACGACGGCGGGGTCGGCGGCGAATTCCCAAGCGGCCGTCGCGTCGGGTGCCAGGGCACGGGTGCGGGCCAGGAGCAGGGCGATGTCGTCGCGGGGCGACGGGTCGGCGGTCTCGGCGAGCACGACGCGGCCGAGGGCGTCCAGGGGACGGTCTCCGCGGCAGTGTGTCGCGAGGCGGTCGATCAGGCGCCGGAGGCCGGCTACCGGGTCGTGGTCCGCGCCCTCGATCAGTCCGTCGGTGTACAGGGCCAGGACACTGCCGGGGGGCAGCTCGAGGGTGGTGGTTTCGAAGGGCATGCCGCCGACGCCCAGGGGCGGTCCGGGAGTGAGCTCGATCAGGCGTGCGGTGCCGTCGGGAAGGACCAGGACGGGAGGCGGGTGCCCGGCGGTGGCCAGGGTGCAGCGGCGGGTGACCGGGTCGTAGAGGGCATACAGGCACGTGGCGGCGATGGGGTCTTTGTACGTGGGGTCGGTCTCGGCAGTGAAGTGGGTGACGAGGTCGTCGAGATGGGTGAGCAGTTCGTCAGGGTCCATCTCGAGGTCGGAGAGGGTGTGGATGGCGGTCCGGAGACGGCCCATGGTGGCGGAGGCGCGCAGGCCGTGGCCCACGACGTCGCCGACGACGAGGGCCGTGCGCAGTGAGGGCAGGGGGATCGCGTCGAACCAGTCGCCGCTGACCTCGGCTCCGTCGGCGGCGGGCAGATAGATGCCGGTTGTCTCGGCCGCCGCGGTGTCGGTGGCCCTCCGGGGGAGCAGGTGATGCTGCAGAGCGAGCGACGCGCGGTGCTCGCGGGTGTAGCGCCGGGCGTTGTCCACGCTGAGCGCCGCCCGGGAGGTGATCTCGGTCAGCAGGTCCGCGTCGCCTTGCTCGAAGGGGGCGGGCTCCTCCGTCCGCCAGAGGGTGACGGTGCCCAGCACGAGGCCGCGCGCGAAGAGCGGGGCCCACAAGGCCGAGTGGCCGTGCTCGGGAAGGTACCGCTCGTCCGGTTCCTGGTTGTTGACCAGATCGATCGCTCTCTCCGGGTCGAGGATGACGGCCCCGCCGTGCTGGAGGCTCCGCAGGCCGGGTGTGTCGCGGTAGGGCGGGATGGGCGCGCCGGGCTGGAGGAGCGCGTCGGGCCAGGGCTCGACGGCCGAGGCCAGCGCGGCGCGGCGCAGGTGTGGATCTCCCGCGCCGACCAGCTTGGGGGGCTCGTCCCCGTGGAACACGGCCTCGGCCAGGTTTACCCAGGCCACGTCGCCGAGCGCCGGGACGAGGACGTCCACGAGGTCCTGAGCGGTGCGTCGCACATCGAGGGAACGGCCGATACGGGCCGAGGCCCGGTGGAGCAGTTCCACGTGCTGGTGAGAACGGTGCTGGCCGCCGGTGTCGGTGATCAGCGCGGCGACGCCGGCCGGACGCCCTCGGGCGTCCTCCAGCCGGACAGCGGACAGCGAGGAGGACGATTGCCGGCCGGGGGCCCGCTGCGATGGGCTCGGCCGCGGCTCGTGCCCGACCAGCGGTACACCGGTGGCCAGCACTCGGTGCAGTGCGCTGTCCACGGCCCCGGCGTCCGCCGCGGACAGCCCCGCACCGTGCCGGAGGTCAAGGGGCGTCCCCGGTCCGCCGAACCTCTCGGGCGTGATGTTGGTCCGCACGAGCCGCAAGTCGGCGTCGTGAATGCTGATCCCGATCCGGTCCTGAGCGAGCAGCGCACGCAGCAGAGCCGCGCCCTGCGCCGCGTCGCCGACCCAACGGGCGGACGCGGCCAGGACGACGAACCCGGACCCGGTCTCCAGCGGCAGTATCTGGAAGGCGACCTCGATGTCGTCGCCGGACCGGTGTCGGAGCCGGGCCCGCCCCGCCTTCGGGACGTGGGCGCGGTCGGCCACGTCCCGAAGGCGCCCGTGCGAGGTGTCGGCGAGCAGGTGCCCGACCGGCTTCCCGCAGACCTCCGCGGCACTACGGTCCAGCAGTTCCGCCGCCGCACCCGACCAGTGCAGTACGGTGCCGTCCCGGTCGAGCACGGCCGCCGCGACGGTGTCCCAGGAGAACGGCAGGACGTCGGCGTGCTCGATGGAAGATGCCATATCTTCCCCCTCGTCCTGAGAACTCCAGTATGAGCGACACGGACGGGTTTGGAGTATGTCGGGAACTGAGGGCACGCACCGGGGCGGCACTGGTGGACGCCGAGTGGCTTACTTGCCCCACTCGGGACCGCCGTCGGTGCAGGTCTGGCCACCGTCGACGGGGAGCGTGACGCCGGTGACGATGGCGGCCTCGTCGCTGGCCAGGTAGGCCACGGCGGAGGCGACCTCATCGGCCTGGGCGGCGCGCCGCAGGGGGATGCGCTCCCACGCCTTTTCGAGGAGGGCGTCGTCGTCCATGATGGCGTCGACCATTTCGGTCACGGTCAGGCCGGGGCAGACCGTGTTGGCGCGGACGCCGTTCTTCCCTTCGTCACAGGCGATGGAGCGGGTGAGGTTGGCGACGGCGGCCTTGACGGCGTTGTAGCCGGCATGGGACCAGCCGCCGCCGAGGGAGGAGACGGATCCGATGTTGACGATGGATCCCTTGACGGCGCGCAGGTGGGGGAGAGCCGCGCGGGTGGTGTAGAAGACGCTGCTGAGATCGGCACCGAGGCACTTGTGCCAGTCCTCGTCGGTGGTGTCCTCGAGGGTGCCGACGAGGTTCATGCCGGCGGCGTTGACGAGGGTGTCCAGGCGGCCGAAGCGTTCGATGGCCGCGGCGATGAGGGCGTCGCAGTCCTCGCGGACGGAGACGTCGGCGGGGAAGACCAGCAGGCGGTCGGCGGGCATGTTCTCCGCGGCCTTCCGCAGGCGCTCCTTGCGGCGGCCGGAGATGACGACGCAGGCGCCTTCGTCGAGGAGGCGGCGGGCGGTGGCCAGGCCGATACCGGAGCCGCCGCCGGTGATCACGGCGACCTTGTTCTGGAAACGGTTCATTGACAGTGATCCTTTGAGGGGTGATTTCCGGTAGGAGCGAGGTCAGGCCGTGGTGGGGAAGTCGGCCCCGCGGGCCGTGCTCTCCCAGGTCCCGAATTCACCGCGCAGATCGTCGAGCTTGGCGACAGCGGCGTCATAGGCGATGTTGCCCAGCAGCAGATGGCGTGGCGGTGTCGGGGCGGTGACCGCCACTTCGATGGCCTGGGCAGCGCGTGCCGGATCGCCGGGCTGGGTGCCGACGGAGGCGTTGTAGTCGCGCCGGGCCTGGCCTGCGGTGGCGTCGTAGTCCGCGATCGGTGTCTGCGTCTCCTGAGAGGAACCGGCCCAGTCGGTGCGGAACGCGCCCGGCTCGACGCACATGACGTGGATGCCGAGCGACGCGACTTCGCTGTGCAGGGACTCGGAGAACCCTTCGACCGCGAACTTCGTGGCGCAGTAGTAGCCCACGGCCGGATGGCCGAGGAGGCCGCCGACAGACGTCAGATTGACGATGGAACCGGAGCGCCGGGCGCGCATGCCCGGCAGCACGGCACGCACCATCCGCGAGACCCCATGGAAGTTGACGTCGAAGAGCTTCTCGATCGCTGCCGGGTCGCTCTCCTCGATCGCCGCGAAGTAGCCGATACCGGCGTTGTTGACCAGGACGTCGATGTGTCCGAAGTGCTCCTCCGCGCGTCGCACGGCCTCGGCGACACTGCTGTCGCTGGTGACGTCGAGCGGCAGGATGAGGGCGTCCCCGCGCTCCGCCAGATCCTTGAGCTGCTCGGTCTTGCGGGCGGTGGCCACGACCCGATAGCCCTGATCCAGCAGGTGAGCCGCGATGCTCCGGCCGAAACCGGTTGAGCAGCCCGTCACCAGCCAGACCGGTGTATCCGGTGTGTTCATGGTCGGTATCCCTTCGTGTGAATCCGCACCGGCTGCCGCATTTCGTTCGCCGCCGTGTGCGCACAATCGAGACTCGCGGCTCGGGTCGCGCGGATGAAGGCCAGGTATTTCCTGGGTGCGCCATACCCAGGCGCGGTGATGCGGGTCGGCCGGAGCACGTCCGGGCCAGTGGACCCCGATAGGGCGCAGGGACGATGATCTCGGTGTGCCGGGGAGGGGCGATGAACCGTCGTCCGGGCCCGCCCTTTTTATCCTGGGAGCATTAGGGCCACTCTTCCGCCGCTACGTGGCGATGGGCGCGGCGCAGAATGGCGGTATGGATCACATCGTGGAGCTTGGAGCATTCCTGCGTTCGTGCCGTGGCCGGCTGGACCCGGTCGCCGCCGGAATGCCGAGGACCGCGCGGCGCAGGGTTCCCGGGCTGCGCCGTGAGGAACTCGCCCAGCTGGCGGGCGTCAGTGTCGACTACTACACCCGCCTGGAGCAGGGGCGCAGCCGTACCGCGTCGCCCGAGATCCTCCAGGCGCTGGCGATCGCGCTGCGCTTGAACGACACCGAGCACGCACATTTGTTTGATTTGGCGAATCGGCGTCCCGCCCAGCCCCGCCAGGTCGGGTCCGCCCCGCCCGAGCGCATCAGCCCGGCGGCCCGCCAGCTGCTCACCACGCTCGACGCGGCCTACTGCCCCGCGTTCGTCCTGGGACGGCACACCGCCGTGGTGGCCACGAACCCGCTGGCTCGTGCGCTGATCGCCGACTTCGACGCCATGCCCGCGCATGAGCGGAACCAGGCCCGGTTCGTCTTCCTCGACCCCGCCGCGCACACGTTGTACGCGGACTGGGAAGCCGTCGCCGCGGACACGGCCGCGATGCTGCGCATGGACGCGGGGCGCCACCCCGACGATCCGCGGCTTGGTGAGCTGGTCGTGGAACTCGCGGCTCACAGCGAGTGCTTCCGCGAGTACTGGGCCGAGCGCCGGGTGCACGAGCGCACCGAGGGAACCAAGCGGTACCACCACCCGGTCGTCGGTGACCTCACGGTGACGTACCAGGCTCTCGCCCTGCCCGGCGGGACCGACCAGACCCTGTTCGTCTACACCACCGAGCCGGGGTCGCCCTCCGAGACCGCCCTACGGCTCCTGGCGGCATGGTCGGGGGAACCCCTTGCCGACAGCGGTGCCCGGACGATACCGCAGAAGTAGGGAGATCTATTGATCGCTTCAATACGGCCGGCGGCCCATTCCTCTAGCCTGGCGATATGAGCGATACAACGCCGTTGGGCGCCTTCCTCAGAGCACGGCGCGAAGCCCTCACCCCGCAGGATGTGGGCCTGCCGGCGGGCGGTCGACGCCGTGTTCCGGGGCTCCGCAGGGAGGAGGTCGCCCTGCTGGCGGGGGTGAGCGCGGACTATTACATGCGGATCGAGCAGGGCCGGGAGAACAGCCCCTCGCCCCAGGTCATCGACGCTGTGGCCCAGGCGCTGCGACTGGATGACGAGGCCACCGATCACCTGCGCAGGCTTACCCTCGGCCGGCGCGAGCGCCGTGGCTCGGGCCAGGCGGATGTCAGTCCGCAACTTCTTCAGCTCATGGACAGCTGGCCTCATGCTCCGGCCTTCCTTCTCGGCCCCGCGTTGGACGTGCTGGCGGGCAACGCCCTCGCCACCGCGCTGCACAGTGGCTTCGAGCGGTTCGACAATCTCGCCCGTATGGTGTTCGCCGACCCGGCGGGCCGCGATTTCTACCGGGACTGGGACAGGGCCGCCCAGTCCTGTGTCGCGGAACTCCGTGCGGCCTATGGGTACGACCCCGAGTCCCCGCGGATCGCCGAGGTCGTCGAAACCCTCTCGGCGAGCAGCGGTGAGTTCGCCGAGCTGTGGGCCAGGCATGAGGTGAAGAGCAAGTCCCAGGAGGGAAAGAACCTCAGGCATCCACAGGTGGGCGACCTCGAGATCCAGTTCTCCGCCTTCACCGTCAACGGCGCCCCGCACCAGCAGCTCGTCGTCTACCAGGCCGAACCGGCGAGCCCGACCGCGGACGCGTTCGCGCTGTGGCACTCGCTGGCCGGGAAAGCCGCGGCCGCGGACCGCGATATGACCCAGCAGGATCTCGCTCCCACGCAGAAGTAACCCCACTTCCGTCATCGGTTTCCGGGCCCCCTCACCACCGGGGCCCGGCTGTGACCGCGTCCGTCACGCCGCGATCGTGGGTGTGGGACTCCCGGGGAAACGGCGGCCTGGTTGCCCGTGCTGGGCGGGACGAAGCTGAGTCCAGAAGCAGTGCCGCGCGGACCCACCGCCCCGGCCACGAGGAGGACGCTTCATGGACGTCAACGACACGACCAGCGCCGCCGCGCTCGATCAGCTGCGCCACCAGTCCGCCGACCCACGACGGCGCATCCTGTTCACCGGCGCGACCATCGTCACCATGGACCCGGCACTCGGCGTCCTCGACCGCGCCGACCTGCTCGTCGAGGGCGACACCATCGTGGCGGTCGGACCCGACCTGGGCGCGCGTGACGCGGTGGTCGTCGACGCCACCGGCGCGATCCTCACCCCCGGTTTCGTCGACACCCACCGGCACGCCTGGGAGGCGCAACTGCGACGGATCATGCCGGACGTCGACGACCTCGGTGGCTACGTCATGGCCACGCTGGCCGGATACGCCACGGTCTACCGGCCCGAGGACATGTACATCGGCACCAAACTGGCCGCCCTGACGGCGATCGACAGCGGCATCACCTGCATGCTGGACTTCTCCCACAACTCCCGCACCCGCGAGCATTCCGACGCCGCCATCCAAGCCCTCCTCGACACCGGCATCCGTGGTGTGCACGCCTCCATGGGCCCGCACTTCGGCGACTGGGATCGGCAGTGGCCCGGCGACCTGACCCGGCTCAAGGACCGGTACTTCAGCAGCGATGACCAGTTGCTGACACTGCGCCTGGCCACGCTGGCCACCGAGGAGATCGCCGGACCGGCCCTCGCCTACGGACCCCAGCTCGCCCGAGTCGCCCAGGAGTTGGGCATCGGGGTGAGCGTCGACGCGGTCTTCGGCGCGTCGTCCTCCGAAGCCGTCCTGCGCTGGGCGAAGGACGGCATCCTCGCTCCCGACGTCACCCTGATCCACGCGACCGGCCTGACCTCCGAGGCATGGAGCGCGATGGGAGAGTCCGGTACCACCGTGGCCCTCGCTCCCACCTCCGACGCACAGATCGGACTGGAAACCGCCATCCCGGCGGTCGATGAGGCGCTGGCCGTCGGCATCCGTCCCGGTCTGAGCATCGATGTCGAAGTCGCCCTGGCCAGCGACATGTTCACCCAGATGCGGGCGCTGCACGCCATCCAGCGGATGCGCGCGGTCAACGCGGTTTACGACACCGATCGACAGCCGTCCCGCATCACCACCCGCGACGTCCTGGACTTCGCCACCCTCCAGGGCGCCCACACCAACGGGCTGGCCGGGGTCACCGGCTCACTCACCCCCGGCAAGAGGGCCGACCTGCTGGTCATCCAGGCCGAGGACCTGAACAACATGCCCCTCAACGACCCCATCGGAACCGTCGTCCTGGGGTCCGACGCCCGCAACATCAGCGCCGTCCTCGTCAACGGCGAACCCCGCAAATGGAACGGCCAGGTCCTCGACGTCGACCTGCCCGCCCTCCGGGACCAGGTGCGCGCCTCACGTGAGCACGTGCTGAGCACTCCCGTCGGCTGAGCGGCACTCTCCCACCATCGCCGGTGGCTTCTGGTCATTTCTCGCCCGGCGGCGCCCACCTCGCTCTGCGCACCGTGCGGCCAACCGGCCACGCGCCACATCTGGAGTTCTCGTGTCCCTCCCCACCACCTCTCCCGGACCGTCCGTACCAGTGGCCAGTGCCCCGGAGCAGCCCCCGGCCTGGGCGCCTGCCGCGGCGACCATCGCACTGCTGACCACACTCGGCGTCCTGGTCGTCGGCCAGATGTACACGGTCCTGGCCATGCTCCACCCGATGGCGGACTCATGGGCCACCACATCGGGGCAGGTGACCTGGACGGCCACGGCGTTCGGCTTCGCCTACGCGACCGGATTCCTGGTCGCCGGGCCGCTGGCCGACCGTTACGGACCACGCGCAGTGATCAGCACCGGACTGGTGGCGGCCACGATCGCCACCGCGGCGGTCAGCGCCGCCCCCCACCTCGCCTGGGGCATCGCCCTGCGCGTCCTGCAGGGACTGACGGCCGCGACGTTCACGCCCGCCGCGTTCGCCTATGTCGCCCACCACATCGCACCGCATCGCCGGGGCATCGCTCTCACCTGCGTCACCAGCGGCATGCTCGCCGCCGCCGTGCTCATGCAGATCGGCGCCCAGGCGGTCGAAGCCGCACTGGGCTGGCGCGCGGTCTTCCTGCTCAGCGCCGCGCTCATCGCCCTGGGCCTGTTGCCCGTGCGACGCATCCTGCACTCCACACCGAGCCGTCAGACCAGCGGCGGTCTGCTCCAGGCATTCGCCGCGATGCCACGGCTGCTGCGCCGGCCGCGTCTGGTCGCCCTGTACGCGTCCACCATGACCTTGATGGCGGCCTTTGTCGCCGTCTACACGGCGGTGGCCATCGCCGGGCCGCCCGGTATCGCCGGACGCTCCTCCGCCATCATGACCCTGCGGGCCAGCGCGTTGCCCGCCATGGTCGCCATCCCCCTGCTCGCCTCCGTCCTTCAGCGCTTCCCCGCACCGCTGCGCATAGTCCTCGCCATGGCCGTGGCCGCCGTCACCGTCGCAGCGGGATCCCTGCTCGGCGGCCATACGTTGCTGCTGGCGCTAGCACTGCTGCTGTTCGTGGCCGCTGTCGCGGCGGCGGCACCCGCCGTCGTCGAGACCGTCAACGCCACCGCCCCCGCGCGCGCGGCGCGGCCGTGGCTCTCTATGCCTGCAGCATGTTCATCGGCGCCAGCCTGGGCCCGCAGCTGACCGGTGCCCTCACGGCCCAGGGGTTCGGCGGCATCCTGCGCATCGCCGCCGCCGCGCTTCTCCTGGGCATCGTCCTGGCCCTGCCGACGCTGCGCCACCAACGCTCCGAATGACCACCCCGGCCCCCACTTCCCCCGTATGAAGGGCAGCGACATGCCAGACCTCCAAGGGACCACCGAAACCCGCACTTCCAGCGGCGTGCTCGTCACCACCGGTGGCTTACCGATGAGCGAGCGCGCCCGCGAGCTGGGTGCGGGCGTCGCCCGCACCTATATCGATGGCGCCTGGCACGACGCCGTGACGGATGAGCGGTGGCAGCACCATCACCCGGCGAGCGGCGAACCGGACTTCACGGTCTGCGTCAGCTCCTCCAACGAAGTCGACCGCGCGGTCCGCGCCGCCCGGCGCGCCTTCGACGAGGGACCCTGGGCGCGGATGACCGCCCGCGAACGCAAGCTGGCACTGCGTCCGCTCGGTGACCTGATCCGCGCCCACGAGCGTGAGTTCGCCCGGCTTCAGTCGCTCGACAACGGCCTTCCGGTCACCGTCGGCGGCGGATTCCGGTTCTCGGCGCACTTCGCCGCCGACGTCTTCGAGTACTTCACCGGCTGGATCGACAAGCTCGACGGTCTCGCCCCGCCCGTCTACACGGAACAGATCAACAACCAGTTGATCACCGTCAAGGAGCCGGTGGGCGTTGTAGCGGCGATCACCCCGTTCAACGCGCCGGTGATGCAGTTCGCCCAGAAGGTCGCGCCCGCCCTTGCCGCCGGCTGCACGGTGGTCTTCAAGCCGTCGGAGTACGCCAGCAACGTCGCCGCGCTCTACGCACGACTCATCGAGCGGCTCGATCTGCCGGCGGGTGTGTTCAACCTGGTTCCGGGAACGGCGAGCACGTCACAGGCCCTGGTGGCGCACCCGCTGGTCGACAAGGTCGCCTTCACCGGGCGTCGCTCCGTCGGCGAGCAGATCCTCACAGCCGCCGCCCCCGGTCTCAAACGCGTGCAGCTGGAGTTGGGCGGCAAGAGTCCGAGCATCGTGTTCGACGACGTCGAAGACGTCGGCCGGACCGCGCAGTACGCGATGAGCCTGGTCTCCATGGGCCTGTCCGGACAGCTGTGCTCGACCCAGACCCGCGCGCTGGTACATCGGTCCGTGTACGACGATTTCATCGCCGCCGCGGCCGAGCAGATCAAGAAGGTCCACCTGGGCGACTCGTTCGATCCGGCCGTCACCTCCACTCCGCTGGTGAACCCGGCCGCGGCCGATCGGGTCATGCAGCTGATCGAGGGTGCGATTGCCGAGGGTGCGCGGCCTGTCATGGGCGGAAACCGGATCACCGTCCCCGGGGGTGGCAACTGGGTCGAGCCGACCCTGTTCACCGATGTCACCCCCGACATGGAAATCGCCCACGAGGAGGTGTTCGGCCCGGTGCTGGTGGCCATCCCGTTCGACACCGAGGAGGAGGCCATCCGCATCGCGAACGATTCCGAGTACGGTCTGTCGGCCGGCGTCTACACCCGCGACACCTCCAGGGCGGTCCGCGTCGCTCGCCGGCTGCGCACCGGGACGGTCGGCGTCAACAGCCTCTTCGTCGCCACCCCGACCGCCCCGTTCGGCGGCTACAAGACCTCGGGGCTGGGCCGGGAAGGCGGCCGTGACGGCCTTGAGGGTTATCTGGAGACCAAGACGATCAGCATCCCGCTCGGCTGACCAGGCCGCTCCGATGGAGCCCTTGGAGCCGCGCCGGGTGGCCGTGGGGGGAAGGCCGGATGCGCAATGGTGCGCAGCCCGCTGGGCCTGGGGAGTGGCCGGGCGACACACTTCCCAAGCCCGTGCGCGCCGGTCGCGTCGCAGACACCGGAGAGCTCGCCGGAGGAGCTGCCTCCTGCGCGGGGAGCGCAGGGGGAGCGTCCGCCGGGATCAGCCGGCGGCGGCCTGCGTCGTGGCTCCCGGCCCATGGGCGGGTTCCCCGCGCTCGGAGAGATCGGCTCCGAGGGTTTCGGGCAGGTAGCGCAGGAGCGCCACCGAGGCGATCAGCGCAACGCCCGCGATGTAGAAGGCCGGGGCGAAGGCGATGCCGGTACCGGTGGCCAATGCTGCCGCGATCAGCGGCCCCGGGCCGCCGATCACGGCCTGGGCGAGGTTGAAGCCGATGGCGCCGCCGCTGACGCGGGTGTGGGGTGGGAAGAGCTCAACGAGCAGTACGCCCAGCATGACGTTCACCAGCGCCTCGAATGCGGCGAACAGCGTCAGGCCCACGAGGGAGAGTCCGACGTCGCCGGTTCCGATGAGCAGGAAGCACGGGACGGCGATGACGCCCAAGCCCATGCCACCGGCGACCACCGTCCTGCGGCGGCCGATGCGGTCGCCGACCATCCCGGCGAGCGGGCAGAGGAGCGAGTAGAGGACGAGTCCGGCGACCGTGAGGAGTAGAGCGTCCGTCTTGCCCCAGCCGACCACGGTGGTGAGGTGGGTGACGACGTAGACCGCCAGGTAGTAGAAGCCGAGGCCCGCCATGGCGGTGCAGGCGAACACCAGGGCGATACGAGCCATGCCATGCCGGCCGAGCCGGCGCACGGGATCCTTGGCGACTTGCTGCCTCTGCTCCAGCTCGCGGTAGACCGGCGTGTCCTCCAGCTTGAGTCGCATGTACAGCCCCACGATCGACAGCGGGGCCGCGAGCAGGAACGGGAGGCGCCAGCCCCAGGCGCTCGCCTGGTCGTCGGACAGCCACGCGCTGATGGCCAGCGCGGTGAGTCCGGCCAGCAGGACTCCCAGCGCGGCGGTCGCCGAGATGACGCTGCTCCACAGGCCGCGGCGTGCCCGTGGTGCGTACTCGATCAGGTAGGTGGCCGCGCTGGCGTACTCGCCTCCGGCCGAAAAACCCTGGAGACAGCGCAGCAGGACGATGGCGACGGGCGCCAGGACCCCGATGACGCCGTAGGTGGGGACGAAGGCGATCAGGGTGGTGGACCCGCCCATCAGCAGGACGGAAAGAGCCAGCGCGGGCTTGCGCCCCGCGCGGTCGGCGAACCGGCCGAGGACGAAGCCGCCCGCGGGTCGCACGACGAAGGCGACGCCGAACACCGCGAGGGCGGCCATCAGCGAGCCAGTCGGGGAGTGCGACGGGAAGTAGAGCTCGCCGATGGTGACCGCGAAGAAGCCGTAGATGGCGAAGTCGAACCACTCGAGCAGGTTCCCGGCCGCCGACGCGGCGAGGATTCTCCGTGCGGATGCCCTGCGGACGGTGACCGCCGAGGCGGTGTGAAGGGAGTTCATCGTTGAAGTCCTTGTTCGAGACGCAGATGAGTCGGACGACGGGGGCCGGTGGTTTCACGGGGACGGTGCACAGCTCTGGCTCTTCGTCCCGACACCATGAACTTCTGAAATTTGTACGTACGTTTTTGGACTGTAGGGACGGCGTGGGATGCACGTCAACCGTTCTGCAAGCGTGAAAGGCGATGGTGACCCTGTGGGGCACCTTGACTTGCTTGTTAATTGGTCCGTACAAGCTCTATTCTGGGTGCGGTAGGACGCAGCCGGCCCGGTGTGAGCGCCGGGCCCCGGACAGGATGAGACCCCAGTGACGGACAAAGAGCAGCCCGCTTCTCCACCGCGCAAGACGCCCGCGTACCGCCTGCTCACCGACGCGCTGCGCGCGGACATCGAAGCGGGCGTGTACGCCCAGGGGCGCAAGATGCCCACGGAGGAGGTGCTGCGGACCAGGTACAACGTCAGTCGGCACACCGTCCGTCAGGCGCTGCAGACACTGCTGACAGAGGGGCTCATCTACCGGGTGCAGGGCAGCGGGACCTATGTGAGCGGACGGCAGTCGTCCGGCCGCTATCTGCGCTCGATCGGTTCGCTCGACGAGATCGTCGTCTGGCCCCATACGGAGACCGAGGTGCTCGAGCGGTTCGCCACTCAGGTGGATCCGCCGATCGCGCAGCGTCTTGAGCTGCCCTACATCGAGGTGAGCCGGGCGCTGGTCCGCCGGTCCTTCAAGGGGGTGCCGTTCGTGCTCACCCGCCACTACGTCGCGCCGGAGCTGGGGGACACCCTGCGGGCGGAGGGCATCCCCACGAAAGGAGAAGGAACGGTCATCGGTTCCGCGGAGCCGTTCCTGGAGCGACCGGTCGCCGGTGCACGCCAGGACATCACGGCGATGAACGCCCCCGCCGAGGAAGCCGAGTTGATCGGCTGCAAGCCCGGCGACGCCATTTTGCTGATCGAGCGCCTGTACTACGACACGGCGGGCAACTTCGTGGAATTCACCGCCTCCCATTTCAACCCGCGCCGCTACGGCTACCGTATGGAGCTTCGCCGCGCTCAGTGAGCCCGGTGCGGCCGACCGGGTCGGCTCGCACCGGTCCATCGGGTCATCGGGTCATCGGGTCATCGGGTCATGATCACTGTGGTGACCGAGGCTCCGTCCGTGCCGCTCACCGACCCGCCCTTGCAGTAGGCGAGCCCCGTGCGCGCCCCCTCGACCTGCCTGCCCCCGGCCCGGTCCGTCAGCTGCCAGAACAGCTCACAGATCTGCGCCACTCCGGTGGCGCCCACCGGGTGGCCCCGGGAGAGGAGGCCCCCGCTGGGATTGACCGGGAGCCGGCCTCCGAGGCTGGTGTGTCCCGCCTCGGTCAGCCGTGCTCCCTCTCCGCGGGGCAGCACGCCGAGTCCTTCCAGCCGCACGATCTCGGCGATGGTGAAGCAGTCGTGCATTTCGACGACGTCGATCTCGTCGGCGCCGATGCCCGAGACGCGGTACGCCTCTTCACCCGCCCGTCGTGACACATCCTCCTCGTTCACATCGCCGAGTCCGGTCTGGACGGTGCCGCTGACCAGGGCGCAGCCGGCGACCTTCGGCGCGGAGGCGACCCCCAGCCGTCGCAGCCCCGCCTGGCTGGCGACCACTACCGCGGCAGCGCCGTCGCTGATCGGCGAACAGTCGAGAAGCCCGAGCGGCTCCGCGATGGGGCGGGCCGTCAATATGTCCGCGAGCGAGACCGGCTTCTGGTAATGGGCATACGGGTTCATGACCGAATGGGCGTGGTTCTTCACCGCGACCATGGCTATCTGTTCGCGGGTCGCGCCGTAGTCGGCCATGTAGCGACGGGCGCTCAGGGCGTGCCCGGCGGCGAAGACGAAGCCGGACGCGGCGTCGAGGTCGCCCGCGTCGGGCTGTACGCCACCCTTGATGCGGTCGGTCATCTTCTCCACGCCGAGAACGAGTACGAGATCGTAGAGACCGGCGCCGACGGCGATCCATGCCTCTCGCAGCGCGGTGGCACCGCTGGAGCAGTAGTTCTCGTGGTTGCTCACCGGCTTGCCCGCCAGGCCGATGCGGGCGCCTATGCGTTGTCCCGCGACGGGGCCGCCGAAGACGTGACCCACGTACAGGGCCTCGATGTCGGCGGGTCCGACTCCGGCGTCGGTCATCGCCCGGCGTGCGGCGTTCGCGCCCATGGTCTCGAGCGTGACCTCGCGCGGATACTTGCCGAAGCGGATCATTCCCGCGCCCGCGACGTGGACGGGGGCCAGTGTCATGACGCCTCCTCGGCACGGAAGACGAACATCATCGATGTGTCATCGGGGTTGTCCACGGGGCGTGTTCCCAGCTCTACCGTGGTGCCGACACGCACCACGTCCGGTGCGATGCCCTCGACCCGCGCCAGTACCCGGACCTCGTCCTCGGGCAGGTCGATGTAGGCGAGCACATAGGGGGTCGCGAGACCGGGCGGTGCTTGGCGCACGACGGCGTAGGAGTAGATCTCGCCGCGGCGCGACAGGGGGACCTGGTCTCCGCTGGGGGCGCCGCACGAAGGACAGACGTCACGGGGTGGGAACGCCTTGTTGCCGCAGTCAGGGCAGTGTGAGGCCAGCAGGGTGGGCGGGTCGGCCGTGAAGACATCAGGCCGGAAGGAAAGGACGGACTGTCCCATGGGGTGTGCCTCCGCTTCTAGATGACGCCTGCCCGGCGCCAGCGTGCGAGGTCCTGCGGCGTGGCCTCGGCCAGCTCACGCAGTACCTCCTCGTTGTCCTCGCCGAGCTGGGGAGCGGAATGGGGGAGGGGCGGCTCATAACCGTCGAGCAGCGCCGGTGTGCGGATCATCCGCCGCGGGCCGGCGTACGCGTCGTCGATGTCGAGGAACATGGCGCGTGCCGCCAGGTGCGGGCACTCATAGATCTCCGGCACCGTCTGTACCACGCCCGCGGGCAGTCCGATCTCGGAGAACCGCGCGACGACCTCGCCGCGGGTGCGCGAACGGGTCCACCGTTCGGCTTCCGGACGTATCAGTGACGAGAAGTTCTCGGCTCGCGACAGCACCGAATCGAGCTTCGGATGACTGAGGAGATCCTCACGGTCGATCGCCACACACATCCGGCGCCACATTTCGTCCGTGGGGATGATCAGGGCGACGTACCCGTCGCTGGCTTCCAGGGAACCCAGCGGGGCGTAGCCGTCGACTCCGCGGCGGCGTTCCTGGCCGGTGAAGTCCCAGAGCATGAGCTCCCGTTCGAGCAGCGAGGCCGTCGAGTCGTACATGCTCTGGTCGACGAAGGTGCCCCGTCCGGTGACGGCCCTGCCCCGCAGGGCGGCGAGCACCGAGAACGCGGCGTGCACGGCGGTGAAGAGATCGGCGAAACCGGTGATCGTGGGCAGCGGCGGTCCGTCCGCTTCACCCGTGACCGCCATGAGACCGCCCATGGCCTGGATCGCGGTGTCGAACGCGGGCCGGTCGGCGTAGACGCCACGGTGATCGGCCGAGCGGCCGTAGCCGCTGATGGCACAGTAGATCAGCCGCTCGTTGTCCTGGCGCAGCACCTCGTACCCGAGCCCGAGCCGGTCGACCGCGCCGGGACGGAGGTTTTCCACGATGACATCGGCACGGGACGCCACCCGGCGGTAGACGTCGCGGCCCTCCTCGGTGGTGAGGTTCAGGGTGACCGACCGCTTGTTGCGGTTGTAGCTGAGAAAACCGCCGCTGAGCCGGCCGTTCTCGTCCTCGATCAGGGGATCGTAGGACCGGCGCGGGTCGCCGGTGCCCGGACGCTCGATCTTGATGACATCGGCGCCGAGGTCGGCCAGCATCATGGCGCAGTAGGGGGCCGCGATGTACTGGCCCATCTCCAGGACCACCAGCCCGTCGAGCGGCCTCATGTCGACACCTGGGCCGCAGTCGCGTGGGGGACGAGCACGGGCTTGATGTCCTGTTGGGCGCGCATGCGGGTGAGCGCCTCGGTGGCCTGCTCCAGCGGGTAGCGGTGGGGTACGAGCGTGCCGAAGTCGTAGCGGCGCCGGGTGTTCCTCATGAACTGCAGTGCCTTGCGGTACTCGGCGATGTGGCCCGACCAGGTGCCCATGATGGTCAGCTGCTGACGGGTGATGAAGCCGGGGCGCACCGGCACTTCCTTGCCCGGTCCGTCGATCTGGCCGGTGACCATGTAACGGCCGCCCTCCTTGATCATGCCGAGCCCTTCGGTGAACGCGGTCCGCGCACCGGAGAATTCGAAGACGACATCGGCTCCCCGCCCGCCGAGCAGCCCCCGGACGGCGTCGATACGGTCCCGCGGTTCGGGGGCGTCGGCGATGGACACGATGTCGGTGGCGCCGAAGGAGGTGGCGATCTTCAGCCGGTCCTCGGGGGCGCCGATGGTGATGACCCGTTCGGCGCCGAGGTGGTCGGCGAGCGCGGTGGCGAACAGCCCGAGGGGGCCGGAGCCTTGGATGACCACGGTCTCCCATGGGTTGAGCCGGCCGATCCGGTCGAAGGAGTGCACCACCGTCCGCAGGGCACAGCTGGCGGCCGAGGCCCACTCGGTGGGCACCTCGTCCGGCACCTTGACCCGCCCCGAGTTCGGGAAGACGTAGCAGTACTCGGCGAATCCGCCCACGAGGTAGGGGGCTTCGGCGCAACTGGTGAACATGTAGTACTGCCGGTTCGCGCACAGCGTCGGCTGGTTGTCCAGACGGCAGTGTTCGCACTGGTTGCACGACGCGTGGGTGAAGCAGATCCGGTCGCCCGCCCGGAGCGGCTGACCGAAGGTGTCACGCTCCGCGCCCTCGCCGATGCGGACCACGGAGCCGACCATCTCGTGTCCGGGGATCACCGGCAGGCTGAGGGCCTGGCTGCCGGCCAGCGACCCGTCCCACAGATGCAGGTCGGAGCCGCAGACCGTGGCGGCCTCGATCTTGACGAGCAGGGCTCCCGGCTCCAGCTCGGTGGGAATGGGCAGCTCCCTGATCTCCAGGGGCTCGCCGTGTGCGGTGAGTACCGCGGCGCGGCTGGTCTTGGGAACAGTCTCGATCGACATGCCATCACTCCTTGATTGATCAGCCGAGCTTGAACGGGTCGCGGCTCGCACCGGTCAGCTCGACCCAGACCGACTTCGTCTGCAGATAGGCGTCCAGGCCCTCGAGCCCGTTCTCCCTGCCGATACCGCTCTGCCGGAAGCCGCCGTACGGCACGTTGTAGGCGAGCACGCGGTAGGAATTGATCCAGATGGACCCGGCGTTGAGCTGGTGGGCGACGCGGTGGGCGCGCTGGATGTCGCGCGTCCACACCGCGGCGGCCAGGCCGTAGGCGGTGTCGTTGGCGATCCGGACGGCTTCCTCCTCGCTGTCGAAGGGGATGACCGACAGCACGGGACCGAAGATCTCCTCGCGGGCGACCCGCATGTCGTTGCGCACACCGGTGAGGATCGTGGGCTCGAAGAAGTACCCGTCGCGCAGGTCTTCCCCGGTCGGCCTGCGTCCGCCGGACACCAACGTGGCTCCCTCGCCGAGGCCGATCTCCACATACGAGCACACCTTGTCCAGCTGCCCGTCGAAGGCGATGGGGCCCACTTCCGTGGCCGTGTCGAGTGGGTCACCGAGCCTGATCGTCTTGATGCGTTCGGCCAGCTTGCCGACCAGTTCGTCGTGGATCTCCCGGGCGACGAGCAGCCGGCTGCCGGCGATGCAGGTCTGCCCCGTCGCGGCGAAGATGCCGGCCATGACCCCGTTCATGGCGGCTTCGATGTCGGTGTCGGCGAAGACGATGTTGGGGGACTTGCCTCCGAGTTCGAGGGTCACATCCGCGATGTGCTCGGCGGCCGCCTTCATCACGGCCGTTCCGGTCGCCGTGGAGCCCGTGAAGGTCACCTTGGCCACTCCGGGGTCGGCGGACAGGGCGGCACCGGTCGCTCCGGCACCGGTCACGACGTTGAAAACCCCGTCGGGGAATCCCGCTTCCGCGACGAGTTCAGCGAACTTCAGGGTGGACATCGGGGTCTGCTCGGCCGGTTTGGCCACGAACGCGCATCCGGCGGCGAGCGCCGGTGCGAGCTTGCTGGCCAGCAGGTACAGCGGGCTGTTCCAGGGCAGGATGGCGGCCACCACGCCGATCGGTTCCCGACGGGTGTAGGTGAGGAAGTTGGTGTGCGGCGAGGGGATCGTCGCCCCCTGGATCTTGTCGGCGGCTCCGGCGAAGTACTCGTAGGTCGCGGGGAGCCCCGCCATATGGCCCCGGGTCTCACGGATGACCTTGCCGTTGTCCGTGGTCTCGATCTCGGCGAGTTCCTCCGTGTGCTCGGCGATGAGCTGCCCCAGGCGCCGGATGAGGTTGCCCCTCGCCGAGGCGGACATCGTGCCCCATGGCCCGCTCAGTGCGTCGGTCGCGGCCCGGACGGCCTTGCGGACGTCGGCCGCCCCACCGAGCGGAGCCCTCGCCCATACCTTCCCGGTGAACGGGTCGACCGTCTCGAAGGTCTCTCCCGTCTCGGCGTCCACCCACTTGCCACCGATGTACATCTGCCGGTACTCGACGTCACCGGCTCCACGACGTGACATTTCAAGCTTCACCTTCCCGCGGCGCGGCCGCGTCCGTTCTGTGTCCGAGGAGGAGGCCCGCATTCGTCGCGGCCCCCTGCCGGGGGTTCTTTCTCGGTATCCGGAAGTTTCAGTGGCGTGAAAGGACCGCTCCCAGGAGCCCGTCCAGGCTGTTCGCCTCCGGCAGCGCTGCGACGGCGGCGAACAGGGCCTCGAGCCCTTCCTCGGTGAACCCGGTCTCCGGCCGTAGGCGCCGGGCGTTGTCCCGCACCTCAGCCGAGTCCCAGGACAGTTCCTCGGAGGAGTCCTCGATCGCCGTCCGGATCTGCCGTCCGTCGACCAGCGTGAGCGTCGCGGCGGCCGTCTTCGGCGGGCGGCCTGGCTCCGGGACGATGACGATGCGCTCGACCAGGTCGAGCAGCGTCGGGTCGTCGAAGCGGGTCAGTGCCGCATAGGTGATGTGCCCTTCGGCCAACGCGACGGCGATGCCGAACCGCACGCTCATCAGCGTCTGTGCCACCTCCTGGAAGGGTCCGCCGGTTCCCACCCCGGGATAGACGGCCTCGCGCTCGTTCATCCGCACGACCAGCGAGGCCACCTCTGCCGGTTTGACGCCATGCGTGGTGGCGAGCCGTGCCGCGACCAGGGCCGGTGTCTGGTTGAACGCGCAAACCGGGTAGGGCTTGAAGGTGACGTCCAGGATCCTCCAGCGGCGGCCGAGTTCGGTCGCCAGCTCATCCGGCTGTGGAGCCCGCCCTCGGACGAAGCAGTCGAGGAACCCGGCCTGCCCCTCTATCGCGCTGGTTGAGCCCCGCGCTCCGGCCTTGGCCAGTCGCGCGGCGAGCAGGCCGTTCATGGCGGCCACACCGGTCTGGTAATGCCATTCGTCGGTGCCGGCGGCGAACGGTTCGCTGCCGCCGCCCGCGAAGGCGGATGCCAGGCTCAGGGCCGAGGCGAGAGGTGAGGCTCCCAGGCCGAGGGCGCGTCCCGCCGCCGCGGCCGCGGCCAGCGGGCCGAACAGGCCGGTCGCCCGGAACGGCGGTGTGGTTTGCTCGGTCAGTGGGTCGGAGATCGCCGTACCCACCTCGTAGCCGGCCAGCACCGCGGCCAGGAACGTCGGGCCGTCCACGCGCTCGGCCTCCGCGGCCGCGAGAGCCGCGGGGATCGTCGCCACCCCGGGGTGGAACGTTCCGTGGGTGTCCTCCTGAGCGCGGGCGTGCAGCAGCGCGCTGTTCGCGAAGGCGGCGAGCGGCGCGGCCGCGGTCCTGCCGGAGGCGAGCAGGTGAGCCTCGCCGCTGTCGCCGTCACCGAGTGCCGCCTCCGCCGTCTCGCCGAACCCGACCCCCGCCCCGGCCGCACCGACGACCAGGGCGTGCACGAGGCAGTCCTGGGCACGCGCGACGACTGCCGCGGGCACCTGGTCGAGTTCGATCCCGGCGGCGAAGTCGCCGAGCCGTTCCACCACGCCCGTCATGCCGCGCCATCCACGGCTGACGGGCCGATTCCGCTGCCCCACATGAGAAGTCCTTTCAGGCAAAGGGAACATGCATCACGAAATGTCGACACCAGTGCGACATGCGGCCCACCTATGTGGCCGAGGGAACGGCGCGCGGCACACGCGCCGGGGACGGAGCTCGTCGGGGAGTGACTCAGCCCTTGCGGGCGTTGATCTCCTCGGTGAGCTGGGGGACGACCTGCAAGAGGTCGCCGACCACACCGAAGTCGGCCAGGTCGAAGATCGGTGCGTCCGGATCCTTGTTCACCGCGACGATCGTCTTCGACGTCTGCATGCCCGCCCGGTGCTGGATGGCGCCGGAGATGCCGTTGGCGATGTAGAGCTGCGGGGAGACGCTCTTGCCGGTCTGCCCGACCTGATGGGAGTGCGGGTACCAGCCGGCGTCCACCGCCGCCCGCGAGGCACCCACCGCGGCGCCGAGGGAGTCGGCGAGCGCCTCGATGACGTGGAAATTCACTGCGTCACCCAGGCCGCGCCCACCCGAGACCACGATCGCTGCCTCGGTCAGCTCCGGGCGCCCCGTCGACTCCCGCGCGGTACGGGCTGTGACCCTGCTGCCCGTGGCCGACTCGCCGAAGCTGACGGCGAGGGGCTCGACCGCGCCCGCGGCCGGCGCCGCCTCCGCGGCCGCCGAGTTCGGCTTGACCGTGATGACCGGTGCGCCCTTGGTGACGCGGGAAGTGAGGGTGAAGGCCGCCGCGAACGCCGACTGGGTGGCCACCAGGCCGTCGTCGCCGGGCCGTACGTCGATGGCGTCGGTGACGATCCCGGAGCCGATACGGAGCGCGAGGCGGGCGGCGATCTCGTTGCCCTCTCCGGACGACGGCATCAGCACCGCCGCCGGGGACACCCGCTCGTAGGCGGCCTGCAGGGCGTCCACCTTCGGCACGACGAGGTAGTCGGCGAACTCGGGGGCATCCGTCACGAGCACCCTCACCACGCCGTGTTCGGCCAAGGCGACCGCGGTGTCCTGAGCGCCGGGACCGAGCGCGAGCGCGACCGGGTCACCGAGGCGACGGGCCAGCGCCAGCAACTCCAGGGTGGGCTTGCGGACCGCGCCGTCCACATGGTCGACGTAAACGAGCACTTCAGTCATGACCATGCCCTCCTCAGATGAACTTCCTGCTCGCCAGGAACTCGGCCAGCCGCTTTCCCCCCACGCCACCGTCCTCGACCACGGTCCCGGCCGAACGCGCCGGACGCTCCGCCGCCGAGTCCACCGTCGTCCAGGCCCCGCTCAGGCCCACCGCATCCGCAGCGATGCCCAGATCCGACAGACCCCAGGATTCGACCGGCTTCTTCTTCGCCGCCATGATGCCCTTGAACGACGGGTAGCGGACCTCACCCGACTGATCCGTCACCGAGGCCACCGCCGGCAGCGAGGACTCCAGCCACTCGGAGGCGGTGTCACCGTCCCGGCGGCCCCTGATCGTGCCGTCCTCGACCGAGATCTCGGACAGCAGCGTCATCTGCGGCACCCGCAGGCGTTCGGCCAGCAGCGCCGGCACCACGCCCATCGCGCCGTCCGTGGCCGCCATTCCGGAGACCACCAGGTCGTATCCGGCCGTCTCGATCGCCTTCGCCAGGACCAGTGAGGTGCCGATCACGTCCGTGCCGTGCAGCGCCTCGTCCTCCACATGGATGGCCCTGTCGGCACCCATCGCCAGCGCCTTGCGCAGCGCGTCCTCCGCGTCCCGCGGCCCCACCGTGACCACCGTGATCTCGGCGTCGTCACCGTTCTGGCCCCGGCTTTCGGCGATCCGCAGCGCCTGTTCCACCGCGTACTCGTCCAGCTCCGACAGCAGCCCGTCCGCGTCGTCCCGGTCGACGGTCAGGTCATCGGCGAAGCGCCGGTCGGCTGCGGCGTCAGGCACATACTTCACGGTAACGACAATGCGGAAACTCATTGCGCTTCTCCTGAGCGGGGGTGTGCGGGTCGCGGCGACCGGCGGGGAACAGCGGGTGACGGGCGAGTTCGAGGAGTGGCCGGTCGATCGTGCGGTCCGGTGCGCCGTTCATGCCCCGTCCTCGGGCAGGCCGACACCGGCCGCGGTGAGGGCGCGCTCGTCCCGCACCGGGGCCACCTGGGTCCGTCCCGGCATACGGTCGGCTGCTGCGTGGACAAGTGCGTGGAGTGTGGATCGCTCGTGCTCATCGGCTCGTTCCTTCGTTGCGTCCCCGCGGCGCTCTTCGCGGCGTTCCGGCGTCTGCCCGCCGGGCCTGCGCCGAGCGGTCCTCCGCAAGACGGCTCCCTGCCGGCCTCGCGTGTACCGTTCGCCATCGGCAATATTTGTCCGTATGAATCTGCGGCTCAGTCTGTGAGGCCACATCTTTCCTGTCAACCGTTGTGCTGCTGGAAAATTGGGAAGCCGCAGACAGTCGGGGTTGACCGCGCTCGCAGGTTGACCGTACAAATTATTGGCATTGGGTGCGCTCCGGCGGACCCCGCCCACCTCAGGGAAGGAAGCCATGGCATCCCTCGCCCGGTCCT
The DNA here is from genome assembly GCF_900105695.1 of Streptomyces melanosporofaciens. Lineage (NCBI taxonomy): Bacteria > Bacillati > Actinomycetota > Actinomycetes > Kitasatosporales > Streptomycetaceae > Streptomyces > Streptomyces melanosporofaciens. The sequence goes on from NZ_FNST01000001.1 coordinate 234,401, forward strand.
CGGAGAGCTCAGGGAGCGGTCTGCCCCTTGAGGGCATCACCGTCGTCAGCCTCGAGCAGGCCGTCGCCGCCCCGTTCGCCACCCGGCAGCTGGCGGATCTCGGCGCGCGGGTCATCAAGGTCGAACGGCCGGGGGGCGGCGACTTCGCCCGGCGTTACGACGAATCCGTGCGCGGGCAGGCGAGCTACTTCGTCTGGCTCAACAGGTCCAAGGAGTCCGTGAGCCTGGACATCAAGTCCGAGGCCGGACGGAAAATCCTCGACGACCTGCTCGACGGGGCGGATGTGTTCGTCCAGAATCTCGCGCCCGGCGCGGCCGCCCGGCTGGGGCTGGACGCGGACTCCCTGAGGCGGGTGCACACGTCGCTGGTGGTGTGTGACATCTCCGGCTACGGCAGCAGCGGCTCCTGGGCCGGCCGAAAGGCGTACGACCTGCTCATCCAGTGTGAGACGGGACTGGTCTCGCTCACCGGCAGCGAATCGGAGCCGGCCAAGGTGGGCATCTCGATCGCCGACATCGCGGCCGGGATGTACGCCTACTCCGGGATTCTGTCCGCGCTGTACACCCGGGCCACGATGGGCCGGGTGCCCGCCGTCGAGGTGTGTCTGTTCGACGCCCTCGCCGAGTGGATGGGCCAGCCCGCCTACTACACCCGCTACGGGGGGAAGCAGCCGCAGCGGGTCGGTGCGCAGCACGCGACGATCGCGCCGTACGGCCCCTTCACCGCCGCGGACGGCAGGACGGTGCTGCTGTCGGTGCAGAATGAGCGCGAATGGTCGTCCCTGTGCCGCCACTTCCTCGGCGACGCGTCACTCGCCGAGGACCCTCGGTTCGCCACCGGCTCGCTGCGTGTCGCCCACCGCGAGGAGCTGAACAGCGTCGTCGCCGGGCGGTTCGCCCAACTCGACGGTGAGCGGGCGATGGAGCTGCTCGACGAGGCGGCGATCGCCAATGCGGGCCTCAACACGGTCGAGCAGTTCCTCGACCACCCCGTGCTGTCCGAGCGGGACCGCTGGCGGACGGTCGGGATTCCGGGCGGAACCGTCGAAGCCCTGCTCCCACCGGCGACTCTCACCGGGGTCGCCCCCCGCATGGGGCCCGTACCGGCGGCCGGACAGCACACCGCGTCCATCCTCGCAGCCCTGGGCCGCAGTGAGAGCGACATCGACAAGCTCCGCGCCGACGGCGTGATTTGAATCGGGGGAACATGAGCACCCTGGACATCCTCGGCGACGAAGAGCGCATGATCGTGCAGACCGTAGGGGATTTCGTCGACCAGGAGGCCAAGCCGGTCGTCCACGAACTGGAGCGGACGAACACCTATCCCGACAAGCTCATCGAGCAGATGAAGGAGCTGGGCATCTTCGGGCTGGCGATCCCCGAAGAGTATGGCGGCACTCCGGTCTCCACCCCCTGCTATGTGCTGATCACCGAGGAGCTGGCGCGGGGGTGGATGAGCCTGGCCGGCGCGATGGGCGGGCACACCGTGGTCGCCAAGCTGGTGCTGCTCTTCGGCACCGAGGAGCAGAAGCGCCACTATCTCCCCCGCATGGCCACCGGCGAGGTCCGTGCGACGATGGCCCTCACCGAGCCCGGTGGCGGCTCCGATCTGCAAGCCCTGACGACCACCGCCCGCCGTGACGGGGACGGATACGTGGTCAACGGCACCAAGACGTGGATCACCAACTCGCGCCGGTCGCGGCTCATCGCGCTGTTGTGCAAGACGGACCCGGCGGCGGAGCCGCGGCACCAGGGCATCTCGATCCTGCTGGTCGAGCACGGACCCGGCCTGTACGTCTCCCGGGATCTGCCCAAGCTCGGATACAAGGGGGTCGAAAGCTGTGAGATCTCCTTCGACGACTTCCGCGCCCCCGCCCACGCCGTGCTCGGAGGCCAGGAGGGCAAGGGGTTCCCGCAGATGATGAAGGGGCTGGAGACCGGTCGGATCCAAGTGGCCGCACGGGCACTGGGAGTTGCGCGGGCAGCACTGGAAGACGCCCTGAACTACGCCCGGGAGCGGGAGAGTTTCGGCAAGCCGATCTGGCGGCACCAGTCCGTCGGCAACTACCTGGCGGACATGGCGACCAAGCTCAGCGCGGCCCGGCAACTGACGTTGCACGCGGCACGTGAGGCCGACGCCGGACGGCGGGTCGATATGGAGGCGGGCATGGCGAAGCTGTTCGCCTCCGAGGTGGCCATGGAGATCGCGCTCAACGCGGTGCGGGTGCACGGGGGTTACGGATACTCCACGGAGTACGACGTCGAGCGCTACTTCCGTGACGCTCCGCTGATGATTGTCGGAGAGGGCACCAACGAGATCCAGCGTGGTGTGATCGCCTCCCAGTTGATGTCCCGCGGTGGTCTCGACGCGTGAGGCGGGTAAAGTTGCCGCGTCATGGTCGGGGGCGGGACCGGGGTCGGGTACGCCACCGTGCACTCACCCCGGTTGGGCCGCCGCCGGCTGCCGCCATGACGGCCCCGCCGTCCCACCAGCCGAGATCCTCTCAGCCACCATCCGCGGACTGGCTGTTGTGCCGGCCCGCACACCAACGGGAACCCCCACACCCGAGGAGAGCCATGAACCTCCGGACCCCACGCACCGGCCGCAAGTTAGCGGTGACAGCCGTTGTGGCGGCTTTCGTCGTCTGCACCGCCCCCGCAAGTGCGGCACCACTCGTCGTCGAGAACTGGACCGGTGACTCCCCCTACCTCTCCAGCACGGGTGCGCCGGGCGGCAGCCCCGAACCGGTCTCCCATACCGGGGCCGAGGACGGCAAGGCGCTGCGCATGCGGCTCAACCCCAAGCCGGCAGCGGGCCCCGGGGGCGGAGTGGAGATCGCGAGTAACGACGAGAGCTACGGATACGGAACCTACGGCACCCGTATCCGCACGGCGGACTGTACGGGCCAGGGGCGCGTCGGGGTGGTCACGGGAACGTTCACCTATGCCTCGGACCATTCCGACGCCAATGGCAACGGCGTGCCCGACAACGACGAGATCGACGTCGAAGTCCTGTGCGCCCAGCCCCACGTGCTGTGGCTGACGATCTGGACCGACTACAGCGAATCGACCGGGAAGGTACGGAAGATCTCCCGGGCGATCGACATGCGCACCGGGAAAGTCCTGTACAACTGCTTCGTCACCCAGCTCGGCGGGGAGTGCACGGACCCCAAGGAGGGCGAGAACAGCCCGGAAAGCGTCACACCGATCGAAGGGTTCAATTCGGCGACCCAGTTCCACACGTACATGTTCGACTGGCAGCCCGGTTCGGTGACCTTCTGGACGTACAACGACGACGGCACCAAGAACATTCTGTGGGACTACCGGGGCCCGACGAACCGCATCCCTCGCAAGCCGTCGGCCTTCATGCAGAACGTCTGGCACACGAACTCCTGGGACCCGCTGGACGGCCCCGCTCATGAGCAGCCGCAGTCTGCCACGACCGCCTACATCGACTCGACAACCCTGCCGCGCTGATGCTCCCCCTGGATGCGCGCCCGTGCGGCGCGCATCCACGTGCGGGGCGGACACTCATGTGCGGGGTCGTCCTCCGGGAGAGGCGGCGGAAGGAGCTGTCCTGCGGCCCGTCCGGGGCCAGGGACAGGTGTTCGGGGTGGGCCACGCCACGGTGGCCCCTTTCCCACGGTCGGCCCGGGGCCCCTCGGCCAGCAGAACCGACAGCGTGTACCAGGAGCCGTCCGGGCGCTGTACCCGGTTCAGGTTCGGACAGTGGTGGCGGGACGCGTGGCCCGGGGTGCCGGCGTCCTGGTGTGCCGACCCGTGATCGCGCTCGAAGCCGTCCGGTCCGGCGCGCGAGGCGACGTGCGCCCCACGCTGACTCGGTCACCGGTCAGCGTGTTCGACGGGATTCGGGGCGTATGAACGGTTCGATCATGGGCGCCGCCCGACTCCACTGCCAGGACCCGTCGCGGCCGCACCGCTGCTCGGTATCTGCTGGGTGGCGCAGTGGATGTTGCCGCCGCCGAGGAGGAGTTCGCGGGTGGGGAGGCCGACGATCGTGTGGTGCGGGTGGATCCTGGCGAGGCGGGTGAGGGCTTCGTCGTCGTGTTCGGGGTCGAGCAGCGGGACGAAGAGGTGGTCTTGCGTGGCGTAGAAGTTGGTGTAGGAGGCGGCGAGCCGGGGGTGTGGCACGGTGCCGGTGGCCGGGATGCCGTGACGGTCGATGCCTCGAAGCTCGGCCTCGGTGGCGTACAGCGGGCCGGGCAGCGGCAGTTTCTCCACCCGGAGGGTACGGCCTCTGGCGTCCTGGACGTCTCTCAGGTCTTCCAGGGCGCGTGCGCTGCGCTCGTACTGGGGGTCGCTCGTGTCGTCGGTCCAGGTCAGACAGACCACCCCGGGGGCGGCGAAGCACGCCATGTTGTCCACGTGGCCCCGTGTCCCGTCGTGGGCGAGGCCCCACTCGATCCACACGGTGCGCCTCACTCCGAGGTAGGCGGCCATGAGGTGATGCATGGCGGTGCGTGAGGGGGCGTCGTTGCGGGCGGGGTCGAGCAGGGTCTCGGCCGTGACGAGGGCGGTTCCCTGCCCGTCGACGTGGAAGGAGCCGCCCTCCAGCACGAGCGGGGCGCGGTAGCGGTCGGTGGCGGTGAGGTCGAGCACCCTTTGGGCGTACTGGTCGTCGGCGGCCCAGTACGGGTAGCGGTCGCCGTAGCCGTTGAAGACGAAGTCCACGCCGCGGCGCCGCCCGGTGCCGTCGACCACGAAGGTGGGGGCGATGTCCCGGGCCCAGCCCAGCCAACTGGTCGTCTCCACCACGCGGACGCGGGAGTCGAGGCGGGAGCGGGCGTGTGCGTACTGGTCGCCGGTGACCGTGACGGTGACTGCCTCCCCGGTGTCCGCGACGGCGTTGGCGAGGGCGGCGAGGGCGCGCTGGGCGGGGCGGGCTCCTTCGCGCCAGACGTAACCGTTCTGCGGCCACGCCATCAAGCATCCGTCGTGCGGTTCCCATTCCGCCGGCATGCGGAAGCCGTCCGCGGCGGGCGTGCTGTCCACGGTCCTCATCGCGCACCTCCGCGATGGCGTTCGAGGACGGAGGCGACCGACGGCGGCGCGGGCTCGGGGTCCTGCGTCCGCGGAGGCACTTGGGCGGTGAGACGGGTGCGCGCGTTCCTGCGGTGGCGGATCATCCACACGACGAGCGGGATGAGGACGGCGAATTCCAGCGGTGGCGTGAGGGAGGCGGCTGTGGACACCGGCAGGGTCAGCACGAGCAGCACACGCGCCACGGCCTCTGCCAGGAGTCCGGCACCGCACACCAGCGTCTCCGTGCGGTGCGCGCGGAGCAGGATCGGCTCGTGCGACGGTTGACCGTGCAGCTTGCCGGCCAGATAGGCGGTGGCGGGGGTGGCGGTGAGGCAGCTGGTGAGGAACACGAGTCCGGCGAGGGCACTGACCAGGGGGTCACGCAGGAGCAGCGGCCGGGGTTCGGAGGTCACGGCGGCGAAGGCGGCCGAGAATCCGTACATGAGGAGCATGGCGAGGGCCAGGCCGTCGGCACGCCGGTCGTGCAGGACGGTGGCGGCGAGCCAGAGGGCCGCGACGCCGGTCGCGGTCAGGAGCGCGGGGAGTGTGGCCAGGCCCGCGAGGAGGCAGCCGTAGTACGCGAGGGGCGAGATGCCCAGGTCGACGGCCAGGCGGGCCAGGCGGCCGAGGTGGCGCGAACGCGCGGGCGCCGACGGCCGGGCCGACTGCGGTACTGAAGGTGAAGAGGTCGGCTCCGACGGGTCCATGGCTTCTCCTTGATCCTGATCACCGGGACGGCGTGCTGCGGCATCAGCCGTTTTTTTAGCACCTTCGTGCCAAATAAAACCGTAGCACGGTCGTGCTATAAAAGCCGGATGCCGAAGATGGTCGATCCCGAGCAGCGCCGCCGCGACGTCGTGGACGCCGTCTTCCGGGTCGTGGCCCGCGGCGGCATTCAGCAGGCCACACTCCGGAACGTCGCCGCCGAGGCCGGCCTCGCCGTCGGGTCCGTACGGCACTACTTCGCCAGCCACCGCGAGCTCCTGATGGCCGCGGCCCGCGAGATGGTGCGCCGCGTGGACGTCCGAGTGGCGGCCCAGCGGGAGCGGCGGCACCCCGGGGACGATCCGTACCTGGTGGCGCAGGAGGTGGCGGGTCAGTTCCTGCCGCTCGACGCGGCGCGCGCCGACGAGACCGCGGTCTGGCTGGACTTCCTCGCGGCTGCCCGCACCGATCCCGCCCTGGGCGAGATCGCCGCCGAGCTCCACGACGGGCTGCGGGACGTCGCCGGACGTCTGCTGCACCGTCTGGGCGTGGACGATCCGGTGGCGGCGGAGCATCTCGCCGCACTACTCGACGGACTCGCCCTTGGCGCGACGCTCCACCCCGACCGCATGAGTCAGGACACCATCCGGGCCGTCCTGCACCGGCACCTGACCCAACTGCCCGGTGCGGCATACGAGTCCGAGCACCCGGACGTATAGGTGCACGCGCGGCAGGCACCGGGAGCCTTCCGCGCGGCCCAAACGCGACGGCGCTCAGGAACGGCACCCCCGACCCGCCTGTCCGTTGGACCGGAGTCCGCCAACTGCCAGTAAGTGCGATACCGGTGGACGGCGGCGGCAGAGGAACAGTGGGGGGTCGTGGTAGTGGCGCACCCGCTGCCGCAGGGTCCGTCGGTCCCGTCTCCCGCCAGCCGGTGTCCCCGTGAAACGTCTGTTGCGCGGAGACGCCCAGCGCTCCGTGGTCGATCCCGGCAGCGTCGACAGACCCGAACTCATCGACTGGTACGCCCACATCGGCGCCGCCCACCGCATGCGCGACGGCACCGTTGCCGGCTCCGTCGCGTCCCGGTCACCGAACGGCTGACCGGGCGGCACCGCCCCCGGCAGCGGGCCGGGCCGTCCGGAATCCGTCGGGCGGGGGCGGACACGTCTCGCCCCCGCCCGGCAGGCAGCCGGTCCTCGGGCTCTTTCCGCCGCCGCCGGCCACCGGCACACCACCACAAGGACATGTGACGAAGGAGTCCCGCCATGACCTACATCGCGCTGGAAGAAGCCTTCACCATCCCGGAGCTGTTCGCGCGACAGCCCTCCACGCCCCAGAAGATCCAGGTCAGCAACGAGTACGCCAAGGACTGCCGACGCCGCCTGGCGGACTTCGAGGAGTACCGTCTTCCCGAGATGGACGCGCACGGCATCGACATCCAGGTCCTGTCGCTGAGCGTCCCCGGCATCCAGGCCGACACCGACGCCGGCGCCGCCGTCGACAACGCCCGGTTCGCCAACGATCACCTGGCCCGGACCATCGCCCGCCACCCGACCCGCTTCAAGGGGTTCGCCGCCCTGCCGCTGCAGGACCCCGCCGCCGCCGTGATCGAACTCGAACGTTGCGTCGAACAGCTCGGCTTCAGGGGAGCGCTGGTCAACGACCACACGCAGGGCCGGTACCTGGACCATCCCGCGTACGGGGATCTGTGGAGCGCACTGGAGGAACTCCGTGTGCCGTTGTACCTCCACCCCGGCTCACTGCCCCGCGATGACTGGCACGTGATGCGCGGACGGCCGGAGATGTACGGGGCCAGCTGGAGTTGGCAGGCCGAGACCGGCGGCCACGCCATGCGGCTGATCTATGCCGGAGTGTTCGACCGGCACCCCGGTGCGACCCTGATCCTCGGGCACCTCGGCGAGTTCCTGCCGTTCCAGCGCTCCCGTTTCGACTCGCGCTACCGCTCGCTCCAGGTCGACGCGCCGCTTGAGCGGATGCCGTCGCAGTACTTCGGGAGCAACATCCTGATCACCACAAGCGGGGTACTGGCCCCGGAGGCCGTGCAGGCCGCCGTGCTGAGCATCGGGGCCGAAGCGGTCATGTTCGCGATCGACTACCCGTACGAGTCCACCGGCGAAGCGGTGGACTCGATCGAGAAGTGCGACCTTTCACCCGAGGTGAAGGAGAAAATCGCCCATCTGAACGCCCGGCGCGTGCTGGGCATCTGACAGGCGGACACATGGCCGCCCCACCGGCCACCGGCCACCGGCGCGGCGCCACGTCCGCTCGCAGGAGGCAGAAGCAGGTCGCCCATGCCGATGCCACGGCCCTTACGTACCTCGGAGACCGGCAGGCCCGGACGCCCCCTCACCCTGGGGCAGGAGGGCTTCGATCTCGGCCGCCGGCCGGCCGGTGTGCAAGCTGAGCAGGTCGGTGATCAGACCGTCCAAGGGCGGCCAGGGGATGGTGCCGTGGTCGTTGTAGAGGCTGACCAGACCGTGCAGGGCGGTCCAGAGCATGAGTCCGGCCTGCCACTGCTGATCCGCCGTGCACCGCTTCCGCTCCCCGGTCGTGGCAGCCGCCAGGGAGGCGACGACGGCGCCGAGCAGCTCGGCCCCGGCGCCGTGGGCCGTCCCAGGGACGAGGTCGGAAGGCATCCGGCCGCCGAAGAGAGTGCGGTAGTGGCCGCGCTGGTCGACTCCCCAGTGCACATAGGCCGCGCACCGGGCGACGAGGTCGGCCAGTGGGCTCGCGGCGGGCTGCGCGGCCTCGTCCATCAGCCGGGCCAGTTCCTCGTAGCGCAGCCGCAGCACGTGCTGGATCAGTGCGCTCAGGTCGGGGAAGTGGCTGTAGATGCTGGCCGGCGCCACCCCGACCTCACGCGCGACCTGCCGGAGTGTCAGCGTCTCCGGTTGATCGAGAGTGGCCAGCAGCTTGGCCGCGGCCTCCACAAGCTGGGCCTTGAGCACCTGTCCCTGCCCGCGCGGATTGCGGCGACGGGGAGCGGACCACTTCTGAGACGACACCTTCGCTCCCTTCCGGCCAGGGTGAACGGTTCAGCAACAGGTGTTCACCTTACAGGTCGCCTCACTTTGACACCGGTAACCAACAGTTGTTTACTTAACTCACCAACGGTTGTTCAGTCAGGGAGTGGATGATCATGCGCATCGCAGTACTCGGAGCGTCGGGCCGGACCGGCGGCACGCTCGTCGACCAGGCGCTGGAGCGCGGACACGAGGTCGTGGCCCTGGCCCGCACGTCGGCCAAGGTCACCGTGCCCGCGCCGCGGCAGGTCGAGATCCGGCAGGCTGACGTCACCGCCCCGCAGAGCTTTCCCGACCTGACCGACGTCGACGTGGTCGTCTCGGCCATCGGCATCGGCAAGGGCGACGGCCCGGGCGCGCTGGTCGCCGGGGCCAGGAGGCTCGCCGCGGCGAATGTCCGCACGGTATGGCTCGGGGCGCTGGGCTCGGGCGTGTCGAGCCGGTCCGGCGGCCTGATCTACGCGGGCGTGATGCGGGTGTTCGTCGGATCGGAACTGGCCGAGAAGGCCGAGGCCGACGAGATCGCCCTGAAGGCCGGCGCCACGGTGTTCCACGCTCCGGACGTCACGGACGGCCGCCTCAGCCCCACCCGCCGCATCGTGCCGCTGGCGGAGCTGCGGCGCCCGCTGCTGCCGCCCAGGATCTCCCGCACCACGCTGGCCGCGCTGCTGCTGGACGAAGCGGAGACGGGCCGGCACGACACCGGCGTCCTCGTGCCCCTCAGCTGACCGTCGGCCGACGTGGCAGCCCCGGTGTCACGGGGCGCGAGCAGGTTTCCCGCCGGCGACCGTGACCGCGGTCGCGCAGCCGGCCGCCTCGCGTGAGTAACCAAACCAGAGCCGGGGCCATGAGGTCGCCACCTCCGAGCAGATCGCGACCAGCGCGAACACCAACCCCGTGGTGATCAGGCGGCTGCTCGGCGAGCTGCGCAGGGCCGGGCTCGTGGAGTCCCGGCGGGGCGTGGGCGCGGGCTGGTCGCTGGCGCGCGAGCTGGGGTCGATGACCCTGCTCGACGTGTACGAGGCAGTGGAACCCGGCCCGCTGTTCGCGATGCACCGCACCACCCCGGACCAGGGATGCGTGGTGGGTTACGGCATCCAGCCGGCGATGCAGGGCATCTACGAGGGCATCGAGGAGACCCTGAGACGCGAGCTGGCCCGCGTCACGCTCGCGAACGTACTCCGGGACGTACTCGCGGCGCCTCGCTAGCCTCCCCGTTGCGCCGGACGCGGCCCGTGCGGCCGCTCAGGACCAGGCGGAGCGCGAACGCGCGGCCGTCGCGGCCTCCGAGGCGGTTCGTCGGCCGCCATGTGAGGACTGCGGGCAGGAGTGGGCGGCCCGGCTGTGTGGGGCGTGCGGCTACCGGCGCCGGGCCGAGCCCCCGACACCCAGTCCGTCCTCGCCCTCAGGTGGCCTCCTCGAACCGATGAGGCCGGTAAGGGTTTCTCGTCGGCGAGAGGAATGGATCGGCCATAGGCGTGACTTTTTGGTCGAGTTCCCGGCGAGGAAGGTAAAGCAGCCTAGGGTGCGGCTGAAATTCCTCCTTCCGTCTCGTAGGACTCTCTCCACCTGCGTCTTTGTCTTTCCCTGATCAATCGTGAGATCCCTCACATTGCCATTGCTTTACTCGTTCATTGCTTTCCGTGTTTCGATGGTGTGCATCGTTTCCTGATCGACACGGACACATCGGACGGCAGTCGTCGGCATACCACCGACGGGACGGATGGGGACGCTCACTCACATGCCTGACAACCGTGCTGAACTGCCGCTCACCGACGCGCAGCTGGGGGTATGGCTTGCCGAACGCGGGGGGTTCGGCGAGCCGGGCGCGTACCAGTGGGCGGAGTACCTCGAGCTGGACGGCCCGGTCGCCGTCGACCTGCTGGCGAGGGCGGTCGCCAGGACGGCCGCCGACTGCGAGGCGGTGAACGTCCGTATCCAAGCGGCCGGTTCGGCGGCCCCCGCGCAGTGGCTCGTCGCCGATGCCGAGCACGTCGTCGAGACGGTCGACCTGCGCAAGACGCCCGACCCGGACGCCGCGGCGCTGACGTGGATGCGGGCGGCCATGGCCGAGGCGGGAGGCTGCGACGCGGGGCCGCTGTTCTTCGGCGCGGTGCTGCGCGTGAGCGACGACCGCACCCTGCTGTTCCACCGGGTCCATCACATCGCCCTCGACGGGGCGGGCATGGCCCTGTTCGCCGAACGGGCCGCTGAGGTCTACACCCATCTGTACGAGGGCAGCGCGGTGCCACCAAGCGGCTGGAGCGGGCTTCGGGCGCTGATCGACGCCGAGAGGGCATACCGCGGTTCCGCCGAGCACGACGCGGACGGCGACCGATGGAGGGAGCGGTTGGCGGGCCGGTCGCACTTCCCGACGCTCGGTGCGGGTCCGGCGGCGGCGTCGGACCGGTCGCTGCGCACCAGCAGGGTGGTGCCGGCGGCGGAGTTCATCGAGCTGAGGGACGGCGCGCGGCGGCTCGGGCACCGCTGGACCCGGCTGTTCACCGCGGCCACCGCGATCCAGTTGCACGCGATGACCGGTGACCGGGACGTCGTGCTGAGCCTGCCGGTCGCCGGCCGGTCCGCCGAACTCGTCCGCCTCGTCCCGGCGATGACGGCCAACGTCCTGCCGCTGCGGCTCCGCGTCGACCCGGGCGCGTCCGTCGGCCGCCTGCTCGAGGAAGTGGCCGAAGAACTGCGGGCGGTACGCCGGCACCAGCGTTACCGGGGCGAGCGCCTGCGCCGGGAGGTGGGTCCTTCCGACGACGGCCGCAGGTTCTTCGGGCCGGTCCTCAACATCCAGCGGTTCGACCGGCCGCTGCGCTTCGGTCCGCTCACCGCGACCGTCCGCAACCTCCAGGCGCCGCCGTCCGAGGACCTCTCATTCTTCGCGCACGACCGCGGTGACGGCGACCTGCGCCTCGACTTCGACGCCAACCCCGCCAACCACGGCGAGGACCTCCTGCGAGGCGTCGCCGACCGCTTCCCGCACGTGCTGAGGCAGGTGGCGCGGGCCGAACGCGACACGCCCCTGGCGCGAGTGGCGACCACCACCACGGGGGAGCGCCGCCGTCTGGCCGCCCTGGGCACGGGCGCGCCCACCTCGGCCGCACCCGCCGACACCGCCGCCGACAGGTTCGCGGACCAGGTACGCCGTACCCCGGATAGCTTCGCGGTGCGCTGCGCCGGAACGGGTGAGCGCCTGACCTACCGCGAACTGGACGGGCGTGCCGCTGCGTTGGCCGGTGCGCTGGTCGCCGCCGGTGCGGGGCCGGAGCGCACTGTCGCGCTGCTTCTGGAGCGCTCGGTGGACCTGGTCGTCGCCGCTGTCGCGGTGGTGCGGGCGGGCGCGGCGTACGTACCCCTGCACCGGGACGACGCGTCGCCCCGGCAGGAGACCGTCCTGTCCGACGCGGACGCGTGGCTGCTGGTCACCGACCGGCACACCGGGGGTGACGGCATCGTGACCTACGCCCGCGACCGCGGTCTGCGCCTGCTGGACGTGCGAGCCCACTCCGACGCGGCCGCCGATGATGCGCCCGCCGGGGCCGGGGCGTCACCGGACGCTCTCGCCTGCGTGATGTTCACGTCCGGTTCCACGGGCCGGCCCAAAGGGGTCGGCATCACCCAGGGCGCCCTGGCCGGGCTCGCCGCCGACCGCTGGTGGTCCGAGGGCGGCGCGGAAAAGGTCCTGCTGCACTCGCCGCACGCCTTCGACGCGTTCAACCTGGAGCTGTGGGTGCCGCTCCTGACCGGCGGCGAGGTGGTCGTCGCCGCGCCGGGACACCTCGGCCCGGCCGAACTGGCCCGGACCGTGGCGGAGACCGGCGTGACCGGGCTGTGGCTGACCGCGGGACTCTTCCACGCCATCGCCGCCGAGGACCCGGCCTGCCTGACCGGTGTTCGCCAGGTGTGGACCGGAGGGGACGTGGTGTCCCCGGACGCCGTCCGCGCGGTGCGCCGGGCGCTGCCGCAACTCACCGTCGTCAACGGCTACGGGCCCACCGAGACCACGGTCTTCGCGACCCGGTACGCGGTCCCGCAACTGCCTGCGGACGCCGTGTCCGTCCCCATCGGCGGCCCGCTGGACGGCAAGCGGGTGCTGCTCCTCGACGACGCGTTGCGGCCCGTGCCGCCGGGGTCGGTGGGGGAGCTGTACCTCGGGGGAGCGGGGGTGGCGCGCGGTTATGTCGGGCGCGCGGGCGCGACCGCGGAGCGCTTCGTCCCCGACCCGTCGGGGCCGCCGGGGGCGCGCGTCTACCGCACGGGCGACCTGGCCCGGTGGAGCGCGGACGGTCGGCTGGAGTTCGCCGGTCGTGCCGACGGACAGGTCAAGCTGCGCGGTCACCGGATCGAGACGGGCGAGATCGACGCCGTGCTACGAGCCGACCCGCGGGTCGGGCAAACCGCGACCGTCGCTCAGGAGCGCCCGGGAGGGCGGCGGCTCGTCTCCTACGTGACCGCGTCCGGCGGTGCGGCCGACGGCCTCGACACGGCGGCGCTGCTGGACCGGGCGCGGGACCGGCTGCCCGCTTACATGCTGCCGGCCGCGGTGGTGGCCGTGGACCGGCTGCCCCTGACCCGCAACGGCAAACTGGACCGGGCCGCGCTGCCCGCGCTCGAGTCCGCGGTCGCCGCCCCCAGCGCCGGAAGCGGCGCGGCCCCGCGCACGCCCGCCGAGAAACTGCTCGCCGGGCTGGTGGGCGAGCAGCTCGGCGTGCCGGACGTCCCCCTCGACCAGGACTTCTTCCGGCTCGGCGGGGACAGCATCCAGGCGATCCAACTCGCGGCGGCGGCGCAGCGCGCCGGTCTGGCGATCACCACCCCGGATGTCTTCCGCACCCCCACCGTCGCCGGACTCGCCGCCGCACTCGCGGACGACAGGCTCCCCGCGCGCCGGATCGCGCTGGACGACGCGGACGACTCCGCGGTGCCGCTGACGCCCGTCATGCACTGGCTGCGCGAACGCGGCGGCACACTCCACGGGTTCGTCCAGTCCCTGACGGTGCGCACCCCGGTGGGCATCACCGAGGAGCAGGTCCGCGCGGTGGTGCAGGCCCTCGTCGACCACCACCCCATGCTGCGGCTCTCCCTGACCGTCACGGGCCCGATCTGGTCGCTGGAGGTGCTGCCCACCGTGCCGGTCGAGCTGAACCGGCCGGGCCCGCCGACCGACCCGGAGAGCGGCCGGATGGTGCACGCGCGCTGGTCGGACCCCGGGCCCGGGACGGCGGGCGCTCTGACCCTCACAGTGCACCATCTCGCGGTCGACGGCGTCTCCTGGCGCATCCTCCGGGATGACCTCGACACCGCCTGGGACGCGGTACGCCGCGGCCGGACCCCGACGCTGCAACCGACCGGGACCGCCTTCGCGCAGTGGGCGAAGGCGCTGGTGGGGTACGCCCATCACCCGGCCGTGCTGCACGCGTTCCCCCACCAGCGGCCGGAGCCCGTGGAACCACCGGTCGCCGCGCGCCCCCTGGATCCCGCGTCGGACACCGAGGACACCCGGCGCCGCCACACCGCCACCCTGCCCGGCGCGCTCACCGCGCGTCTGCTGAGCGACGCGACCGCGGCATTCGACTGCTCGGTGCAGGACCTGCTGCTCACCGCGTTCGCCCTGGCCGCCGCCGACTGGCGGGGCGGCCCGGACGCGCTTTCGGTGGACCTGGAGGGCCACGGACGTGAGGAGTTCGCGGACAACCTCGACCTGTCCCGTACCGTCGGCTGGTTCACCACCCTGTGTCCCGTGGTACTCGACCCCGGCTGTTCCTGGGCCGAGGCGCGGACCGACCCGATCGCCCTGGACGGCGCGGTCGCCCAGGTGCGCTCCCGCACCCGTGATTCCGGCCGCGCGGGACTGACCCGCGGTCTGCTGCGCCATCTCAACCCGCAGAGCGCTCCCGCCCTCGCCTCCCGCCCCACGCCGCAGTTCGCCTTCAACTACCTGGGCCGCTTCGGCGTCGGCGGCGAAGGCCCCTGGTCGGTGCTGGCCGACGTGGCCGCCGCCGGGACCCCCTCCGATGACGGCCTGACCACCGGCGCCGGGCCGGCCATGAGCCACGCCGTCGAGCTGGACACGGTGATCACCGACCGCCCGGAGGGCCCCGAACTGGTCGCCCACTGGTCCTGGCCCGGCGGTCTGCTCGACGCGACGCGTGTCGCCGCCCTGGCCGAGCGGTGGTTCGACGTCCTGGGCGCGCTGGTCGACCGGGCCCGGTCCCGCGCCACCGGCGAACTGCCGCTGCCGCCGCTGGCCCAGGGCCTGCTCTTCCACTCGCTCTACGACCACGACGGGGTGGACCCCTACCTCGTCCAGTTCGTCTTCGACCTCGACGGGACACTGGACGCCGACGCGTTGCGGGACGCGCTGCACCGCCTGCTGCGCCGCCACCCGCAGCTCTCCGCCGGTGTCCGGCCCGGTGCGTCGGGCCGGCCCGTCCAGGTGGTGGTGCCGGGCTCCGCCGTGGAGTGGCACGAGAGGCCCGCGCCGGAGGACCTGGAGGACTTCCTCGCCGCCGACCGCCGACGCCGCTTCGACCTCGCCGACCCCCCACTGATGCGCGCCGCGCTGCTGCGCGGGTCCGCCGACCGGCACACCTTCGTCCTGACCACCCACCATCTCCTGGTCGACGGCTGGTCCATGCCGATCGTCGTCCACGAACTGTTCTCGCTCTACGCCGGTCACCCGCTGCCGCCCGCCACGCCGTACCGCGACTTCCTCGACTGGCTGGCCACCAGGGACGCCCGCGCGGACGAATCGGCCTGGCGCTCGCTGCTGGCGTCCGTGGACGGCCCGACCCTGGTCGGCGGCCCCGGCCGGCGCGGCGCCACCGGGGCACGTGGCCGCACGACCGTCGAGCTGGACCCCGGGTGCACCGCCCGCGTCGAGGCCCTGGCGCGGGAAGGCGGCCTGACGACCAGCATCGTCGTGCGACTGGCCTGGGCGGTCCTGCTCGGCGCCCTGACCGGCCGGGACGACGTGGTGTTCGGCGCCACGGTCTCCGGCCGGCCGGCCGAACTGCCCGGCGCGGCGCGGATCGTCGGCCTGCTGATCAACACCGTGCCGGTCCGGGTCCGCCTCGACCCACGCCGGCCGGTCGCCGACTGCCTGGCGGACCTGCGGGCCCAGCAACTGTCCATGCTCGACCACCAGCACGCCGACCTGACGACCCTGCAGACGGTCACCGGGCACGCCGAACTCTTCGACACGGTCGTCGTCTTCGAGAACTATCCGGTCGACGACGGGGAACTGGCCACCCTGGTACCCGGCCTGAAGCTGCGGGAGGTCCAGGGCCGCGACGGCACCCACTACCCGCTGACCCTGATCGCCGTGCCCGGCGACCGGCTGCGGCTCCAACTCGACCACAGCACCGACGTGTTCGACGCCGACGCGGCCGGCCGTCTGCTCGACCGCCTGTGCGCCGTCCTCGACCGGATGGCCGACGACCCGGCGGCACCACTGGGACGCCTCGACCTGCTGCTGCCGGACGAGCGCGCCGACCTCGAAGCCCCCGCCCCCGCCCCGGACCGGGACACCGGGCCGGCCACGCTGACCGCCCTGTTCGCCGCGCAGGTGCGCCGTCGGCCGACAGCCCCGGCCCTCACCCACGGCGGCACCACCCTGCCCTACGCGGAGCTCGACGCGCGCGCCAACCGTCTCGCCCACCTCCTGATCGAACGCGGCGCCGGACCGGAGCGCCTGGTCGGCCTGGTGCTGGAGCGTTCGGCGGACCTCGTCGTCGCGATCCTGGCGGTGCTGAAGTCGGGCGCGGGCTATCTGCCCCTGGACCCGGCGTACCCCGAGGAGCGCATCCGGGGGGTGCTCGCGGAAGCCGGCCCCGTGCTCGTCGTCACGGGCGTCCCGCTGCCGGTCCCGCACCCGCAGATCCTCCTCCACGGCCCCGACACGGCCGCCACCCACCCGGCGCACCCGCCCGCCGTGACCGTGGACCCCGAGGCGGTCGCCTACGTCATCTACACCTCCGGTTCCACCGGCCGGCCCAAGGGTGTCCTGGTCACCCACCGCAATGTCGTACGGCTGCTGGCCGTGACCGACGAGCGGTTCCGGTTCGACGCCGACGTACACGCCCTGTTCCACTCCTACGCCTTCGACGTCTCCGTCTGGGAGATGTGGACGGCTCTCGGCCGCGGCGGGCGGCTGGTGGTGGTGCCGGAGGACGTGGCCCGCTCGCCCAGGGACCTCCTGGCGCTGCTGCGCCGGGAGCGAGTCACCGCCCTGAACCAGACTCCCTCGGCCTTCTACCAGCTCCTGCGGGCCGAGGCGGAGGCCGGCGCGGACGCCCTGCCCGACCTGCGGGTGATCGTATGCGCGGGGGAGGCGCTGGAACCGTCCCGCCTCCGCTCCTGGCACGGCCCGGGCCGGCCCGCCCTGGTGAACATGTACGGGATCACCGAGACCACCGTCCACGCGACGTACACCGAGCTGACCGACCCGAAGAGACCGCGAGCGTCGTCGGCACGGCGCTGCCCGACCTCCGCCTGCGGCTGCTGGACCACGCGCTACGACCGGTGCCGCCGGGCTGCCCCGGCGAGATCCACGTGTCCGGCCCCGGCGTGACCCGCGGCTATCTGGACCGGCCGGCGCTCACCGCGAGCCGGTTCGTCCCCGATCCATTCGGCGCGCCCGGCACTCGGATGTACCGCTCCGGGGACCTCGCGCGGCAGCGGCCGGACGGCACGCTGGAGTACCTCGGACGGATCGACCAGCAGGTGAAGGTCCGCGGTTACCGGATCGAGCCCGGCGAGATCGAGCGCGTCCTCGAACA
Source organism: Streptomyces melanosporofaciens (assembly GCF_900105695.1). Lineage (NCBI taxonomy): Bacteria > Bacillati > Actinomycetota > Actinomycetes > Kitasatosporales > Streptomycetaceae > Streptomyces > Streptomyces melanosporofaciens. The sequence continues at coordinate 251,985 of NZ_FNST01000001.1, forward strand.
GCACCCGGCCGTGGACCGGGCCGTGGTGATCGCCGAGACCGGCGACGACGGCGGCCGCCTGCTCTGCTACGCCGTCCCGGCCACGCGACCGGCCGGGACCGGCCCGGCCGAGACGCCGTCGGCCGCGGAACTGCGTGCCTACGCCCGCACGGTGCTGCCCGCGCATATGGTGCCCGCCTTCGTCGTCCCCGTAGACGAGATCCCGCTGACCGGGAACGGCAAGCTGGACCGCGCCGCCCTGCCGCGTCCGGAGACCGCGCTGCCGGTGAGCCGCGGCCCGGAGAACCCGCGAGAACGGCTGCTGTGCGACCTGTTCGCCGAAACCCTGGGACTGGCCGAGGTCGGCGCCGAGGACAACTTCTTCGACCTCGGCGGGCACTCGCTGCTCGCCACCCGTCTGATCAACCGGCTGCGCGCGGAGACCGGCCGCGAGCTGAGCATCCGTACCCTGTTCGACGCCCCGGTCGTCGCCGACCTGGCACGCCACGTCCCGCAGGGCGCTGCCGTGGCTCCCGCCCGGGTGGCCGCCGCCCCGCGACCGGAGCGCGTACCGCTCTCGCCCGCGCAGCGGCGGCTGTGGTTCTTCGACCGGTTCGCCGGCCCCAACTCCGTGTACAACATGTCCTTCGCCGTCCGGTTCACCGGGCCGCTGCGTGCGGAACCCCTGCGGGCGGCCCTCGGCGACCTGCTGGACAGGCACGAGAGCCTGCGCACCACCGTGGTGGAACACCACGGCGAGCCGTACCAGCGGATCCGCGACGCCGACGCCCTGCCGTTTCAGACGGTGGTCACCTCGGAGGCGGAACTGCCCGGACTGCTCGCCACCGCGTCCGCGCACGTCTTCGACCTGGAGACAGAACTCCCGGTCCGCGCCGTGCTCCACGAGACCGCACCCGAGCACCACGTACTCCTGCTCCTGCTGCACCACATCGCCGCCGACGGCTGGTCGCTCGGTCCGCTGGCCCGTGACCTGTCCACCGCCTACCGGGCCCGTGCCGCGGGCGACGCCCCGCAGTGGACGAGCACACCCGTGAGTTACGCGGACCACACGCTCAGCCTGCTCGACCGCGACCGGGACACCGGCGTCGACCACTGGGCGCGGATCCTGCACGGCGTCCCGGAGGTGCTGCGGCTGCCGCTGGACCGTCCCCGGCCGCCGGTCTCCGCACACCGCGGGGAGACCGTCCCCTTCACCCTCGACGCCGCGCTCCACGCCCGCCTGAACCGGCTCGCCGCGACCACCCGGACCAGCCTGTTCATGGTGGTGCACACCGCGGTCGCCGCACTGCTGCACCGGCTCGGGGCGGGCGAGGACATCCCCGTCGGCACACCCGTCGCGGGACGGCACGACGCCGCGCTGCACGACACCGTGGGCTGCTTCGTCAACACCGTGGTGCTGCGCACCGACCTGAGCGGCGCGCCGACGTTCGCCGAACTCCTCCAGCGGGTACGCGCCACCGATCTCGACGCCTTCGCGCACCAGGAGGTCCCCTTCGAGCGCGTGGTCGAGGCCGTCAACCCGTCGCGCTCCCTCGCCGCCCACCCCCTCTTCCAGGTGATGCTGGCGTTCCAGGACACCCCGGCGGCCGAGTTCGACCTGCCGGGCCTGCGGACGGAACCGGTCGCCGTGCACGGCGGCGCCTCCCGGATGGACCTGCTGTGGAGCATGCGGCAGCACTACACGGACCACGGCGGTGAGGCCGGGATCGAGGGTCTTCTGGAATACGACACCGAACTGTTCGCCCCCGCGTCCGCGCGCCTGATGATCGCCCGCCTGGAGAGGCTGCTCCGCGCGGCCGTGGCCGATCCTCAACTCCCCGTCGCCGACTTGCCGGTGCTCGTCGACGGCGAGCACGAGCGGCTGACCGGACAGGGGTGCGGCACCGACCGCGCGACGCCCGACACCACCGTGGCGGCGCTCGCCGCGGCCCAGGCACACCGCACCCCGGAGGCACCCGCTGTCCTGCACGGCGAGACCGTGCTCAGCCACCGGGACCTGTCCCAGCGGGCGGAACACCTCGCCGGGGAACTCCGCGCGCACGGCGCGGGCCCAGGCGCCCTGGTCGCCGTGGTGCTGCGCCGAGGCCCCGACCTGCCCGCCACCCTCCTCGCCGTCCAGGCGACCGGCGCCGCCTACCTGCCCGTCGACCCCACCTTGCCGGCCGAGCGCGTAACAGCGCTCCTGGCCGACGCCCGACCCCTCCTCGTGGTGTGCGACGCCACCGGACCCGCGGCCGAACCCGTTGTCACGACCGGGGCGGCCGAGCCGCTGCCGGTGCCACCGGACACCGCGTACGTCACCTACACCTCGGGCTCCACCGGGCGGCCCAAGGGCGTCGTCGTGCCACGGGCCGCGCTGGTGAACCTGCTGTTCGCCCTGCGCGAGCAGCTCGCGGTCGGCCCCGACGACCGGATGCTGGCCTCCGCGCCCGTCGGCTTCGACATGTGCAAGCCCGAGCTGTACCTGCCGCTGATCACCGGCGGCGCCATGGTCCTCGCCGACCAGGACGCGCTGCGCGATCCCGACCAGCTGTGCGCGCTGCTCGACCGGCACCGCGTCACCGTGGTGCAGGCGACCCCGTCGCTCTGGCGGACGCTCGTGGCACGACGACCGCGGCAACTGCGCCACGTACGCGCCGTCGTCGGCGGCGAGGCGGTCCCCGCGGAACTCGCCGGGGAGCTGGCCGCCGCCACCGCGTCGCTGCTCGCCTGCTACGGCCCGACCGAGACCACCGTCTGGTCCGCCACCCACCCGGTCGGCGCGCGGACCGACGGCACGGTGCCGCTCGGCCGGCCGCTGCGCAACACCCGCGCTTACGTCCTCGACGACCGGCTGCGCCCCGTCCCCCCGGGCACGAGAGGCGAGCTGTACCTGGCCGGCGCGGGCCTGGCGACCGGCTACCTCGGCCGCCCCGGACTGACGGCCGCCCGCTTCCTGCCGGACCCCTTCGGACCGGCCGGCCGGCGGATGTACCGCACCGGCGACCTCGCGTCGTGGAGCCGCGACGGGGTGCTCCGCTTCCACGGCCGGACCGACGACCAGGTGAAGATCCGCGGTCACCGCGTCGAACTCGGCGAGGTCGAAGCCGTGCTGGACGGGCACCCGCAGGTCACGGCCGCCGCAGTCGCCGTGCACGACCGCGGCGCCGACGACCGTCGGCTCGTCGGCTACGTCACCCCACGAGGCGCTGATCTGAACGCGATCGGGGCGCACCTGACCCGGCACCTGCCGGACTACATGGTGCCCGCCCGGCTGCTCGCCCTGGACCGGCTCCCCCTCGGCGTCAACGGAAAGCTGCTGCGCGACCGGCTGCCCGAGCCCGACTGGGCGGCCGCCACCGGCGCCGAGCCGCCGCGCGACCTCCGTGAGGACCTGATGTGCCGCCAGTTCGCCGAGGTGCTCGACGTACCGCGGGTCGGCCCCGAGGACAACTTCTTCGAACTGGGCGGCCACTCGCTGCTCGCCGCCCGGCTGACCGAGCGGGTACGCGCCGTCCTCGGCCTCGCACCCGCCCTCCAAAACGTCTTCGAGGCCCCCACCCCGGCCGCCCTGAGCCGATTGCTCGGCGGGCCGCCGACCGCGTCCGCCTCCGCACACCTCGTGCCCTTCCGGGCCGCCGGAGCGGCCGCTCCGGTGTTCTGTGTCCACCCGCTGAGCGGGATGAGCTGGACTTACGCCGGCCTGCTGCGGCACGTCGGCCGGCACCACCCGGTCCACGGCATCCAGGCCGAGGGCACCGGGGGAGTGGCGGACCTGCCCGGCACGATCGAGGAGATGGCCGAGCGCTACCTGCGGCTGCTGCGCACGGTCCGACCTAACGGCCCGTACCACCTGGTCGGCTGGTCCTTCGGCGGACTGGTGGCGCACGCCATGGCCGTCCGGCTGCGGGAACTCGGCGAGCCCGAAGGGACGCTGTTCCTGGTCGACGCCGTCGCCGCCACCGGGGCCGAGCCCGCCGAGCCCATCGACGAGCACCGCGTGCACCGGGTGCTGCTGACGGCAGCCGGGTTGGACGACGGCCGCATCGCTCCGGAGACCCTCGACTTCACCACCGTGTCGGCACTGCTGCGCCGTGAGGGCAGCCTCTTCGCCCGCCTCACCGAGGACGACATCGCCCGCGTCATCGCCGTCTCCCGGCACAACGACGCTCTGCTGCGCGCCTACCGTCCCCCACGCTACGCGGGCGCCACCACCTACATCGAGGCCGCCGGCGAGCCTCGGCGCGCGGCACCCACGCACGAACTGTGGCGGCCGTACGCCGGCGGCGAGCTGACCGTCGGTCACGTCGACGCACGGCACCACCAAGTGATGCAGCCCCAGCACGTGGACGCCGTCGGCGTCCAGCTCACCGAAGCCCTCGGGAGGGCCCGTTGACCGCCACCGAGGACGCCACGTACGAGGCGGACAGCGCCGCACTCGACGAACTGCCCGCAGGGGCGCGGGTGGTGATCAGGCTCCCAAGCGGCCACCGCCTGGCGGACATCCTGCTCGGCTGCTTCGACCGGGGACTCGTCGCCGTCCCGCTGCACCCGCGGGCCGGGGACGCGGCCCTCGCCGCCGGCGCCGCCCGGGTCGCCGCCGCGGCCGTCGTGGACGTCCACGGAGTCCGGCGCACCCAACTGCCCGACGCGCACCCGACGCCCGAAGCCCCTGCGCTCATCATGTTCACCTCCGGCTCCACCGGTCCGCAGAAAGGGGTCGTGCTCAGCCGCCGGGCGGTCATCGGCAACGCACACCGCACAGCGGTCCTGCACGGCATCACACCGGACCGCCCGCACGGCACCTGCCTGCCGCTGTACCACTGCAACGCACTGGTCATGTCACTGCTCGGCACCCACCTCACCGGCACGCCGCTCATCCTGCACCCCGCCTTCGACCCGGCCGGCTACTTCGCCGCGCTGGACGCCTCCGGCGCCAGGACGGCCTCCATCGTCCCGGCTCTCCTCGCGGACCTGGTCGAGGCCGCTCCCGCGTGGCCCGACGGGCTGGATTACCTGATCACCGCCGCGGCCCCGCTCACCGCCGACCTGGCCCGCCGCTTCCACTCCCGCTACGGCCCGAGGCTGCGTCAGGGCTACGGTCTGACGGAGGCGGTCAACTTCAGCTTCACCATGCCGCTGCTCTGCGACACCGACTTCCGCACCCACTACCTGGAACGGACGCCCCCGGTGGGGGTACCGCTGCCCGGCACCGAACTCCACCTGGAATCCGGCGAGGTCTGGATCAGAACACCTGACCTGATGACCGGCTACTGGCAGGACCCGCGCAACACCGCCGCCACCATCACCGACGATGGCTGGCTGCGCACCGGCGACCTGGGCGAGCTCCGGGACGGACTCCTCGTCCTGCGGGGCCGCGCGGGCGAGCGCATCAACCGCGGCGGGGAGAAGCACCATCCCCTCGACATCGAGCACGGCTGGCGCCGGGCGGGCCTCACCGGCCGGTTCGCGGCGGTCGCGGTGGACGAGCCCACGCTCGGCGACGACGTCGCCCTGGTCGCGACGGAACAGCCGGTGCCCGAGGTCCGCACCCTCTACGAACGATCGCCGCTGCGGCCCGCGGTCGTCCAGTTCGGCGGGTACCGGGCGACCGCCACCGGAAAGCCGCAACGCCGGGCGATGAGCCGGCCGCTGGCCGCCCGCCGCCTGGCGCCCGCACGGTACGACCGACTGCTGCGCCACGCCGCGGCCACCGCACGCCACCTCCTGGACTCCGGGAGCAACGACCCGGCCCTGCGGTCCCTCGCCGAACACACCGCCGCCCGGCACGCCGGGATCGGGGAGGACACCGTGCTGGCCGCCTACGACTTCCTGCGCGAGCACTGGCACGCCCCCGACGACGCGGAACTCGCCCGCGCCAAGGCGCGGTGGCGCGCGACGCTACTCGCCGCGTGGCCGCTCTCGGTGCACGGGGAACTGGCCGCGGAGCTGGCCGCCCGGCACGGCGTCGAGGAGGGGCCGGTGCCGTGGGGCGTCGAGACCCGCCTCGACGGCGGCGCACTGGTCCTCCTCCCGCACGGACCCGCGCCGGGCGGTCCCGCCCGGCCGCTGGGCCCGCTGCTGTCCTTCCTCGACGTCCCCGGCAGTGCGGGAACGGACCGCTGGGAGTGGCTGTCCCGGCAGCGGGACGGCGGGACAGCCGTGACCGGCTGCTCGGTGCTCCGCGCCGGGCGACACGACACGGGCGGCGTGCTCTGGGCACGTCACCCCGGTTCCGGACCGAACGAGCACAGGGGAGCGACAGGATGACGCAGCCCACCGAGACCATCGGCCGGATGAAGCGGTCGCCCGACCACGAGGACGAGATCCTCGACGTCCGAGGTCACCTGGACCCCGACCGCAACCGGCTCACCCCGGTGGTGCAACTGCCCCCGGAGACCGCCCTGACCGTCGTCGACGCTCTGTCCGGCCTGGTCCGGGCGGCCCATCGGGAGGAGGGGGAGCGACCCACACCGGCGGGCGAGCCGAAGCGGGCGCAGGTCTTCGAGGAGGGCGACGTCTTCATGCTGGAGCCGCCCTTCCCGGGCTTCTTCGCCGACCGCTACCTCATGGACTTCTACGACACCGCCGCACGCGACATCTGTTCGCGCATGCACCTGCACACCGGGCTGCGGTTCGTGCGGATGATGACCGGCCCGGACACCACGATCCGCGTGTCCAGCCTGTCGCCGATCACCGTCCGCCCCCCGACGGGACGCTTCGCACCGCTGTCCTGCTTCGCCGACGACCTGCCCGGCACCCCCGACGGGGTGCGCCGCGAGCGGCACAACGTGATCGTGCCGCCCAACTCCTGGGTGGACATGCAGATACCACGTGGAGTCTCACACCAGTTCAACGCGGTCGGTCCGAACGCGGTGATCGACTCGGTGCACCCGGAGGAGTCCATCGAGACCCTGCGGGAGGGGATGTCGGGCTACCGGATGATGGCGCAGACCATCTTCCTCGCCAAGGACAGGAGCCCCGCCGCCACCTGCGCCGACACCGGCGCGCCGGAGACGACCCCGCCACGCTGAGCCGTACAGGCCAAGCCCCACGGCCGCCGGACCGGCTTCTCCGCCCCGACCCCGCAGAGATCGGCAGGACGACGTGAACCCCTTCGACGACCCGGACGGCACCTTCCTCGTCGTGGTCAACGACCAGAACCAGCACGCCCTGTGGCCCACCTTCGCCCCGGTGCCCGACGGATGGCACGAGGCGCACCCGGCCGCACCCCGGGACGTGTGCCTGGACCACATCGAGCGCACGTGGACGGACCTCGCACCCGGCGGTCCGACCCGGCCCGCGGATCCGGCCACCGGCTGAGCCGACCGGCCGCCGACCCGCACCCTGGCCGCCGACCCGCCGGTGCTGTCCGGGCGGCGGTGCGGGTCGGCCCGCCCCGCCGTCGAGCGGCTACGCGGCGATCAGGTACCGCAGGGCGCGGCCCATGACCTCCTCGAACGCCATGCGCGTGCCCGCAGCCTCTCGCTCGTGGACGGCCCCCGCGCGACGGCGCGCTGAACCGGACGCCCTCACGACCCGGACACCGGCCTCGCAGCCGTTCGCGCCCGCGCGGGACGGAGAGCCGTCGGTGCCTACCGAAGCATCCGTGTCACCCAGGCCACTGCCGAGGTTCCCGGCACCCCGGAGGCGGGCGACCGCTTCGGCGCATCCGTGGCCCTGGTGGACCTCAACGGCGACGGCATCGCGGAACTGCTCGCCGGTGTCCCCGGCGAGGACGTCACCGAGCGCGGTACCGGCGCGGGCATGGTCATCGCCGTAGGCGGCTCGACGAACCTTCCGGAACACGGACAACGCCGGCGTGACCGCCATGGCCGCCGGCGACGTCAACCGCGACGGCCGCGAGGACCTGATCGCGGGCGCTCCTGGTGAGGCCATCGGCAGCAAAGCGGGGGCGCCTGACTTGGTACTACACGTGCTCGCGATCCAGGACTCGCGCCGGGGCCCTGTTGGCCGCGGCGCGAGGCGGTGTTCGCGTCCATCCCCGCCATTGTCTTTGCTGTGGTGCCGGCAGAGACCCACGGTGGGTGATCAACTCGACTGCGGGCGTCCGAAGAGCAGGTCGTAGCCCGGCGGGAGTTGGAACAGGGTGCGGTTCATCAGGTCATCACCCGCGACATCGGCCACGACGCTGAGTACCGCGCTGACGTCCCAGGTTGCGGTCTTCTCGGTGGCGCCTTCGATCCAGGCTGCGGTCGCCCGGATGAACCGCTCGGGTGACAGCGGTTCGTGCGCCTGGAGGGGACTGAGGAGGATCAGCGCCAGCGATTCGGGCAGCCGGTCGGCCAATTCGGCGCGTACCTCACCCACCAGATGAGCCCCCAGCAGTGCCAAGACGACGCGGGAGGCTCGCTCTGCCTCCTGCGGTGTGGGATATTCGCCGCGTTCCTGGATCGCGGCGATGAACGCGTCCCAGCGGATGCGCATGACGTCTTCCCTTCCGGATGGATGGCCGCGCAGAGGCGATGCGGGCGGACGGAAGCCGCCGTGCCCGTCTCCTGCCGCGGTCATCAGCCGCTGATGTACGTGTACGGGGCGCCGCCGCTGGCGGCGATCTTGCGGGGCTTGGCCTGATCGGCGACCGGGATACACGGCCGCGGCAGGCCGGCCCCGCGCGATGCGTCGATGCGATCATGGCTTCGCTGCCTCATGCGGTGCCGCGGTGCCTGGCACCTGCTGGTGTGAACCGGTCCAGCCCACGGAAGGGGTCGGTTCGCGCGAGCGTCATCGATCTCCTCACCTACTCCCCTCGACGATGGGACGGACTCCTCGACACAGTCCATCTTGCTCCCATCCCGGGGCCTGGCACCTGGCCGAAGCGGCGATTCGGGGTGCTCGGCGCCGACGTGCTCGGCGCGGAAGATGCCTACCTCCTCGAGGTCGGCCTGCCCGGCGTGAAGCGGGGCGACATCACCATCGAGCTGAACGCCGGCGAGGTGTCGTGCACGGCGAGATCAGGGAAAAGGAACGTTCCGGCGTGCTGCGCCATCGCACCCGGCGCACCGGCCAGGTCGACTAGGACGCCGTTGTCGTAGGCCGCCTCGGCCGCTGTGGTGTCCCTTCAATCTGCACACCCCGCGGGACGTCGAACGGTCCGCAGTGCGGCCGGACGAAAACGAGTACTGCCCATCCGTGTAGCCCACCGCAGACTTATTGACAAGCTTCCGCCCAAGATGAAATTGACAGCATCCCGCTCAAGGCTTGTCACGTGCAGTGAACAGTCCGTCGCGCCGACGGAGGCGTCGGCCCTGTGGCCGGGTCTGACGGGCTGGTACTGGTGGTCTTGGCGGCTGGCTCGGCCGTCGTCACGGGCTGGGTGGAGCCGTGGGTCGCCGGGGCGGGGCGCTGGTGGCGGTTGATGCCTCCCCGCCGCGGCTCCGTTTCCGCTTTCGCCCCGGGCGCTGGCTTCGGCCGTGACGCACCGTACGTCCGGCTGGCATGCCGATGGACGCCTGGCGCGAGGGCGACACGTTCTTCGTGGAGCTGGGCCTGCCGGGCGTGAACCCGGAGTCCATCGACCTCGATGTCGAGCGCAACGTCCTGACGGTGAAAGCCGAACGCAAGCAGGCATACGGCGACAACTGTGACACAGTGATCACCGAGCGGCCTGCGGGGACGTTCAGCCGACAGTTGTTCCTGGGCGACACTCTCGACGCTGAGCGGATCGACGCCTCTTACGAGGCGGGTGTGCTGAAGCTGCGCGTTCCGGTCGCCGAGCAGGCCAAGCCCCGCAAGATCGCGATCAGTGGCGGCAGTGACCGCAAGGAACTGGACGGCTGACCCAGCAATAGCTTCGTCCCGAGGCCCCGGCCGGCTGGCCCGGGGCCTCGCCGTCTCCGGGGGCGGGGCCCTCCTCAAACCGCTTCGTCCGCAGGCAACGGGCCATGTGGGGCCCGGCGTCAGTCGGCCTCTCGCCTGCGGGTTCGGTGCGCATCAGGACCGGGTCGGACGTTCCGGCTCTCCGCCATCGGCGTCGAAAACCTTGGTGAAGGTGGCCCCGCACCGGCAGCGGGAGTGCTCGATCAGTCCCCCGTCTTCGGACACGCTCAGCCCCTGGCTGAGCCGCACGTGCACGTGATCGGCCATAGCGATCTGCTTTCTTTGACGTCCTTGGTCGGGCCATGGTGGAGGCGGGCCCCTTTGCCCGGCAATGCCGCAGCTCACACCGTCGTAGTGGTTCTGGCCGACATCCGGCGGGATGTCCCCGCCACCGCGGTCGGACTACGTGGCGGCCTCCGGATCGGCGGACTGCGTGTCTCCCATCTCCACGCGGAAGGGGTATGTCCCGGCGGCGGTGAACGCGTCGTGGATCGGCATGACGAGAGAGGTGAGGCGACGGACGTTCGCGTCGCCGATCGGCGTCCACAGGGCGGCGCAGTGCTCGTCGGTCTCCATCTCGATCCGCTCGCGCGCCGAGATGCCGGCATCGGTCGTGGTGCCGTCGGCGTTGAGCCAGCCACGTGCGACGAGGCGTGCCGTTGCCGCAGCCACCTCCTCGTCGTTCCACAGGCGGGTGGCACGTGCGATCGCTTCCGGGAAGTGACCTGTCGCGGTCTGCAGGACGTTGCAGTCGCACGGCCCGAGGTCGTTGGCGGCGAGCACGGTGAAATGCGCGTCGCCGCGCCACTCGCGCACCACCGTGATCTGCTGCCATAGCGCGACGAGCGGATCGGATGGGAGGGGGACCGAGACGTTGGCGGCAGCCATCGTCTTTCCGGCGTAGTCGGCACTCGCGACGACCGGGTCGATCAGCGATCGTGCCTCTGCGATCTGATCGGCGGTGAGGTGCACGTCGACGCGTCGGAACGCACGATCGACGGCCGCGAAGCGAGCGGCCTGCCAATGCTCCGGCGTCGCGCTGTCCCACACGCCTGCCATGGCCCGCACCGACCGCGGGCTGAAGCTGTAGAAGGCCGCGAGCGTGACCTGCCACGGCACCGCGCCCATCGGGGCCGACCGGAACGCGAAGTACGCCGGTGCGTACTCGGTCACGCCGAGCCTGGCGGCCTCTTCCGGTGCCTCGGGGATGAAGTAGATGAACAGGTGGGTCGCGTTGATGGTGAGGCTGACCTCGCGAACGGCATGCATGTTTATATTGGCACGAACAAAGGTGCTGGTGAGAGGCATCGAGGGTTGTCTCCTGGTAGGTCAGTCGGAGGATCGACGTCGGGGGAGGGGCGGCACAAGGGCGGCCGCACTCGACCCCAAGCGGTGGAGTGCAAGATCATCTTTGGCTTATCCGGTGTGCCAGGACGGCTCCGGCGCGGGGAAGAGCGGATGCGCGTACCAGACCGGGCCGACCGTGCCGTCGCCGACGGCTGCCTTACCCTCGTTGCTGACGTGGCGCTCGAACGCGGCGAAGTCCCGGACCGCCGGGGGTACGGGCATCGGCGCCAGCAGGCCGGCCGTAGCCAGCTCGACGGTCTCGGTCAGCTCCCCGGTCGCGGCAACCTCCAGCCCGCCCTCGGCGCGCAGCAGCTCCAGCAGGCCCGTGCCCAGGGCGTGGACGCTGCTGTCGTGGACCACGCCGCGGCGTGTGGAGCCGTCGGCGGAGCGGTAACGGGCCCACCTCATCGGGCAGGCACCTCCCGGCTGGTCGTGGAGTCGCCGCGCGGTGGAGGAGGAGACCCGGAGGCCCAGGGGCATGGCGCCTTCCTCGCTCACGGCGACGGGGTGGCCCGGGGTGCCGGAATCCAGGTAGGAGGGCGCGGAGTTGGCCTCCTGGCCGTAGGCGGTCTCCGTACGCCTGGAGCGCTGGAAACGGGCGCCCAGGACGAGGACGTCGATCGTGTCGAGCCCGGCGGAGAGCCGGTCGGTCGACCGGCTGTTCTCGTTGCTGAGTCGCAGGTCGGCCCGGATGAACCAGGCGCCGGGCTCGGCCTTGGCCTGGTCGGTGAGCACGACCGTCTTCATGCGGCCACCGTCCGCGCGAACTTGCGGATCTCCTCGACGAACAACTCCGGCTGCTCCAGAGCGGCGAAGTGGCCACCCGCGGGGATGTCGTCGTTGAAGTAGCGCAGATCGTGGTAGGCGCGCTCGGCCCAGATGCGCGGGGTACGCGTCAGTTCGTCCGGGAAGACGCTGACACCCACGGGAAGGTCCAGCTCGGTCAGGGCGAGCGGCTGCCGGGCGTATTCCCAGTACAGGCGGGCGGAGGAAGCGCCGGTACCGGTGAACCAGTAGAGGGAGACATGGTCGAGGATCTCGTCGGGGGTGAGGGCGTCGGGCCGGGCCCAGTCGAGGAACTTCTCGTAGATCCACGCGGCCTGCCCGGCCGGGGAGTCGGTCAGGGCGTAGCCGATGGTCTGCGGCCGGGTGCGCTGCATGACGTGGTATCCGGAGTGGACGGCGAAGAAGCGGCTGCCCTGTTCGAGTGCGGCCTTCTCCTCGGGGGTCAGGTCGTCGCCGACCGGTGGTGCGGCGAGGAACTCGGGGAAGTTGACGTGGATCGCGCGCAGACCTGGCGGGCGCCGCGCCCCCATGCGGGTCGCGATGACACCGCCCCAGTCGCCGCCCTGGGCCAGATAGGAGTCATAGCCGAGGCGCTGCATGAGTACGCCGTACGCGCGGGCGATCCGATCCGGGCCCCAGCCGGTGGAGGTGGGCTGGTCGGAGAAGCCGTAGCCGGGCATCGAGGGAATGATGAGGTGGAAGCCGTGGTCGGTGAGCGGGCCGACGGTCTTGAGGAACTCCAGGAACGAGCCCGGCCACCCGTGCAGCAGCAACAGGGCAGTGGCGTCGGGGCGTGGCGAGCGCACGTGCGTGAAGTGGATGCCGAGACCGTCGATGGTGGTACGGAACTGGCCCAGCTCGTTGAGCCGCCGCTCGAGCTTGCGCCAGTCGTAGCCGGTGGCCCAGTGGTCCAGCAGCTCCCCGAGTCGCTCCCGTTGCACTCCCTGGCTGCTGTCCGGCGCCGTTTCCCGGCCGGCAAGGCGTACCCGGTGCAGTCGGTCCTTCAGATCCTCCAGGGCACTGTCCGGAATGTCGATGCGAAACGGCGTCACGTTGTCCGATGTCATGATCACTACGGTGCGGCCACGATGAGCTCGCGGTCCAATGATTGTTCCGTCTCACGTAATACGAAACATGCATAACGCCAGATAAGATGAGGTGGTGCCCGATCCCTTCCCCGCGCCCGTGGACCTCGACCTCCGCCTGGTGCAGTGCTTCACAGTGGTCGCCGAGCACCAGCATTTCGGCCGCGCCGCCGAGGCGCTGCACACCACCCAGCCGTCGCTGAGCCGACAGATCCGCCGCCTCGAACAGCAAGTGGGCGCCCGCCTGCTCGACCGCACCACGCACGGCACCCGGCTCAGCGAGGCCGGCGAAAACTTCCTGCCCCAGGCCAAGGCGCTGCTGCGGGCCGCGGTCGAGGCGATGGCCCGCGCCCGGGCCGCGGCCCGGCCCAGCAGCGTCACCATCGGCTACACCAAGGGGCTGATCATCACTCCGGCCGTGCGCGCCCTGCGCGACCGCAATCCGGATGCCGAGGTCCACACCCGCCTGCTCGCCTGGAACGACTCGCGCGGCGCGTTGCTGGAACACCGCGTCGACGCGGTGGTGACGCGCCTGCCGTTCCCCACCGACCGGCTACGCATCACCGTCCTCTACGACGAGCCGCGCGTGCTGGTCGTGCCGCGGGACCACCGTCTGGTCGGCAAGGAGTCGGTCACCCTCGACGACATCGCCGACGAGCCGATCCCCCACGTACGCCAGTCCGACCCGTTGCTGAACGCCTACTGGCGGCTCGATCCCCGGCCCGACGGGCGGCGCGCGCCCGACGGCCCCCTGGTCGAAGCCCTTGAGGACAAACACGAACTCATCGCCGCCGGGCAGGCCGTGGCCATCGGCCCACCCCTCGACTACGCGACCGGCCTGCATCCCAGCCTCACCACCATCCCGTTGCGCGGGGTCGAACCCAGCCAGGTCGTGCTCGCCACCCGCACCGGCGACCGCAGCCGCCTGGTCACCGCGTTCCGCAAACACGCCGAAGCTCTGCTCACCGGAACCCACCAGGCTGAACCGACACGAGAAGCGTGATCCACGACGGCTCCGCCCGCATGCACGAGCGATCGCGGCCCGTGTCTGGTCTGCCGCGCCTCGATGGGGTCGGCGGACTACGAAATCCACAAGGCTGACAAGGAACACACCCGGCAAGCGGTGCGCACCTGGCTGACGGACCATACCGACACGGCCGAGAAAATCGCCCTGCCAGGCACCCCGGAAAAGACCGATACAAACACCTGATGCTGCCCACATACCGCGGCTCCTGCCACCCGGGACGCCGCTTTCCACGACCGCGCGCGGGTGAACTGGAAAATCACCGTGGCGGCTACGACCGTGCTGACCGCAGCTGGACCGACCCCCGCGCTCGCGTCGACTTTGTGCAGCGTCGGCCGCCACATGGATCAGCAGGTGCTTCCGCTCATGTGGAGTCGGCTTCCACGGTGGCGTGACAGTCGTTCGGGTTGCCTCCCCGCCGCCCGGGCCACGAGATCTCGCCGGCTTTGTCCACGGCGAGTGCCTCGTCCTGCTTGGAGGCGCACAGCACGACGGTGCCGCCTTCGCCTTGGCTGCAGTCCATGCGGGTCAGGGCGACTCGCTCGGACAGGACGACGTCGCCGGTCGCGATGTCGATCAGCTGCGGCTGCTTGCTGCCGTCCTGCCCGAACTTGGCGAATGGTGAGCCGCCGATCGACGAGGGGGTGCCTTGCGGTATCTTCTCGGGCCATAGGGGTCCTTGCAGAATGATCTTGTTGTGGCACGGTGGAGAGGTATGTGATTCCGTGCTGCTTCGGGGGTGACCATGACACGGCGGAAGCCGTGGGAGGTCAGTGATGAGTTGTGGGCGGTGATCGAGCCGCTGTTGCCGAAGCATGAGCGGCGGTTCCGGCATCCGGGGCGTAAGCGGATCGATGACCGTAAGACGCTGCAGGGTGTGCTGTTCGTGCTGTACACCGGCATCCAGTGGGAGTATCTGCCGCAGGAGTTGGGTTTCGGTTCGGGGCCTACCTGCTGGCGGCGGCTGGCCGAGTGGCAGGAGGTCGGGGTGTGGGAGGAGCTCCAGCGGGTGCTGCTGGACCGGCTGCGGGCGGCGGACCGGCTGGACTTCTCCCGCGTCGCGGTCGATGCCTCGCATGTGCAGGCCAAGCGGGGGCGACGCAGCCCAAAAGTCGGTCCGAGTCCGGTTGACCGTGCGCGGCCGGGCTCGAAGCACCACGTGCTGACCGACGCGCACGGCACCCCGTTGCGGGTGTCGCACACCGGCGGGCACCGCAACGACATCACCCAGCTCCTGCCGCTGGTCGACGGTCTGCCGCCGGTACGGGGCAAGCGGGGCCGGCCCCGGCGCAAGCCCCGCGAACTGTATGCCGACCGCGGGTACGACCACGACAGCTACCGCCGCCGTCTGCGTAAGCGTGGCATCATCCCGAAGATTGCCCGGCGTGGTCAGCCACACGGCTTGGGCCTGGGCCGTGTGCGGTGGGTTGCTGAGTCCGCCATTGCCTGGCTCCACGGCCCTCGCCGTTTACGAACCCGCTGGGAAGCCCGAGACGACATGCATGACGCCTTCCTCCAACTCGCGCACTGCATGACCCTCGCCCGCAAAATCCCAGCTTTCTGAAAGGACCCCATAGGCCACGGCCGTCGGCTGGGGCAGACACCGGTCAATGGGTTCCCTGTCCGGGTCATCGCGGAAGCCCACATGGGTGGCCTTGCTGTCGAACGCTGAGGGGTGCCGCAGCCCGTGGATCGCCGCTGCGGTCGAGGGCCTTCCGGGTAGGCGAGCCGGTGGCCGCCGGACTGTCACCACCCTTTGCCGGGCCTGAGGTGCACGATGCCACCAGAGCCACAGCGGCCAGAGCGGTGAGACCTTCACGCACCGGACTCCCCATCCCACTCTCCGCGTTCCGGAAGCCTGCACTCCTGACGTCAGCAGATTCGACCACCGGCGGAACGGGATCCCTCCCGTCCTCCGAGTCAGGGCGTCGTCGGGAGTGGGCCAGGCGGTATGAGCGAAGTGTGCGGGACCCGTCCCGTCACAGGGCTGACACGGTACCTCCGGTTTTTGACCACAACCGTCCGGCCCCGACCAGCCGTCTCGGTGGCCCGGGGCCGTCAAGCGAAGCGAGGCCCTATGAGACGCATGTTTCATGCGCTGTTAGTGGGTGCGGTCGCCGTCGGAGTCTCGGGTGTGTTCCACCCGGTCGCGTCGGCCGCCGACACCCCTCCGCTGGAGGTCAAGAGCGTCACGGCGAGTGCCGATGACGGCAACGTTCCCGCCAACACCCTGGACAACGACCTGAGCACCCGCTGGTCGGCCGAGGGCGACGGGGCGTGGATCCGCTACGACCTGGGCTCGGCGCAGACCGTCGGGTCGGTGTCGGTCGCCTGGCACCAGGGGGACAGCAGGAAGAGCACCTTCGACGTCCAGCTGTCCGCCGACGGATCGTCGTGGACCACGGTCCT
Organism: Streptomyces melanosporofaciens; assembly: GCF_900105695.1. Classification (NCBI taxonomy): domain Bacteria; kingdom Bacillati; phylum Actinomycetota; class Actinomycetes; order Kitasatosporales; family Streptomycetaceae; genus Streptomyces; species Streptomyces melanosporofaciens. The sequence goes on from NZ_FNST01000001.1 coordinate 268,455, forward strand.
GAAGCGGAAAGCCAGCAGCGGTACCACACGTGAGCAGCAGAACCACGACTTCGCCGACGCCTCGGCCCGCTACGTGCGGATCGTCGGCCATGGCAACACGTCCAACGACTGGACCAGCATCACCGAGACCGACATCAACGGGGCCGACGGCGGCGGAGACGACGGCGGTGGCGGCTCCTGTGCGTACCCGGCCGATGTGCTGGATCTGACGGACTGGTACATGGGGCTGCCGGTGGGCGAGGAGGAGTCCCCCACCAACGTCTACCAGCCAGAGCTCGCCACGTACGCGAACGACCCGTGGTTCACCACGGCCGACGACTGCGCGGCCGTCCGGTTCCGGGCCCCGGTCAACGGGGTCACCACCAGCGGCTCCAAGTATCCCCGCTCGGAGCTGCGGGAGATGACGGACTCGGGGGAGACCAAGGCGAGTTGGTCGTCCACGTCCGGCACCCACACGATGGTGATCGACCAGGCCATCACGGACCTTCCCGAGGAGACCCCGAACGTCGTCGCCGGGCAGATCCACGACGCCTCCGACGACGTCAGCGTCTTCCGCCTGGAAGGCAGCAAGCTCTACATCACCGACGGCGACGAGAAGCACAAGCTCGTGACGGACGACTACGTGCTGGGCACGAGGTTCCAGGCGAAGTTCGTGGTCAGTGACGGCAAGATCAAGGCTTACTACAACGGCGAGTTGCAGACCACGCTCTCGAAGAGTTTCTCCGGTGCCTACTTCAAGGCGGGCGCGTACACGCAGGCCAACTGCGACAACTCGGAGCCGTGCAGCGACGGCAACTACGGCCAGGTGAAGATCTACGGGCTGAACGTCACGCACGGCGACGACGGGGGCGACGAGGGCGGCGACGACGGGGGCGACGGGGACTCGACCGAGGCCGCCGAGCGGTACGGCTGGGGAACACCGTTGCCGATTTCCGACGAGTTCGACTACACCGGCGCGGTCGACCCCGACAAATGGGCGGTACCGACGGGCGAGGTTGGCGGTACGCAGGGATGCTGGGAAGGGCATGATGAGAACGGCCGCCGGTGCGCCAAGAACAGCACCGTCGCCGACGGCATCCTCACCATGCGCGGCGAGGCGAACGGCGACACCGGATGGCTCAGGCAGCAGCGTGACGCCCAGTACGGCCGGTGGGAAATCCGCTCCCGTCCACGGAACACCGGCTCGGACGGCGAGCTCTACCATGTGCTGCACCTGATCTGGCCGACCGCAGGAAACCGGCTCGAAAACGGGGAGTACGACTGGGTCGAGAATTCCGACCCCGAATCGGAGTGCCTCACCGCTTTCCTGCACTATCCGAAGAGCCCTTCGGACAAGAAGGAGCACCGCGAAGTCTGCTCCGTGGACATGACGCAGTGGCACAACTTCGCCTTCGAGTGGACGCCGGACGCGCTGGTCGGCTACGTCGACGGTGTCGAGTGGTTCCGGGAGTCGGGCGGCGCGGACGCCGACCGGGGGGACATCCAGACGATGCCGTCGGGGCATCTGAACCTCCAGCTCGACAACTTCACCGGTGACAGCGGTCTGCGCCCGGCCGTGCTTGAGGTCGACTGGGTCCGGACCTACGACATCGAGCCCGCGGGCGAGGATCCCACCGACCCCACCGATCCCGGCGATCCTGGCGATCCCGGCGGGGATTCCCCGGTCCAGGTCGCGAACGTCTCGGCGAGCGCGGATGACGGCAACGTTCCCGCCAACACCCTGGACAACGACCTGAGCACCCGCTGGTCGGCCGAGGGCGACGGGGCGTGGATCCGCTACGACCTGGGCTCGGCGCAGACCGTCGGGTCGGCGTCGGTCGCCTGGCACCAGGGGGACAGCAGGAAGAACACCTTCGACGTCCAGCTGTCCGACGATGGATCGTCGTGGAAGACCGTCCTGGAGCGAAAGACCAGCAGCGGCGGCACACGTGAGCAGCAGAAGTACGACTTCGCCGATGCCTCGGCCCGCTACGTGCGGATCGTCGGTCATGGCAACACGTCCAACGACTGGACCAGCATCACCGAGACCGACATCTACGGAGCCGACGGCAGCGGTGGCGGAGATGACGGCGGGGACGGTGACGACGGGGAGCAGAGCCCTGCCCGCACGGTCCGTGTCGCGGACTCGGACGAGTTGAAGAGCGCGTTCGGGGACGCGCGGGCCGGGGACCGCATCGTGCTCGCGGACGGCACGTACGCGATCGGCAAGATGACCGGCAAGAACGGAACGGCCGCCGAGCCCATCACCGTCGTCGCGGAGAACCGCGGCAAGGCGGTGATCGACGACGGGCAGCTGGAGGTGGCGGACTCCTCCTACGTCACCTTCGAAGGGCTGAAGTTCACGAACAGCGACACACTGAAGATCACCAGCTCGAACAACGTGCGGCTGACCCGCAACCACTTCCGGCTGACCGAGGAGTCCTCGCTGAAGTGGGTGATCATCCAAGGCGCGAACAGCCACCACAACCGGATCGATCACAACCTGTTCGAGGAGAAGCACCAACTCGGGAACTTCATCACCGTGGACGGATCCGCGACCGAGCAGTCACACCACGATCGCATCGACCACAACTACTTCCGTGACATCGGCCCCCGCGCGGACAACGAGATGGAGGCCATCCGGGTCGGTTGGAGCGGAATCTCCCAGTCGAGCGGCTTCACCGTCGTCGAGTCGAACCTCTTCGAGAACTGTGATGGTGACCCGGAGATCGTCTCCGTGAAGAGCAACGACAACATCGTCCGCTACAACACGTTCCGCAGCTCGCAGGGCGTCCTGTCCCAGCGGCACGGGAACCGCGGCGAGTTCTACGGCAACTTCTTCCTCGGCCGGGGCAAGGCGGGAACCGGCGGGATCCGCATCTACGGCCAGGACCACAAGGTCTACAACAACTACTTCGAGGGCCTGACCGGCACCGGCCACGACGCCGCGCTGCAGATCGACGGCGGCGACGTGGACACCTCGGGCGCGCTGAGCGCACACTGGCGTGTCTACCGGGCGACCGTGGTGAACAACACCTTCGTGAACAACGTGTCGAACATCGAGATCGGCGCCAACTACAAGCTCCCCCCGGTCGACTCGGTCATCGCCGACAACGTCGTGACGGGCAGCCGGGGCAAGCTGATCAACGAGGTCAGGAAGCCCGAGGGCATGGCCTACGCCGGGAACATCGCGTGGCCGACCGGATCGGCGACCGTCGGCGTATCCGTGCCCTCCGACTCCGTCAGGGCAGTCGACCCGCTGCTCGCCTCCGACGGATCGCTGTACCGGATCGGTGCGGGCAGCCCGGCGATCGACACCGGCACCGGCGACCACGCCTTCGTGACCGACGACATGGACGGCCAGGCTCGCGTCGGCGGCGTCGACGTCGGCGCCGACGAGCGGTCGTCGTCCACGGCCACGCGGGCCCCGCTCAGCGCGACGGACGTCGGCCCCGGGGCCGTGTAGGACGCGGCCGCGCGAAAGGACCGGTGGCGGGCCAGCCCCGCCACCGGTCGTACGGCCGGCCCCGCCACCGGTCGTACGGCCGGCCCCGCCACCGGTCGTACGGCCGGCCCCGCCACCGGTCGTACGCGCTCACCGGGCCGGGCGAGAGACGGCTGCCAGGCGGGCGCGGGGCCGGTCAGCGCCTGGCGAGGTGGGCTCTGTGCCGGTGTCGGTGTGGACCAGCACGGCGTAGCCACCGCGGTCACCCTCCGCGACCGCTCCCCAAGATCTGTGTCGGCGAGGATCGTCACCCTCGGCCAACCCGAGGACCCGGATTCGGACGTGAGACTGGACGGTTTGGCCACAGCCTGAGACACCGCAAGGAGCCCGGGGGCACACCCCCGCCGTGGGCCACAAGCGGCGAGAACCTACACCAGCGTAGACGCGCCCGCACGGGGACGCCCTATGGCGGCTCCTGGGGCTCGACGCTGATTCTCCCTATGCCGAGCGCTACCCCGAGCGGGTCTCCGAGAGCGTCATCGTCGGCGTCACGATGACCAGGCCCGAGGAGACCGATTGGTCCTACCGCGGCGTCGGGACGCCTGCTGCCCGGCCCCTGGGAAACGTTCCGCGACGCACTGCCGGAGGCAGACCGAGGCGGCAACCTCGTGGCCGCCTACAACGACGCCTGGCAAGCGGGTGACCTCCTCCCAGTCCGCGTACAGCTCGCGCGTCCAGGGCTCGGTGAACAGGAGCCGGACGAACACGCGCTCCTGCTCCGGGTAGTGCCCGAAGTCGGTCCCCAGGGCGGCGGCGAGCTGGTTCCAGGCCAGGATGTCGGTCCGCCGGCCGATGACGAACGCCGGGGTGGCGGTGAGGTCGTCCAGCATGCGCCGCACCCGCTTGTCCACCCGCTGGCGATCGCCGGGTGTGGCCGGCCGTACGTTTCCCTTCGCCGCGAGCCCGAAGAGGCAGGTGCGCTGGTCCTCGGTCAGCCGGAGCACCCGGCGCAGTACCCTACTGGGCCGCCACTGGGGCAAGCGGCTGTGGGACCAGTTCAGCGCCTTGAGTACCTCCTGGGCCAGCGGGACCGCTGAACCCGGGTTCTGGCCGGTGAAGAGGGTGCGGTCCACATCGACGTGCGGGGTGAACGGCTCGGCCTCGCGGTAGTCGGCCTGGAGGCCGTTGACGAGACGGTCCTGCAGCAGCCACTTCGCGCGGTCGGCGAGACCGTTCTGCTTCTCTTCGGCGTTGGGGAGGCCGGTCCGCCGGTAGCCGGCGAACGGCGAGGTCCCGTCGGTGCCCATGGTGGCGAGCAGAGCGGCGGGACAGTGGCACACCAGGGCCACCGGCTTGCCGGAGGCGAGCCACTCGGTGAGCAGCCTGCCGGACTCGGCGTTGTCGGGCAGGTCCTCCATCGGGCCACAGCCAGGCGCTCCAGCCGCTTGTCCTGGGGGCTCCCCGTCCGCAGCCGCCGCGGCCCGCGTCGCCGCCGTCCCGCACGACTTCATGCGGACAAGGGCTACGACTACGACCACCTGCGGCGATGGCTTCGCAGCCGGGGCATCGTCCCGCGCATCGCCCGCCGTGGCGTCGAATCACTGTGACAGCGGCCTCTCATGTCTATCCCGTACGGGCGTCGTAGGCACCGCGTGCTGCATGCACGCGGGCTGCGTTTGTCTTGGACCAGTCTGCGATGGCTGTGGTGAGTGCTTCCGCTTCGTGGCCGAGGCTGGTGAGGGCGTACTCGACCCGTGGAGGGATGGTCGGGTAGACGGTGCGGCTGACCAGGCCGTCGCGTTCGAGGTTGCGGAGCGCCTGCGTGAGGGACTTCTGGGTCACGCCTCCGATATGTCGGCGCAGTTCGGTGAAACGGAGCGGACGGTCGTTCTGGCCGAGCATGCCCAGAATGTAGAGCGACCACTTGTTCGCCAGCACACTCAAGACCGTGCGCGACGGGCAGTCCTGCGAGTACGTGATCTCCGAGTTGGTATCCATCAGGTACCTATATATCCAGACGGTGCCTACTTCACAAACGATACGGCACCTGGGCAGGCTGGAGAGGCTGTGCCGCGTTGCGTGCGGACCACCCCTTTGCTGCTGATGATGGAGGCGCCATGATTTTGGTAACTGGAGCGACGGGCAGGATCGGCGCCAAGGCGGTGCGGGCCCTGCACAGCAAGCGCCTCCCCGTCAGGGCGCTGGTGCGGGATGCGGCGCGTGCGCCGCAGGACGGAAGCTGGAGCGGCATTGAGATCGCTGTGGGCGATTTCGACCAGCCGGACACACTCGACGCGGCGATGGCCGGTGTCGACACTCTTCTTTTGATTACCCCGTCGGTCCCCGCCCAGGAGATCGCGGCCATCGACAGTGCCGTCCGCCGGGCTGTGAAGCATGTCGTCAAGATCACGAATCACAAGGCGACCGACGACTCTCCCGTCGACCGCCGCCGAGATCATGCACGCATCGAGGCTCACCTCAAAGCGAGCGGCCTGACATACACACTGCTTGCCCCGAACCTGCTCATGCAGAACCTGTTCTTCGTGGCTCCGATGATCAAGCAGACACACGGGTTTGTGATGTCTGCGGGCGACGGCCAGTTCGGCATGATCGATTCACGTGACGTGTCCGCAGCCGCGGCGGCCGTCGCAGCTGACCCCGCCGGCCATGAGGGGCGCACCTACTTGCTGACCGGTCCTGAACTCGTCACCTACGCCGACGTTGCCGCCGAGCTGACCCGCGCCCTGGACGAGGAGATCGAGTACCGTCGACTCACGCCCGACCAGCACCGCGAGGCGATGGTCCGAGCTGGGCTTCCCGAGCCGGTCGCTGCCTCCAATGCCCAGGTCTTCGGACTGATCGCTGAAGGAGATGCCGCGTGGCTGTCCAATGGCGTCGCTACCCTCACCGGACACAATCCCCGTAGCCTGCGAACCTTCGTCACGGATCACATAACCGCATTCAAGTAGATCATTGACGTGTGACGTGTTGGGCCAGGCATGGAAAGTTCTGCCGAGCGGATGGTGCCCGAGGTATTGCAGGAACTGAATCGGTGGATAGTGCCGGAGAAGGCACCAAGTGAAACGCCCTCTTACCGTTCTCGTCATGAGACGTTCACGCTCTGGAACGAGAGGCCCGGGCTTCGTATCAGGTTCACGCGATGTCGTCTGACGTGGTGTACGCGCGAAGATGCTCGACCGCGGCATACGGCGCGTCACGCAATGGCGCTACGTCGTGGGCGATCTGCGCGAGCAGGCTGCCTCCCTGGTAGGCGGCGATCAGCATGTGTGCGAGTCGCGCCGAATCCGCCGACGCGTCGAGTCGTCCGTCATATTGCATCCGCTCGAGTCCCGCTCGGAAGATGTCCCGCCATTCAGCCAAGACGCGGGTGAGGTCGTCGCGGACATCCACTGGACCGAGGCAGACGTCTGGCCTCGCCTGCACGCCGCCCTCCTGAGCGAACTGCGTCGTGCGGACCTTCTGGATCTGGACGATTGCGCCGTGGACGGGTCTCATGTCCGAGCCCTCAAGGGGGGATCACGTCGGCCCCTCGCCCGTCGCCCGCGGCCGCCCTGGCTCCAAGCATCATGTGATTGTCGACCGCCTCGGAACCCCGCTCGCCGTGACGCTCACCGGTGGGAACCGCCACGACGTCACCCAGTTACTGCCTCTGCTGGACGCCGTCCCACCGATCCGGGGCCTGCGCGGACGGCCCCGCCGCAGGCCCAGACGCCTGTACGCCGACCGGGGCTACGACTTCGACAAGTACCGCCGCCTGCTGTGGAAGCGCGGCATCAAGCCGCTGATCGCCCGACGCGGCGTCGCACACGGTTCGGGACTGGGCACGGTGCGCTGGGTCGTTGAGCGCGCATTCGCCTGGCTGCACCAGTTCAAGCGACTCCGTACCCGCTACGAGCGGCGCACCGACCTCCACCAGGGCCTCCTTGAACTCGCCTGTGGCGTCATCTGTCTCCGACGGCTCCGAACGGCATCCTGAAACGTTCAGTGAGCCGGATGTCAGTGGGGCCGCATAGGGTCCGGCCCATGGCTGACACTGAACTCACGACGCTGCTCAGCGTCCTGAACAGCAAGCGCAGGCACGTCCTGGACATCCTGGAGGGCCTGGACGAGGAGGCGCTGCGGCGCCCGGTTCTGCCGTCCGGATGGACATGCCTTGGGCTGGTGCACCATCTCGCTCTGGACGACGAGAAGTTCTGGTTCCGCGCGGTTGCTGCGGGGGAGCAAGCGGCGATCAAAGAGATCCTCGGGTCCGGGGAGAACGCGTGGCAGCCCGCCCCGGAGAAAACTGCCGAGGAGATCTTCGCTCTCTACCGGAAGGAAGGGAAGCTCGCCGACACCTTCCTGGCCGGCGCCGACCTGAGCGCGGCCCCGAGCTGGTGGCCGGACTTCTTCGGCAACTGGCACCTCGACAACCTGCGCGAGGTCATCCTGCACGTGATCACCGAGACCGCCACCCACGCCGGCCACTTGGACGTCGTGCGCGAACTCATCGACGGCAGACAGAGGTTGGTCTTCACTTGACCGGAGAGCCGCTCCGCCGACCAAGATCTCCGAGCGCGAGGTCCAGAGTTCAACTCATTCTGAAACGAGCAGTAAAAGAGCGTTTTGTTCCGGCGAGGTTGTTTGGTGGTGCTTCGAGGGGTGAGTGGGTCTGTGACTGCTGAGGCAAGAGTGGTCAATGCGGCTTGTGAGGCAGGAGACTCCATGCCTCTGCCCGTTTGAGTCGAGTCGCTCCTGTCTGATCCCAAAGCGCCCCCGGTTGACGCTGTTTGCGCCCTGTGAGTGCGTCGTGCACGACGGTACTACCGAAACATGACGCGACTACGCCCGTATCCCAGCGACCTGTCCGATGCCCGCTGGGAGTTGATCGGTCCCACGCTCACCGCCTGGCGGGCCCAGCGCAGGGGCAAGGGCCTGGACATTGGCCGTCCACCCGAGCACGACCTTCGCCGCATCATGGACGCCATCCTGTACGTCGATCGCACCGGGATCCCCTGGCGCTACCTGCCGCACGACTTCGCACCGTGGGAGACGGTCTACGGCTACTTCGCCGCTTGGCAGAAGGAAGGCGTCTTCGACCAGCTCAACGGCCTGCTGCGACGCCTGGTTCGTGAAGCCGAAGGCCGCAGCGCAGAGCCGAGCGCCTGCGTGCTCGACGCTCAGAGCGTCAAGACCTCCGCCAACGTGCCGGCAGCCGATCAGGGCATCGACGCAGGCAAGAAAATCGCAGGTCGTAAGCGCCACCTCGGGGTCGACGCCCTCGGACTGCTGCTCGCAGTCTGGGTGAGCGCGGCCAGCGTCTCCGACAACGTCGGCGGCATCCACCTGCTCTCCCAGATCGCCAGCACAAGCCCCCACGTGACCAAGGCATGGGCCGATACCGGATACCGCACGAAAGTCATCGACCACGGCGCCCGCCTCGGCATCGACGTCGAAGTTGTCCAACGCGATCCCGGCGTCAAAGGGTTCAAGGTGATTCCCCGGCGATGGGTGGTCGAGCGGACCTTCGGCTGGCTCATGCACCACCGCCGACTCGCACGCGACTACGAGACCCACTCTCACCGGTCCGAAGCCATAATCCACGTTGCGATGATCGACCTCATAAGCCGACGACTCGCCAGTGAATCCACCCCAAACTGGCGCAAAACCTGAACATCGAACCAAACAACCTCTCCAGGACAAAACGCTCTTTAAGTGGTCTCCTCTCCGGGTGCACCCGGGGGGGTCAGACGAGCCGGCCGCCGCCGTCGATGTGCAGCACGGTGCCAGTGAGGTAGGAGTTGCCGATCGCGAAGAGCACGGTCTGCACCAGGTCTTGGTGGTACCGACCCGGCGGGCGGGATTGCGCTCCGCGGTGGTGCGCAAGAAGGCGTCCTTGTCCACGCCCATCGCGTCCCAGGCGCCCGAGTCGACGATGCCGGGTGACACCGCGTTCACGCGCACCGGAGCGAGCTCGACGGCGAGTGCCTGGACCAGATGAGCCAGTGCGCCGTTGGTGGTGGCCATCACGGCAAGTCCTGGCTCCGGGCGCCACGCAGCGATGCCAGAGAAGAGCGTGAACGCCGACAGCGGCGGTCACGCGAGGTTTCCCAAGGTGAGCTCGTTGATCAGGCTCTGGACTCGGGCGTGGGTGCGGGTGCCGTCGCGAGTCGGCCGTACCGCCTCTGCTCCTTGTCCGGCTACCCTGCCTGCCAACTACAGCAGTGAATGGAATGGAGTGACCCTGTGTCGGACCTGGAGACAACTGCTGTCCGCACCCCTCGGGAGGTGCTGGCCTGCTACTACCGGGCCATGATCGATAAGTCCGCAGACGATCTCGCCGATCTGTACGCCATGGACGCGGTGCATGAGTTCCCGTTCACCTCTTCGGGCTTTCCGCCGCGCTACGAGGGACGCGAGGCAGTGCGCGCTGGATACCGGGCGGCCTGGGGTGCAAGCCCCGTCCATGTGCGGGAGGTCAGGAAGATCGCTGCCTACGAGACCGCCGATCCGGAAGTGATCATTGCCGAGCACGTCGTGGTAGGAACGCTGCCAACCAGACGCACCAACTTCACCGTCCCCGGTCTTTTGATACTCCACATCCACAGCGGACTGATCATGCGGGCCCGCGACTACATGGACAGCTCGGCAGTCGCCGGCGTCAGAGGGTGAAAGCCAGATTGACAGGGGCGGACCAGTGCACCTGAGACCCAAGGTGAATCGGACCAGACTCCTTGAGGTGGGACCAGTTCCTTGGAGACGGGACAGCATGCACAGACTCGCCGACTACGGTGCTCAGCCACAGCGTGCCGTCGGGCAGCCGGTGATCGAGCGCTCAGCTCGACATACCCTCCAGAGGGAGGTGATCTCGGTTGGGGTGGCGCGCCGAAAGGGTTTGTCACGCGGTCGGATGTCGACGATGATCACCTCATGACGACCAGAAAGGGCCATGCCGTCTAGGCGCCCCGCTCCGCTCTCCACCGCTCGCGCGTCGCCGACCGCCGCTCACTGCAGTGCCCGATGGCTGTGAACGTCCACCCAGGAGAGCCCGCCCGTGCAGAAGACCGCCCTCATTCCCTACGCCCACCTGCCCCGAGCGCACCACGACCGCCACGTCCTGGCGAGCACCGTCGACGTCTTCGGCGCCGCACACTGGCTGCTTGCCGAACGTGGTCCGCAGCCTGGCGGCGATGCCCTGCCCTTCGACGCGCTGGTCGTTTCCGTCGATCCGGGCGGCAACGTCGAACTCACCGACTGAGCGCCGTACGGGCCAGCTGGCCGCACCTGGATCGCCTGCCCGATGGCGGGTTCGTCGTCGCCGCGTCTCGCTCCCGCCGGTACAAGGACGCGGACCAGGTCCAGGTCTTCGACGCGCTCGGCCGCGAGACCTCGTCCTTCTCCGTCGGGGACGCCATCGAGCACCTGCTCGTGGACGAGTCCGGTCCTATCTCTCGCCTTCTACGGCGGCTACGGCGAGGAGCGGGACCGACTCGCACACGGAGAGCTCACCGAAACGTCCGTGGAGCCAACGGACATCGCGTTGTCCGCGGCTGTTGATGGCTCATCACCCTTCTTCACAGTCGGACAAGAGGCCCGAGGCGGGGCCGCTCGAGCCTCTTGGAAGACCGTTGGTCACGATAGCGGTGCGGTCACTTTGAAGAGGGCGATGTCCGGTCCCGGCTACTCTTCCGTTGGCACGCGCAGGCCGGGACAGCGGAGGATGGAGATGGTCGGCAGGAAGCCGTACATGGTCGGGCATCAGGAGTTTGCCGCCCTCTACCGGGTCCAGGCTCCGATGGTTTCGCAGTGGCTCAGCCCCAGCCGCGGTGCTCTGGACCCGGGGACGGCGACGGTGGTCAGCGGCGTGCGGTACTGGCCTCTCGGTTTCGCCTGCCGCTACGGCACCCTTACGCCTCGGCAGAAGCTGTTGGACGAGGGCGTTAAGGCGCGCCTCATGGCCGAGCAGGGCGAGGGCTGGTTGGCCGATCTCGGGGACGAACTGCCGCCGATGGTCGGTCAGCACGAGATCATCCAAGCCTTCCACCTGCCCTCGCAGGGCACGCTCGCGACGAAGATCGCCGCTGATGGCTTCCCCCGTGCTGACTGGTTTCTGTCTGGTTCGCGGCTGTGGCTGCTGGAGACGGTGCTCGACGCGGTGCCCGAGCTGCGGGCACGCGCGCGTAGCGTGGTGTGGGAGCCGGACGAGCATGTGGTCAAGGCCCTGCGGGAGGGCACGTATGACGGCCCCGGCTCGCAGGTCCTCACGCGTGGCCGCCATGCCAGGTACCCCCGATGACCTGCACAGTCGCCCAGGTCTTCGCCCTACCGGATCTGGCCCGGCGCCACCTGCTGCACCTCCAGGACTACTCCCATCCCACGGCTCGACCACCAGCGACCTTGTGCGGCTGATGCCCCTGCCGCCGACCGCCTGAGTCGGCATCCGGAGAGCACGTGATGAACGGCGGTCTCTGGTGGATCAGCGAGGCCCCCTGCGTCGGCGATGAGCGGTTCGCACCGGCAGAACCCCCAGAGGAGACGATTCGCATCTCACAGAGCCTGCTCGTGATCTGCCAGAGCTGCCCGTGCGCGGTGTATCCGGCTGGTGCAGCCACGCCACAGCCCATTCGACGGCGGGTGCGGCGGACGCCTGTGGCTCGATAGGGAGATTCGAGCCACCTGCATCCGGGGCCAAGCCCAGCGAACTGTGCGAGGGGCCCGCGCCCATCACCCACGGCACCGAGGCCGGCGCACGCGCCCACAACCGGCGCGGCGAAAGCGCCTGCGAGCAGTGTCGCGAGGCCGGGCGCCTCGCCCAAGCACGTCGGCGGGCACGGAAGAGACAAGCCGCGCCCAAAGTAGGCGACATTCCTGAGAAGTAACTCGACCACTTGCAAATTCACGGGTAACCCCGGCTCGCGGCGAAGGCACCGACCCGCTCGCTCGTACCGCCTCGGCCCATCTGGCCACACCGCCACGCCCAACCGACGATCCGACCTGAAGGAACTCACCCGATGAACAAAGCTCACCTCATCAACGCCGTCGCAGAGAAGACCGGCGGCCACCACGCGGCCACCGTCGCCGTGGAAGCCGTGCTCGACGCCATCGTGCGCGCCGTCGCCTCTGGCGAGACCATCTCCGTCACCGGCTTCGGGACCCTCGCACCAAAGAGGCTGCCCGACCACGCCCCGGCCTTAACTTCGCAACCGGTGAGCCGATGCAGGCGGGCCCCATGCGCGGTGCGCTTCCGGCCCGGCACCCGCTTCAACGACCTCGTCTCCAGCCGCGCCCCGCTGCCCGCCTCTGGCAACTGCATCCAGAAGGCGCCTCGCCCTCCAGCGCGACAAGGCCCGCCAGCGCATGCTCACCGCCCTCGCCGACGACCGCCGCCACACACTGGACTGGCGCTCGGCACGCCGGCGGGCCCGCGCCCGTGTCGCGAAGGTCACGACGCCTCCCTGCCCGCTGCACCAGTACCAGGCCAAGCGGGCCGTGCTCGACGCACCGGCGAGGGAGGGCCGCGACCTCCTCCGTGAGAACGCCCTGATGCGCACCGACCTTGCCCGCTTCCAGACCCTCGTCGAGCGGGCCGGATGGCTGGGCGACGCCGAGCCACGACGGCTGTGGCGGTGGCGCGAGAGCTGGTGGGAGCTGGCCTACCGCAAGCGCAATCCGAAAGACGGCTACAGCGACAGCGGTTGGTACCTGTGGGGTCCCACCGGCTCCCCACTTCGGCGTCTGGATCGCCCGCCAGAAAGCCGACGCGTTGCTTGCAGCTGACCAGCTCATCACGCGCTGCCTTTCGGCCACTTCGCAGGAGCGGCGGTGAAGAGACACAGCTCGAACTCCTCGACCACCGCGATCTCCACGGCCCGACCGTAGACGCTCAGGCTTCGGGCGTGCCGGCCCCTCCGGTCCCCGCCGTTCCTTCGGCATCCTCGATGAGTCCGCGCAACATCAGGTCCATCACCGCCATGAACCGCTGCGTGCGCTCCCTGCCGAGGACGAATGGATTAGGCCCGCATGGCTGGCGCCGGAGCAGCTCGGCGCGCTCCAAGCCGCGGTCATAGGGGTGGCTGGCCAGCTCGACGTCCACCTTCGCCTCGCGCATGCGAGAGGCGAAGGAGCGAATGGAGGTCCGGTAGGTCCGCAGCTCTTCCACCCCGGTGGGCGGGTTCAAACCACCCCACAGCATGGCGGTGTGGCGGCGTCCGCCCGTCCACACCGGCAGGATTGTTGAGACGGTGCCCGGGGTGTGGCCCGGGGTGTAGTACAGCCGGAGCGTCGTGCCGCCGAGCGTGAGCGTTTGGCCGTCGGCGATCTCCAAGTCCCGGGCGGGGGCATAAGGCGACGGGTCGCGAGTGACCAGATCCCAGTCGGAGGGGGCCATCATCACGCGTGCGCCGTAGCGGTCGGCGATGTGCTGCGCACCGCCGAAGTGATCCTCGTGCCCATGCGTGACGACGACGTACCTGAGTGCTCCCGGGTCGGCACCCAGCGAGCGCAATCCGGCCACGATTACGTCCTCAGCCTCGGCGGGCGAGCCGAGGGCGTCGAGCAATATGATCCCGTCATCGGTCAGCACCGCCGTCGCCGAGACCCAGCCGGCGCTCAAGAAGGCCACGTTGTCGAAAAGCATGATCGGGGCCGGCGCGGCCGGATGCGGTACCTCGTGGCCAGGGGCCAGGGCAGCAACGAGGGAGCGCAGCACCGGGTCCTTCCCGGCCAGCACGCGGGCTCGTGCGTACCAGGCGTGTCCGTCCGTGCCGGCGGCGGCCGGTGAAGCCGAGACGACCGGGCCGGCGGCGCCCACGACAACGAGGGCGGCGGCGAGTTGGGAGAGGCGTCGTCGGGAGAGGCGAACGGTCGCACCGTGCCGATCGGGCGAAGAGGTCATCGTACTGCTCCTGGGATCGTGTCTGGATGGGGCTTGCGCGCACGTTGGTACGGGGGTTTGACACCAAGCGCGGGGCGTCACGCCGTGCAGAGCTATGACGCGCAGTGGCATGTTCCTTGACGGTCAGCGGCATTGCACAGATGGTTCATGACTCAGTACTGGCAACGCTTGACAGTGTGCAGTGGAGGGCTGGTGGGAAACGGTCGAGTGGCGATGGCAGCCCTGTACCGGACTGCTCACCACTTCCCCTCTCACAGGAGGACTATGCATCCTCGATTTTCCAGCCCTGCTAGTACACGACGAGGGATCGTGCAGGTATTCCACCGTAGGTCCAATTTCTCCAAAGCGGGCATTTGTACGACCCAGTCGGGAACTTCGTTGATGCGGTTGCTGCGCAGGTCGAGTTGACGAAGCCGGGGAAGGCTGGACAAGGATTCGGGAACTTGAGTGAATGTGTTTTCCCGCAGATCCAGATGCCGCAGTTCACGCAGCTCATTCACCGTGGAGGGCAGGACACTGAGTGCGTTCCCTCGCAGCCAGAGCTCACGCAGCTTCTTGAGATGGCCAATACAGTGAGGAAGCTCCTTCAGCCGGTTGCACTGGGCTCGCAGCTCGATGAGTTCCGTCATCCGGCCGACGGTCTCAGGCAAGGTAGTGAGAAGGTTCTCCGCGACATTGAGGTAACGCAGCCGTGTCAAGTTTCCCAACGTCTCCGGGAGACGGGACAAGCAGTTGCCGTGCAGGTAGAGAAAGTCTCTGAGTTCCACCAGGTCACCCAGCGCATCGGGGAGCGATGTGAGCGCGTTGTGGCCCAGGTCCAGCGTGGTCAGGCAAGCTAGCTGTCCGATCTTCGGCGAGAGGGCCGTGAGGCCGTTATCTGCCAGGATCAGAATGCGAAGCTCGGTGTGCTGCCAGACCGACTCTGGCACGTCCCCGAGCTGCCGACGCCAGAGACTAAGTTTGGTCTGCACGGCCTTCCCTTTCTCTAGGCGGCCCGGCTCGCATTCTTGCGCGACGCCGAACGCGTGGCCCGGCCCAGCGCCCTTGGACAACACCAGCCGCCTCCTGCATGTCGGGCCGGACTCCTCGGCGTTGGCCAACCACTTGCCGGCGCGTCGGCCCGCGGAGAGCCCCTGGACACCGCACCTACCGGATCGGGCGGCTGCGCCTCGTGATACGTTGGAAAACTTTCCCTCGCGCTGGAAGGAGCACAATGGACCTACCCCCTCTCCACCGCCAATTCCTCGACGACGTGCTGCCCCGCATTCAGCGGGAGGCCGGCGTAGTCGGCGTCGCTGCCTCGGGGTCGCTCGCGAGCGGCAACCCCGACACCTACTCCGACATCGACCTGATCATCGTCATCGACGAGACGTCGTTCGAGCCCGTGATGACGCGCCGACTCGAACTGATCGGCTCCTGGACGGACCTGGTGGCTGGCTTCACCGGCGAACACGTCGGAGAGCCCCGCCTGATCATCACGCTCGTCGGCCCACCCCTACTACACGTCGACTTCAAGTTCGTGCGGCTGACGGACTTCGCCGAACGCAGCGAGGACCCGCACATCCTGTGGGAGCGAGACGAGGAGCTGTCGCACGCGCTGGCCCAGCAACCAGCGAAGGCATCACGGCTGGACCTCCAGTGGATCGAGGACCGCTTCTGGACCTGGGTGCACTACGGCGCCACCAAGCTCGGCCGCGGCGAACTCCTGGAGGTCGCAGGCTTCCTGGCTTACCTACGCGAGGCCGTACTGGGACCGCTGGCCGCCGTACGCGCGGGGGCGCCGCCACGCGGCGTGCGGCGGTTGGAGTCGGTGGCTCCCGACGAGGCCCGTGCACTGCGGGCGACCCTGAGCGGTGAGAACCAAATCGAGGCCGGTTGGGCCCTGCTGGCCTGCGTCGATCTGTACGGCCGGTGGCGCGACGAGAGCGGAATGCTGGTCGAGCGCCGTCGAAACGCTGAACAACACGCCGTGCGGTACCTCCGCGATGTCCTCGCTGCGACCGGTCGGCCCGCGCGAGATGGGCGGCGCGGGCCGATCGACGCCGTCAGCTGAGGGCATCTGCCACCATGCGGGTCGCCTCGGCGACCAGGAGGTCATCCGAAGGACCTGCGGGATCGTGTGTCGTCGACAGCAGGGAAAGCAGCAGTGGCTGTCGCTTGGGGGGCCACACGACGCCTACGTCGTTGGCGACTCCATAGTCATCACCGCCGCCTGTCTTGTCGGCCAGGACCCAGTCGGTGGGCAGCGCTTTGCGGAAGCGTTCGCCGTTGGTGGTGTTGGCGACCAGCCAGTCCGTCAGCAGTCGGCGGTCCTCAAGACACAGGGCGTCGCCGAGGAGGAGGCGACCAAAGGTGCCGCCGAGCGCGGCAGGACTGGTGGTGTCTGTCTTGCGCCAGGGCTCGGCGGAGTTGAGCTCCGGCTCCCACCGGTCCAGCCGGGTCGTACCGTCACCGAGCGAGCGGCAGAAGCGGGTGATGCCCGTGGGGCCGTTCAGCAGACGCAGCAGAAGGTTGCCGGCGGTGTTGTCGCTCTCGCTGACGGCCGCCGCGCACAATTCGGAAACGGTCATGCCCTCAGCCAGGTTCTCCGCCCTGCTGGTCACCGGGGAGTAGCCGGATCGACGCACCAGGGCTGCGTCGTAGCGAATGCGCCGAGCGAGTACGTCACCACCGTGGTCAAGGTCACGCAGCACCGCCGCTGCGGCGAGCGCCTTGAAGACCGAGCAGATCGGGAAACGCTCCCCGGCCCGATAAGTCACGGTCCTGCCTGTGGCCGTGTCGAGGGCGAAGACCCCAAGGCGGGCGCCGTGCTCCGTTTCGAGCGCCCTCAGTCGCTGGGCCAGCCCGTGATCCGGCGTCGCGGCATGGACCTCCGGGGCTGCCATCCCAAGCACACTCAGGGCAGTCAGCCCGGCACCCGCGCTAGCGGTCAGCACGGCACGGCGGGAGAAACGCACGTCGATAAGTGGCACGGTAATCCTCGTTCCGATCGATAGAGACGGAGAAACAGAACTGCATCTACGTTGGCCGCGGTTACTCCCCTTCAGGTTATGCGACTCGGCACGCCGAGAATAACTCTTTTCGTTGCACCGACGAGCGTCATCACATGATGAGGCAGGGACAGGCCCGCGCTCCTGCATTCGCCAGCATAGCAGCGAGTGACGGCCGGTTAAACCGCTCCCGCAGGCTTCCATCATTGCCGATATTACCCACTCGGCTTTGATTTTCCATACCCAGAAACTTGACAAGGAGTTGCCGACTAAACGCTCAGCCGAATGGCGATTACCCTTTCCCTGATTGCGAATAAAATATAAGTACCGAATTCGGAGGGTCGCTCCCCCGAAAAAGAAGGCAGAGGTCGAAGTCTCCACACCCCGCGCTCTCCGGCCCCGGCCGGAGAGCGCCGTCATGCTCCTGTCCGCTGCACTGTTGCCGTAGTCGAAGCAGCAGCCGCTGTTGACGTGGGTGCCGCTGGTCACCATGTACGCCCCTTCGGGTGCGGCTCCGGTCGACACGCCCGTAAGGTGACCGTCCCGGCAGTAGCTGTTCCCGGGGTTGATGTACAGCGAGTACGCCTTGGTGCCCCCGGCGGTCAGCGACTCGGATGTCGCCTTCGCGGGCCTGCTCTGACTCGAGCCCGGGACCTGGGCGGATCCCTGATACCACAGGTCGTTTCCGTGTCCGGACTGGTCGTAGACCGCCGTGATCACGCACGAGGTACCCGCGCAGAACGAGTCCTGCGCCGCCGCGTTGGCGACGCCATCGGGCGCCAGCACGCCGATGTCCCTGGTCGCGTTGTCCGAGGAGCGCCTGACCTGGTAGAGGCTGCCGCTGTACGAACCGTAGAGCGCCCGCACCGTGCTGTGCGCGGCCACGCACGGCGTACCGCCCTCGGAGTAGATGTCGCATGGTCCGGACCCGCCGGACCCGGGCGGAGGTATCGGTGTGCTCCACTTGCGGTTGCTTTGGCCATCGCAGGCCCACAGGATGACCGCGGTGCCGTTGCTGGTGCCCCCCGTTGACGTCCGGACACCCCCCCGACGCCGAGCTCACCAGGGGGGCTGTCACCATCGTCGCCGATGCCGGCCATGTCGGCGTGGTCGCCAGCAACATCGTCAGCAGTGCCATCACGCATACGGCGGCCGTCGGTAAGCGTGGTCCATGTAGCAACATAGAGGGAAGGCATGACGCCCGATTCGGCACCATCCGCGCCAAATTCGAACAGAACGTGGCCTCCGGCGAGGAACTGGGCGCGTCCCTGGCCCTCGACATAGACGGCGACGTCGTCATCGACCTGTTGGGGCGGCTTCCGCGACCCGGGTCACACCGTGGCGTGGGACGAACACACCATCACCAATGTGTGGTCGACGACGAAGGCCGTCACCAGCCTGGCAGCGCTCATGCTCGTCGATCGTGGGGAACTCGACATCCACGCGCCGGTGGCCGAGTGCTGGACCCGCCGCGCGATGACCTCCCACGTACTCCGCGAGCCGTTCGAGGTCTGATCGAGACCGGGGCTCGTGCGGGACGGTGCCGAGTGCGTTGTTCATGACGTTCCTCGGGTGAGACGGAGCTGAGGAGCTGAAGCTCGACGGGTTACGAGAAAGTCCCGGTGTGCCGAGCCGCGGAGGATGTCCGGGCACGCGGGCAGCCGGATGCGGCTGCCCGCAACGGGCCGCGAGCGAATCCGGTTGCCGCGCCCTCTTCTCGGTCGGGTATCCCGCCACCGAGCCGATCCGCCGCGCGAACCGCGGCCTGCCCGAGCACATCTGGCACTCCGCGCTGGAACAGCGCGGCGACCTCCGCGCCGGTGTGCCGGTCGCCGAGCCGACCGGCGTGATCGACCTTACGAACTGATCCGGTCGGCGCACGGATCATCGTCCGCCGGGAACGCCCGTATCCCGGCGCCCAGCTGTCCTTGTCCGACCTGGACGACGGCGTGCGCCAGCAAGTCTTCCTCACCGACACCCCCTATGGTGAAGGCGCGTTGCGGCACCTGGAGGTCGGAGTCACCGCATGGAGCCTCCACCGATCCCGGAGCGGTCCAGTGGCGGAGGGAGCCCGTGGCCCGGTCGCGGGGCAGGGGTGAACCAGACCACGGGAGTGCCCGGAGCGAGGATGAAGTTCGGCTGGCCGATCCGCGGAGGATCCGCACCTCCCAGATCAACCGCTGCGCGTCGTGCCTTCCCATGCACACCCGAGACGCCCCAACAAAGGCGAACCCCCGACCGAATGCCGATTCTCTTGCGGCCGCTGTGGCGAGGTCCGATGGTGAAGCGATGGCGGAAGGGCTGACACCCGCGCCGCATCCGACCGCACGGCGTACGGGGAGATCCGGCGGATGTGTCCATCGCGTACCACTCCGGCTACGGCCACACCGCCGTGATCGCCGAGGCCGTCCGTGCCGGTGCCGCCGAGGCCGGCGCCGAGGTGCGCCTGATCAAGGTGGACGAGATCACCGACGAGCAGTGGGAGACGCTGGACCGCTCCGACGCGATCGTCTTCGGTTCGCCTACGTACATGGGCACCGCGTCCGGGGCCTTTCATGTGTTCGCCGAGGAGTCTTCCAAGCGCTGGTTCCAGCCGGCCTGGAAGGACAAGCTGGCGGCCGGGTTCACCAACTCCGCCTCGAAGAGTGGCGACAAGCTGCACACCCTGCAGTTCTTCCAGATCCTCGCCGGCCAGCACGGCATGCACTGGGTCAACCTCGGCCTGCACCCCGGCTGGAACAGCAGCACGGGTTCCGAGAACGACCTCAACCGCCTCGGCTTCTTCGCGGGCGCGGCCGCCCGGACCAACAGCGACGAGGGCCCGGAAGCCGTGCACAAGGCCGATGTGGCCACGGCCGGACACCTGGGGCGCCGGGTGACCGAGAGGGCGAAGGTGTTCGTGCGGGGGCGCGTCGCCGCGTAGAGGGGCTGCGGGTCACGGTCGGCTCCGGGCGTCAATCTCCTCAAGAGGCATCGCCCCGTGGCCACGACATCCCCCTCGTCGGCAGTTCCGACCGCCCCGTCTCGGCCGGATCCCCGCTGAGGGCCGTCCAGTTCATGGTTGAGCGCGCCTCCAGTGGATGAGGGGGAGGTCCCGCGAAGGCGATCATCACTGCGGCCACTGCGATGGCCGTCGGATATCCGGTGGCCCCCGCGAGTGTCGGCCCCGCGGCCTGGACGACGGCGGCCACCGCGGACCCCCAGGCCGAGAGCAAGGTGAAGTCACTGCCTGCGCTCTCCGGTCGGCGGAAATCCATGACCCGCTCACGGCGACCCGCCCGACAGATGTCTCAGACCGGTTCGCCAATCCTGCCCGAAGAGCTCTCACCTGCGATTATCTACGCGCCGAAGTCTCTTCGCGGGGCGGCGCCGTTGAGGCGCGTACCACGAGTTCGGTGGCGAGTTCGATGTGATGGGACTCGACCTTTTCGCCGTTGGCCAGTCGGAGGGCGGTGCGCAGGGCGGCACCGCCCATCTCCCGTAGTGGCTGGCGCACCGTGGTCAGTGGCGGTGAGGCCATCTGGGCGAGGCTCGTGTCGTCGAAGCCGACCACGCTCAGGTCTTCGGGGATGCGCAACCCTCGGGCGCGGGCGGTCTCGATGACGCCGAGGGCGATCTCGTCGTTGCCTGCGAAGATCGCCGTCGGTGACTCTCGCAGGTCCAGGAGCGCCGTGGCGCCGAGCAACCCGGTCTCGTACGTGAATTCTCCGGAGTGGACGTAGGCGTCGGGTACCTGCGCTCCCTCCGCCTCCATGGCGGCACGGTAGCCGTGCATGCGTGCCTGGTTGCATACGGCCATGGTCGGTCCGCCGAGATAGGCGACGCGGCGGTGGCCCAGGGAGAGCAGGTGCTGGGTCGCGGCCAGGCCGCCGGCGAAGTTGGTCGCCCCGACGCTGTTGACCCGGCTGTCCGGCAGGTGCAGTGGGTCCAGCACGACCAGCGGCAGCCCGGCCCGGGCCAGTTCGTTCAGGTGCGCTGTGGTGTACACGCTGGTGACCGCGATGACGGCGCGGCGCCCGGCTGAGACCAGGTCCCGCGCCCAGTGTGGGGCGCGGGACGCCTTACCGATCACCACCGAGGCCCCCAATCCGGCGGCGGAGTCGATGATGCCTTCCAGGGTCTCGGCCACGTACGACTTGAGGCCGCCCTTGAACTGCACCTCGATGGTCGGGCTTTCGACGGCGTCGGTGTGGCGGAACACGGGCGCGAGGTACTGGTGCTGATGCAGCAGTTCCTGCACCCGGGCGCGGGTCTGCGGCGCCACGTCACCGCGACCGTTGACCACTTTGGACACGGTTGCGACGGAGACCCCAGCCGCTTGGGCGATGTCCGCCAAAGTGGTGCGCCTGGTGTTCGGTCGCATCGGTTCCTCCCAGATGTACGTCCACCGGT
Source organism: Streptomyces melanosporofaciens (assembly GCF_900105695.1). Lineage (NCBI taxonomy): Bacteria > Bacillati > Actinomycetota > Actinomycetes > Kitasatosporales > Streptomycetaceae > Streptomyces > Streptomyces melanosporofaciens. Next base: position 290,155 of record NZ_FNST01000001.1, read on the forward strand.
GTGGAGAGCCGCCGGTCGGGTCGGCACCGCGGGTGGAACCGGTCAACTCTACGGCAGCCCGGCACCGAGCCCGTCCGGGGAGGTGCCGACGAGCCCCTCGACCTCGGCACGTCCGACGATCTGCGTGAGCTCGCGTCCGGTGAACGGGGTCTGATCGGCATGCACGCCGACCCGTACGCGTGCGCTTGCGCCCGGCTCCAGCCGTACCTGGGCAAAGCGGGCCAACTGCCGGACTGTCCGGGCCGACCCCCCGGACGGCGGGGGATCTGCACCCGCGGTTTGCCGGTGGGCCGAAACCGGCCGACCGGGGCGGCATGGCCTGCACCGACAGGGTGTCAGCCGTAGCCCTCGTATCACCCCCCCCGGCCCTCAACCAGCCTCTATCGAAAATGTTTCGGTCACTGTCGAGGTTTCTCAAGGGCCGCTCCCGCCCCGGTACTACGCAGCTGGCTGCTGCCCGACAACGTGCCTGCAGGTGCCTTGACAGGGCATCAGTCCGAAACCTAATTTGCACGAAACGGAGCTCGAAGAAGGCTATTTCGAAAAGTTTTCACTATGGCTCGCAAGAAGCCGGTGGCTCTCGAGTGCGGAGACAAAGACATGGCGATCCCTCTCTCCCGACGTACCCTCCTCGGCCTGGCCGCCGGCGTGCCGGTCTCCGCTGCGCTGGCGGCCTGCGGCTCGTCCGGCCCCAGCAAGAGCGGCGGTGGGGCCACGTACTGGTACCTGAACGGCCAGCCGCAGGAAGGCGTCAGAGCCGGCGCGGTGGACGCGTTCAACAAGGCCCACCCCAAGGAGCAGATCAAAGACACCACCTTCCAGAACGACGCGTACAAGACGAAGATCAAGACCGCCATCGGTGCCGGGCAGGCGCCCACCCTCATCTGGGGCTGGGGAGGCGGGACGCTGCGCACCTACGTGAAAGCGGGCCAGGTCGAGGACCTCACCTCGTGGTTCGACGAGCACTCCGAGGTCAAGAAGCGGCTGTTCCCGTCCTCGTTCGCCGCGGCAACCGTCGACGGCAAGATCTACGCGATGCCGTGCGAGACCGTGCAGCCGATCATCCTCTACTACAACAGAAAGGTCTTCGACCAGGTCGGCGTGAAACCACCGAAGTCCTGGGATGACATCATGGCGCTGGTGCCCAAGTTCAACGCCAAGGGAATAGCGCCGTTCTCCCTCGGTGGCCAGTCCCGGTGGACGAACATGATGTGGCTGGAGTTCCTGTTCGACCGCATCGGCGGCCCGGAGGTGTTCCAGGCCATCATCGAGGGCGAGAAGAACGCCTGGTCCAACCCGCACGCCATCACCGCGCTGAACAAGGTGCAGGAGCTGGTCAAAGCCCACGGGTTCATCAAGGGCTTCTCCTCGATCACCGCGGACTCCAACGCCGACCAGGCGCTGCTGTACACCGGCAAGGCCGCGATGATGCTGCACGGCGCCTGGTCGTACGGCATCCAGCAGGCCGACGGTGGGGACTTCGTCTCCAGCGGCGCGCTGGGCTACATGACCTTCCCGCCCGTTGAAGGTGGCAAGGGCGATCTGAGCAACACCGTCGGCAACCCCGCCCAGTACCTGTCCATCTCCTCGAAGGCCAGCGCCGAGCAGAAGAAGATCGCCAAGGACTTCCTCGCCACAGGCGTCCTCCAGGACGACGAGGCGAAGAAGTGGATCGACAACGGGTCCGTTCCGATCCGGCTGGGCACGGAGAACCTGCTGGCCGACTCCAAGAGCGCCGATTTCCTGCAGTTCACCTACGACATCGCCAGCAAGGCCAAGGCGTTCGGCCAGTCCTGGGACCAAGCGCTCAGTCCGACGGCCGCCGAGACCCTGCTGGACAACATCGTCAAGTTGTTCCAACTGTCCATCTCACCGGAGCGGTTCGCCCGCGACCTCAACGCGGTCACCGGCAAATGAGCTCACTCACCGGCCACCCGCCGCGTCGCCAACCGCGCAGCATCCTGCCGTGGCTGGCAACGCCGGCGCTAGTGATCTTCGTCGGCTTCGCCGTGATTCCGCTTGTCGGTGTCCTCGCGCTGAGTTTCACCACCTGGGACGGGATCGGTGCCATCCACCCCTCGGGGCTGACCAGTTGGCGTGCGGTGCTCACCAACCCCGGGCTGCCGCACGCCCTCTGGGTGACGTTCCTGGTGATGGCCGTGTCCTGGGCCGTTCAGACCCCGCTGAGCATTCTGCTCGGCACGTTCCTGGCCGGCCGCCAGCGCTACCGTGCGGTGCTGGGCGTGGTGTACTTCATCCCGACGATGCTCAGCTCCGCGGCGATCGCCATCGCGTACAAGGCCCTGCTGGACCCCAACTTCGGGCTCGGTGCCGGGCTGAAGATCCAGGTGCTCAGCCAGGACTGGCTGGGACGACCCGGACTCGCGTTCGGGGTCGTCATCTTCGTCGTCTCCTGGCAGTTCATCCCGTTCCACTCACTGATCTACCAGGGTGGTGTCCAGCAGATTCCGAACTCCCTTTACGAGGCCGCGCAGTTGGACGGAGCCGGGCGGATCCGGCAGTTCTTCAGCATCACGCTGCCTCAGCTGAAATACACCATCATCACCTCGTCCACGCTGATGGTGGTCGGGTCGCTGACCTTCTTCGACCTCATCTTCGTCCTGACCGAGGGCGGCCCCGGAGACGCCACCCGGGTCCTCGCACTGGACATGTACAAGCGGGGGTTCCAGGCCAGCCTGATGGGACCGGCCAGCGCCATCGCGGTCATCCTGGTCCTGGTGGGTCTGGCCCTCGCCCTGCTGCTGCGCCGGCTCGGGGGCCGGGACGCCGGTGCGAGCCAACTCGAGGGGGCCTGACATGTCCGCCACGCTGACCGAGCCGCGACGACCGCGGAAGGCCACCCACCGCGAGCGGCAACGCCACTCCCGTCAGGCGGCCCGTCGGCGCAACTGGCCCGGCGGCCTGGCCGGATGGCTCTGGCTCGTCGTCGTCGCCGTACCCCTGTACTGGACCCTCATCACCAGCCTCAAGGCCCGGAGCCGATATTACGCGAGCAACCCGCTGGTGCCTTCGGGCGACCCCACACTGGACAACTACCGGCTGGTCATCGAGTCCGACTTCCTTCGCTACTTCGTGAACAGCGTCGTGGTCACTGCCGGCGCCGTGGTGCCGGCGGTTGTGTTCTCCTTCATGGCCGCCTACGCGATCGTGCGTGGTTGGCGCATGCGGGTCCTGCGGGCGATGAACGGGCTGTTCCTCACGGGTCTGGCCATCCCGCTGCAGGCGACGGTGATCCCGGTCTACCTGATCATCATCAGACTGCGTCTGTACGACAGTCTGCTGGCCCTGATCCTCCCGTCGATCGCCTTCGCCATCCCGCTGTCGGTGCTGGTGCTCGCCAACTTCATCCGCGATGTGCCCAAAGAACTGTTCGACTCGATGCGGGTCGACGGCGCCACCGAATGGACGGCACTGTGGCGGCTGGCGGCACCGCTCACCCGACCGGCCATCCTCACCGTGACCATCTTCAACGCACTGACCATCTGGAACGGATTCCTGCTGCCGCTGGTCCTCACTCAGAGCCCTGACCGCCGGACCCTGCCGCTCGCACTGTGGACCTTCCAGGGCCAGTACGGGGTCAATGTCCCTGCCGTTCTCGCCGCCGTCGTCCTCACCACACTGCCCGTCCTGGTCCTGTACGCGTTCGGCCGCCGCCAGCTGCTGAGCGGTCTGACCGCCGGATTCAGCCGTTGACCGACTCCGAACCGACGCCGACGCTGTGGCCGATGGCCGGCCTGTGGTCCGAGACGTTCTGTGAGCTCCAGGATCGAATTCCGACGGGACGCGGTGAGACGAGGCAAGCCAGGCTCCCCGCGGCCGTTGCTCGCACGTCCCGAGCACTGCTCGTCTACCTGTTCGCCCGTCGCGCCCCGGTCAAGGGTCTGATGGGCGGGGGAGGAAAGTGAACGCCAACGTGGCCGTAGAGAACACCCCCGAAATTTCCCTCTGGAACGACCCCACCGTTTCCGTCACCGCCAGGGTCGACGCCCTGATCGACGCGATGACCCTTCAGGAGAAGACCGCCCAGCTGTACGGAGTGTGGGTGGGCGCCTCCGACCAGGGCGGTGAAGTGGCCCCTCATCAGCACGACATGGAGGAGGCCGTCGATCTCGAAGCACTCCTGCCCACCGGACTGGGCCAGCTGACCCGGCCCTTCGGCACAGTCCCCGTCGACCCCGCCCTGGGTGCGCTCTCCCTGGCCCGCACCCAGATCCGTATCGCCGCCACGAACCGGTTCGGCATCCCCGCTATCGCGCATGACGAGTGTCTGGCCGGCTTCGCCGCCTGGGGGGCGACGGCCTATCCCGTTCCGCTGTCCTGGGGCGCCACCTTCGACCCGGACACGGTGCGGCGCATGGCCGCCGCCATCGGCCGCGACATGCGTGCCGTCGGCATCCACCAGGGACTCGCACCCGTCCTGGATGTTGTGCGAGACGCCCGCTGGGGCCGGGTCGAGGAGACCATCGGCGAGGACCCGTACCTCGTCGGCACCATCGGGACGGCATACGTGCAGGGCCTTGAGTCCGCCGGGATCGTCGCCACCCTCAAGCACTTCGTCGGCTACTCGGCCTCCCGCGCCGGTCGTAACCTCGCGCCTTCCTCCGTGGGCCCGCGTGAACGCGCCGACGTTCTGCTGCCTCCCTTCGAGATGGCGATCCGTGAAGGCGGCGCCCGGTCGGTGATGAACGCCTACACCGACACCGACGGCATGCCCTCCGCGGCCGACGAGGATCTGCTCACCGGGCTACTGCGCGACACGTGGGGCTTCGACGGTACAGTCGTTGCCGACTACTTCGCCATCGCCTTCCTGAAAACCCTGCACGGCATCGCAGCCGACTGGGCCGGCGCCGCCGGCACGGCGCTGCACGCGGGCATCGACGTCGAACTGCCCAACGTCAAGACGTACGGCGCGCCCCTGGCCGCGGCTGTCGCCGACGGCCGCATACCGGAGACGTTGGTCGATCGCGCCCTGCGCCGGGTACTCACGCAGAAGGCGATGCTCGGCCTGCTCGACCCGGACTGGAACCCCGTACCGGCCGCGCTCGGCGGGGCCGACCTGGACGACCCGGCCGCCCTGCGCGGCCGGATCGACTTGGACGGTCCGGAGAACCGAGCGCTGGCCCGCACGGTCGCCGAGGAAGCGGTCGTGCTGCTGAGCAATGACGGCGCCCTGCCGCTCGCGGGGCCGCGCCGCATCGCCCTGCTCGGTCCCAACGCCGCCGAGCCCACCGCCGTACTGGGCTGCTACTCCTTCCCCCAGCACATCGGCGTCCGCCACCCCGGGACCCCGCTCGGCATCGAGCTGCCCACGCTGCGCGACACTCTCGCCGCCGAGTTCCCCGACGCCAAGATCACGTTCGCCCGCGGCACCGGAATCGACGACGGAGATCTCTCCGGCATCCGTGTGGCCGCCCAGGTGGCACGCGAGGCCGACGTCGCCGTGGTGGTGCTCGGCGACCGCGCCGGGCTCTTCGGGCGGGGCACCAGCGGCGAGGGATGCGACGCCGAGGCGCTGGCGCTGCCCGGTGCGCAGCAGCACCTGCTCGCCACCCTGCTTGACCTGGAGACTCCCGTGGTCACCGTGCTGCTCGCGGGACGGCCGTACGCCCTCGGCCGCGCCGTGGAGGAGTCGGCCGCGATCGTGCAGTCCTTCTTCCCGGGGGAGGAGGGCACGCACGCGGTCGCCGGGGTGCTCAGCGGCCGTGTCAATCCCTCCGGACGTCTCCCGGTCAGCGTGCCGCGCGGGCCGGGCTCCCAGCCGACCACGTACCTCGGGGCGCGGCTCGCGCACGCCAGCGAGGTGTCCAACATCGACCCGACCCCCGCGTTCGCCTTCGGCCACGGCCTGTCCTATACGCGGTTCGACTGGGCGGACCTGACCGTGGACGTCCAGGAGATTGCGACGGACGGCGAGTTCACCCTCACCTTCTCCGTCCGCAACTCGGGCCGGCGGTCCGGAACCGAGGTCGTCCAGCTGTATCTGCATGACCCGGTCGCCTCCGTCGTCCAGCCGGTCCAGCGCCTCGTCGGCTACACCCGCGTCGCGCTGAAGCCGGGCGAGGCCCGCCGCGTCCGTGTCACGGTCCCGGCGGACGTCGCTTCCTTCACCGGACGCGACGGCCGGCGCGTCGTCGAACCGGGCGAGCTGGAGATGCGGTTGGCCGCCTCCAGCGCGGATCCGCGCCTGACGGCCAGGGTCAGGTTGACCGGAGCCGAGCGCCACGTGGATCACACGCGGCGCTTGCACGCCACGTTCGGGCAGGAGCCGGTGGTCCGGGCATGAGCCGGGCGTGCGCAGCGCGCGTCGCAGCAGCGGCAGCACTGCGCACACGGGACCGCGCGGTCTGGCATGTGGCCATCTCACAGCACGCTGCGCCGGCGAGGTTGCGCATCAGCGCTCGTACGCCGAACGTCCATGGCGTGGCCTGCTCGCTGGGAACGACGGTGTTGACCAAGAGCGCCGAGCCGCGGGCTGGAGATCCGCACGATGTCGCCGTACTCGTGGGTGAAGCCCGCGCCGGGTGCCTGCCGGTGTCCTCGGTAGGAGCGAACAGCGTTCCGGTGAACAACACGAAGTCGTCCGGGCATTGATGGTGCGGACCGTGGGTAGCGGCCACCAGGTCCAGTACTCGCGGCTGATCTCGGGCATGGAGCTGCTGCCGTGCAGTGCGTAGCCGTCTGTTCCGCCGAGCCGCAGGGCGATGTCGGGCCCGCGTACGGTGTCGAGACCGGAGCCGTCCGAGTAATAGTCAAGACCTGTGGATCGTGGGGTAGTACAAGTACAGGTCGCCATGCCTCATCGTCCCGTCCGCGCCGGAGCCCGCTTCGAACGGGGACAGGCCGAACGCCCCGAGGCCCAGGCGGCCTGCACTACCCCACGATCGGGCCTTCGGCTTCAGTCGGTCAGAACTCTGCTCTGGCGACGGGAGGGATCGTCCCGTCCTGGGCCTGCTGGGCCCGCTCGGCCAGCATCTGGGCGAGGGAGGAAAGCGCAGCGGCGTCGAGGGAACTATCCGCCGTTCGATAGGTGACCCAGGTGACGACAGTGCCCACGAGCACGCCCGCCTCAGCCTTCTCGGCATTGACGATCTTTGCCCGATAGGCGACGCTCTTGTCGCCCATGGGCTGCAGCGACACCGGCTCGAGGCCGTCGGAGTGTTCGTCTTTGTCCGCTCGGACGTCAGCGAAGCGTCGGGCGGCGTGGTCGGCGGTGTCGTAAGCCTGGATGTAGAAGAAGGCTGCCTCTCCTGAGTCTGTATTCTCAAATGGGACGGTGCCGGTGTACAAAGCCCCCGTACATGCCGAACTGCAGTCGCTGGGCACGCCCGCATTGATCTCTTTGTCCTGCGTCGCCTCCCAGCCAGAGGGCAGACTTTCGGACTCGGGGAGGGTCACTTCAACCACTGCCGCCTCGTTGAGCGCGGTGTTCTTGCGGTCGGCCCCGCCTGATTCGCTGGGCGAAGTAGTGCCACTGCTCCCCTCGTTGCCGCTGAGTGCGCCCGATTGGGCGTCGCTCGTTTCTGACTGCTGGGAGCTGCGGGAGGAGTCATTGGGAGTGAGGAGATGCACCCCGCCGTAGACACCAAGTGCGACGAGGGCCAGCAGCAGGGCCGTTGCCGCGACCAGGAAGGCGCGGGCACTGGGTGTGTTGTTGATGGTCAGGGGGCCGAGGGAAATAGGGCTGCGCGACAACCGGCTGCCCGTGATCACCACACTGTTCTCGGTATGCGTGGACGGAGCGGACAGGTGTATTTCCAGCTGCCGTCTCAGCTCCGGATCCGCCTCGATCTCGTCTCGCAGCACGTCTTGCGCATCAGATCGTGCTGCCGGGCTTCTGCCGGCATCGAGCTCTTCCAGGGTCGTACGTCCCCGCTCCGTGCCTGCGAGACGGGTGCGCACCAGTTCGGTGACCGCCGCCCCAGCTCCCTCTCCGACAGCAGTTGCTGCCCCAGTGGCAGCAGCGACAACCACCCCCACTGCCATGACCGCAAGTTCCGAAGCCTCCACATCCACCCCCGTGACTACGCGCGAATCTCGCTGACGCTCATCCTCTGACATCCCGTCGCAGGGATACCCCTTTGATTCAACCGCCACGGCGAGATTCGGTCACTGCCGGCCAGCCTGGGACCTGCTTGCAGGAGCCGCTACTCACGATCAGCAAACCATGCGAACATCACCGCCCCGAGGCCCAAAACGGCCAACTGCACCATGCCCGACGCCCACCACCGGAGCACAACGAGGAGCAGTCGGGGCAATTGTCCGGATCAGTTGAGGTCGCTCAGGCTGCCTGGGGACGGTCGACGAGGTGACCTCGTTCGAAGCGGACTCCAGCGCGGACGAGGGTGACGAGGTGGGGTGCGTTCAGGGCCCGCCACCGCTGCTGGGCGGACTCGACGAGCTTGAAGACCATGGCCAGGGCGGCCGCGCGGGAGCCGGCACCCTTGGTGACCTTCGTCCGCAGCCGCACGGTCGCGAAGGTTGACTCGATCGGGTTCGTGGTCCGCAGATGGATCCAGTGCTCGGCGGGGAAGTCGTAGAACGCCAGCAGCTCGGCCTCATGATCGACGATCTTCTTGACGGCCTTGGGGAATTTTGCCCCGTACTGCTTGGCGAACGCCTTGACCGCGGCGGCCGCGTGCTCCTTGTCCTCGGCGTTGTAGATGTCCTGGATGGCCTTCTTCGCCGCGGGCTGGGCCGACTTCGGGAGGCTGTCGAGGCAGTTGGCCGTTTTGTGAACCCAGCATCTTTGGTGGCGGGTTTCGGGGAAGACCTCGTTCAGCGCGTGCCAGAAGCCGAGGGCGCCGTCGCCGACGGCGAGGACGGGAGCGCGCATGCCGCGCCGCTGGCAGTCCCGCATCAGGCTCGCCCAGGACTCCGAGGACTCGCGGTAGCCGTCGGCCATCGCGATCAGCTCCTTGGTGCCGTCCGCGCGCACGCCCATGACGACCAGGACCGCGGCCTTCGCCGCCTTCAGGCGTATCCGCAGGTGAATCCGGTCGGCCCAGACGTAGACGTAGTCCGTGGCGGACAGGTCGCGCTCGCTGAACGTCTTGTGGTCGGCCTGCCACTGGGTGGTCAGCCGGGTGACGGTGGCCGGTGACAGGCCCACAGAGGGCTGCTCAACGGTCGTTGAGCAGCCCTACGTCGTGGGCGAGTACGGCGGCCTGCACACGGTTGGCGCAGCCGGTGCGGGTGAGGGTCCGGCTGATGTGCGCCTTGACCGTCCCGGCACTCAGATACAGCTGACCGGCGATCTCCGCGTTGGACAGGCCCGTGCCGAGCAACCGCAGGACATCCCGTTCGGCAAGGGTCAGCTCTTCGATCCTGCTCAGCGCGGCCTCGGCGTCCCGGCCGCGACCGGCACCCCGTCCACCTCGTCGTCGCTCACCCAACCGCGGCCGGCCCGGCCCGGTCACGGATCATGCCGCTGAGCGCACCGGCCTTCCGCATTCCGGAGTGATCGCCGCACCGGCGTCCGTGTCCCCCAACGCGAGCTCCCCCAGCAGGGTGTCCGCCCCTACGGCCTACGGCCTACGGCCGACAGCTCGCTCTTGACCGCCCGGCGCAGCGTCTCCACGAGCAGGTCCATGACGTCCGGCTCCAACTCCGCGGTCGCCCCGGCCACGGCCGCGCCCTCGGCATGCGCTCCCGGTGTCCATCGCTGACCCATCATCGTTCCCCTCACACCCCGGTGCCCTGGTCGAAACGACGCTGGGCACACTCCGCGTCGGCCGACCGGCCACACCCCCCGTCCGATCGGCGCCGCGGGGCGTCGGCCGTGAGCGCCCCCAGGACGCGCAGGGCGCGCCCGGTGAGGGCCGGCGCCCACGAGCACCGAGGTCACAGATGTACAGCACTCGGTGACGTCCCTTTCCCCGCACCGGGAACTTTCGGATCCGCGTCCGCGGAATTTCTTCGGAACGACCCCTTGTCCCATCCGCCCGGGCGGATGTAGCTTCCTCGCACAACAACACTTCGGGCACCGGATAGTACGGAGACCTAACTGATGGTGGATCACGATTCCCTTGGGCCTGTTCCGGAGCCCATCGCCACTCTCGGAGAGGTTCTTCTGGCACTCGGCGGGCGCCTCACCCGACTACAGACGGAGATTCTCGCCGGGCTCGGACAACCCCTCACGATCCGGCAGTACCGCATCCTCTCCAGGGTCGACGCGGGAAATACGTCACTCACTTCGCTGTCGAAACTGGCGCGTAGGAATCTCTCCACCATGTCGCAGAGCGTCGACAAACTCGTCCAGCAGGGACTGCTGACCCGGAAGACCTCCGAGAGCAGCCGTCGCACGATGCAACTCGCGCTCACCGTCGAGGGTGCCGCTGCCCTCGACGCAGGAAACCGGGCGCTGGCGAAGTTCACCTCTGAACTCACCACGCGTATGCCGCAGGAGCTCCAAGACCAGATTCTGCCGGCCCTTCAACAGTTGTTCACCGACGTCCAGGGGGACCTTGACGACCGCTGATCAAGGGGGCGTAAGCCACAAGGAGGTGGCATCGTTCGTGACCGACGCATACCCGACCGGCAGCCGACAGAAAACCGAGCACGGCTCGTCGGAACTTCTCACCGCATTGGATGACTCCGCTTTCACCAAACGGCACGGAGTCATCTATGGAACCGCACTCGCCGGGCATTTCCTCGACGGTTTCGTCATCAACACGACGGGCGTCGTCCTGCCGGGAGTCATCGCCACCTACCACATCACCAGCAAACAGGCGGGCTACCTCAGTTCGGCGCTCTTCCTCGGCATGCTGGTCGGCGCGGCGATCGCGGGAATCGTCTCCGACCGGCTGGGCCGGAAGTTCCCCCTCGCCGTCTGCCTGCTGATCTTCGCCGGTTTCTCCGTGCTCGCGGCCCTGTCGTGGAGCTATCCGTCACTGATGACGGCACGGTTCTGCCAGGGCATCGGGCTCGGCGCCGAGATCGCGGTCGTACTGCCGTACATCACGGAGTTCGTACCGTCGCGGCACCGTGCGCCGCTGGTCACGACCGCCACGGCGGCCTGGCTCGTGGGGCTGCCGGTGTCCGCGCTCGTCGGCACGGCCGTCGTGCCCACGTTCGGCTGGCGCTCGATGTTCTACATCGGGATCGCGCCCGTCGTCGTCAGCGTCGTGATGCTGGCCGTCCTGCCGGAGTCAGTGCGCTATCTGCTGCGCAAGCAGCGTCATGCGGAGGCACAGCGAGTGGTCGCCGCCCTGTCGACCGCGCGGCCGGCGCCGTCGGCGGCCCGGCCCGCGGACACCGCCGCGAACGTCGCGTTCGCACCTGCGCAAACCCCGCCAGAGCAGCACACGGCCGGCTCCGTACGGAAACTCCTCACGGGCCGCTATCTGAAATTCACGGTCTCGCTCTGGTTCATGGAACTGTGCGCCGGAGCCTTCCTCTACGGCCTTTCCACCTGGCTTCCTTCCATTCTGGAGAAGAAGGGAATCGGGCTCATCGGCAGCCTCGCCTACACGGGGATCATCACCGCGGCCGGTGTGCTGGGCGCGCTGCTCGCCGGATATGTGGCCAAACGTGTGGGGCGCCGTTCGACCATTGTCTGTGGGCTGTTGCTCAGCGGTCTTCTCTGCCTGTGGTGGGGCGCCGTGTCCACCACGCTGCCCGTCATCGTGATCGGCTGTGTCGCGACGTTCTTCGGCAGTGGAATAGCGGGCAGTACGCTCTTCGTCTACGCGAGCGAGCTCTATCCGACCTTCAACAGGGCCACCGGGCTCGGCTGGGCGGCCGCATGGCAGAAAGCCGGCGGGCTCGTCATTCCCACCGTCATCGGCTGGGTCCTCGCTCTGCACTCCTCCAGTTACATCTTTTTCGTTCTCTTCGCGGTGATCTCCCTGCTGGCCGGGATTTCCGGCCTCGTCGCCATCTTCGAAACCAAGGGAAAGACGATCGAGCAGATCGCCGCATTTCTGGAGCCGGACCGGGCGCACGGCGTCGGTGAAAACCTCGTCGGCGCCGCGGCCTCCCCCTCTTCCCTAAATCCCGTCACCGGATTCACCGCACAGTACGACCAAGAAACAGGCAGGTGAAGAATGACCACGGTCAGCGATGCAGCGACATCCGCATCGGCCACCGCATCCGACGGCCCTGAAGCCGACGCCGCGGAACGCACACTGCGACACGGCAAAGTGCGTGCGGCCATGGCGGAGAACGGGCTCGACGCCGTTCTCGCGTACGGCCCCGGCTGGCGCCGGGAGAACGTGCGCTATTTCGCCGACGCACGCGTCACCGGCAGTTCGTCCTTCGTGCTCTTCCCCGCGTCCGGTGAGGTCGCCGCCTTCTCCACCCGCCGCAGCGACCTGCCGGAACTGAGCCGCAGGGGCTGGGTCGACAGCGCGGACATCCTCGATGTCTGGGACCCGGCGCCGCTCACCGATCGGCTGCGCGACCTGCGGCCACGGCGCATCGGCGTCGCCCACTACGAACTGCTGCCCGCGATGCTCGCGGAAGCGCTGCGCACCGTGCTGCCCGGCACCGAGTTCGTCTCGGCCACGTCCCTGCTGGACGGGGTGCGCATGGTCAAGAGCGACTGGGAGCTGGCGCGGATGCGGCGCAGCGCCGCCGTATGCGCCGCCGGCTGGGACGCGTTCGTCGACGTGCTGGAGCCGGGCCTGCCCGAGTACCGGATCGTCGCCGAGGTCGAGGCCCGGATCAAGGAACTGGGCGCCGAGGACAACTTCATGCTGATCGCCTCCGGCAAGGACGAGGTGCGCGGCATGACGGCGCCGACGCCGCGGGTCCTTCAGGCCGGCGACATGGTCCGCACCGAGCTGACCCCGCAGATGGACGGCTACTGGCTCCAGATCTGCCGCTCCGCCGTCGTCGGGAAGCCGAGCGAGGGCCAGTACCGCTCGTTCGACCTGTTCAACGAGGCCGTGGAGGCCGGCATGTCGGCCGTGCGCCCCGGCGTCACCGCGCACGACGTGGCCAAGGCGCAGAACGATGTCTTCCGCGCGCACGGCTACGGCGAGTACTGCACGAGCCAGTACACCCGGGTCCGCGGCCACGGTCACGGTCTGCATCTGGACGAGACTCCGATCATCGAGGGCAACGAGACCGTCCTGCCCGAGAACGCGGTCTTCATCATCCACCCCAACACCTTCACCCCGCTGGCCGGCTACCACGTGCTCGGCGACCCGGTGCGGGTGACGGCGGACGGCTGCGAAGCGCTGATCTCGACCGAACGCAAGCTGTTCCACAGCGAGAAGGGAATGTCGGCGTGAAGCGCGGACTCGTGGTGCTCGACCCGGCCGAGGTGCCGGCCGACGAGTGGCAGGCGCGCACGGCCGCCGTTCAGGCCGACCTCGCCGCCCAGGGCGTCGACGTGGCGCTGGTGTACGGCGACGTCTTCGCCTCCGACGACATCGCCCACCTGACCAACCTCTGCATCTACTGGAACGAGGGCATGCTCGTCGTGCCCGCCTCCGGCGAGACGGTCTTCCTCACGAAGCTGTCGCCCCGCGTCCACCCCTGGATGCGGCGGATCTCCACCGTCGAGCGCATCGAGAGCGGCCGTAGCTTCGGCGCGCTCGTCACGAAGCTGCTCGGCGAGTGGCCCGCGGGAACGGTGGGCCTGGCCGACGCGGCGCGCTGGCCCGCGGCGATCGTGGACGAGGTCCGCGCCGCCCTGCCGGGCTGGCAGGTGCGGGAGCTGCCGGGCCTGGTCGGCGACCGGCGCGCCGTGGTGTCCGAACACGAGCTGGCACTGCTGCGCACCGGCGCGGAGGTCGTCGGACGGGCGGCGCGTGAGGCGTGCGCCGCGGGCCTGACGCCGTTCGTCCGCACGGCCGCGGTCGAGCGGATCGTACGCGGCGCGGGGTTCCTCGACGTCCAGACCAACACCACTCAGGCGCCGGACGGCGTGGTGGGCGTCCAGGTCACCGGCCAGTACCGGACCGGCTGGCTGCACGCCGCGCGCCTCGCGGGCGCCGAGCACAGCGCCTGGGGCGGCACGCTGCGCGCCGCGCTGGACGCCGCCGTGGGCGCCGCCCGGGCCGGCGCCACGGGCGAGACGCTCGCCGCGGCCGCGGCCCCCGCGCTCGCGAAGCTGCCGGAGGGCACCGACGCACAGGTGCGCTGGGTCAACCAGACCGACCTCGCGTCGGCCGGCGAGTACCGCAGGCGCGCCGCCTCGGACCCGCTGCCCGCCGGGGCCGTCGTCGCCGTCACCGTCGACGTGCTCTTCGCCACGGGCGACTACGCGGCGCTCGCCGACACCGTGCTCGTCACCGAGGACGGCGCGCAGAACCTGACCGGCACGCACGAGGAGGCCGCGAAGTGAGAATCCTGTCCAACGACGACATCCAGAAGGTGCTGACCGCCGAGGAGTGCCTCGACACGCTCTCCACCGCCTACCGGGAGCTGTCCCGCGGCCAGGGCGCCAACCGCCCCCGCAACCACACGTACTTCCCGGTCAAGGACGACCGCTGGCCCGGCTTCGGCTTCCGCTTCAAGTCGCAGGAGGGCGGCAACGTCTCCAGCGGCGTGTGGGCCCTGCGGATCACCTCCGACATGGCGGGCGTCGAGACCCTGCCGAGTGGCGTGCAGCGCCGCCGGCTGATCCCGGCGGCCCCCGGCAAGCGGTACGTCGGCCTGGTCACGCTCTACAGCCTCACCACACTGGAGCCGCTGGCGATCCTGCACGACAGCTTCGTGCAGAAGATGCGGGTCGGCGCCACCTCGGCGCTCGGCATCCGCGAGCTGTCCCGCGAGGATGCCACGGTGGCCGGGATGTTCGGTTCGGGCTGGCAGGCCGAGGCGCATCTGGAGACGCTGCTGCTGGTGCGCCCCGGGATCGAGGAGGTGCGGGTCTACAGCCCGACGCCGGAGAACCGCGAGCGGTTCGCGGCGACGTGGAGCGAGCGCACGGGCCGCAGGATCGTTCCGGTCTCCGACCGCAGGGACGCCGTGTCGGGCTGTCAGATCGTCACCTGCGCCACGGCCGCGATGGATCCGTGCTTCGACGGCGCCTGGCTCGACCCGGGCACCCACGTCACGGCGATCACCTCGCCCGACGGCACGGCGACCCGCCGTGAGCTGGACGACACGACCTTCGACCGGGCCGACCGGATCACGGTCCTCTCCCGCGAACAGGTGCACCACGACAAGCAGTTCGACATCCTCGGGCCGGTCGAGCGCGGCCGGCTCGCCTGGGACGACATACGCGAGCTCGGCGAACTGCTGCTCGGCGACGCGCCGGGCCGCACCTCCCCCGACGACATCACCGTGTTCGCCAACAACACCGGCATGGGCGTGCAGTTCGCCGCGGTGTGCGCACGTGCCCTGGAGCTCGCCGAACGGGAGGGCCTGGGCAACGAGGTGCCGACGGACTGGTTCCTGGAGGAGACCAGCCCCTGATCCGTGCCCACGTACCGGCAGGCCCGCCCCCTCCCCCCGGCGGGCCTGCCGCCCGGCCACGGACGACAAAAGGAGAACTACACACCATGAGCACACCGACCCAGGACGCCGCCGCGGACGCGGCGGCCGGCCGCCATCGCGTCGGCGGCCCCACCATCACCTTCGGCGAGAGCGTCAACACCGACGTCATCATCCCGGGCCGCTACCTCGTCAGCATCGACCCCGCGGAACTCGCCGAGCACGCGTTCGAGCCGCTCGGCCCCGAGGTGCAGCAGCGGCTGCGGGCCAGCAGGATCGTCGTCGCGGGACGCAACTTCGGCTGCGGCAGCGCCCGCGAGCAGGCCGCCACGTGCCTGATCGGCGCGGGCGTCCAGGCCGTCGTCGCCACCTCGTTCTCACGGGTGTTCTTCCGTAACGCCATCAACACCGGCCTGGTCGCCGTGGAATGCCCCGACGCGGTCGCGGCGCTTGAGGCTGCCGGCGGCGAGGGCGACATGTGGGTGGACTACGACGCCGGCACGGTCGAGGTCGCGGGCCGGACCTTCCACTTCGCGCCGTACCCGCAGGGCCTCAAGGACATCCTCGACGACGGCGGCCTCATCCCGCATCTCATGCGGGACTCCGCACCAAGCACGACAGGACAGGAGGGCGCGGCCCGATGACCACCACCGCACCCAGGACGTTCGCGCAGAAGGCGATCGAGCGCGCGTCCGGCATGAACGGTCTCGTCCCCGGACAGATCGTGGACGCCTACCCGGACGTCTACATGAGCCACACGGCCAGCTGGCGCTGCATCCGGACGTTGGAGCGCATGGGCGTCGACACGCTGTACGACCCCGACCGCGTGGCCATGGTGATGGACCACATCTCACCCGCGATGAACGCCAAGACGGCCGCCGACCACCGGCTGTGCCGCGAGTTCGCCGACCGTATGGGCATCAAGAACTTCTACGACGTCAACGCGGGCATCGCGCACATCGTGCTGATGGAGAACGGCCTCATACGCCCGGGACAGTTCGTCATCGGCACCGACTCCCACTCCACGATCTACGGCGCGCTCGGCGCGTTCGGCACCGGCGTCGGCTTCAGTGAGATCACGGCGGCCTGGGTCACGGGCAAGCTGTGGGTGAAGGTACCGGAGTCGGTCCGCGTCGAGATCGAGGGCGAGCTCCCGGCGGGCAGCTACGCCAAGGACGTCATGCTGAAGCTCATCGGCGACCTCGGCGCCGACGGGCTCACCTACTGCTCGGCCGAGTTCGGCGGCTCCTACGTCCGCTCCCGCTCGGTGTCCGAGCGGATGACCTTCTGCAACCTCGCCATGGAGATGGGCGCCAAGAACGCCTACGTGGCGCCCGACGCCACGACCCGCGCCTACCTCGCCGACGAGGCGGGCGTCGGCGCCGACGGCTACGAGGAGCTGCTGCCCGACGAGGGAGCCGACTACCGCGAGACGGTCACACTCGACGCCAGCTCCCTCACCCCGAAGATCGCCGTCCCGCACACCGTGGACAACGTCGTGGACGTCGACGAGGTCAGCGGCACCCGCCTCGACCAGGTCTTCATCGGCTCCTGCGCCAACGCCAAGTACGACGACCTGGAGATCGCGGCCGGCGTCCTCAAGGGCCACAAGATCGCCCACGGGGTGCGCCTGGTGGTGACCCCCGCGTCCAGCGCGGTCATGGCGAAGGCGTCCGAGAGCGGCGTGCTGGCCACCCTCATCGAGGCCGGGGCGATGATCACCAACGCGGGCTGCGGCGCCTGCGCGGGCAACGGCGGCGCGATGGCCGATGGCGAGGCCACCCTGTCCACGGCCAACCGCAACTTCCAGGGCCGCATGGGCAGCTACCAGTCGAGCATCTACCTCGGCAGCCCGGCGACCGCCGCCGTCTCCGCGATCACCGGCGTCATCACCAACCCCGCGGAGGTGATGAAGTGAACCTGGTCGAGAAGATCCTCGCCCGGGCGAGCGGCAAACCGTCCGTGGAGCCAGGCGAGATCGTCATCGCCGAGGTGGACATGCTGCTGATGCACGACCTCAGCGGCTACCTCACCTCCGGCGTCTACGACAAGCAGGTCGGTCTGCCGATCCCGCACCCCGAGCGCACCCTGATGGTCTTCGACCACCACTACTCGCCACCCACCGAGCAGCAGGCCGATGTGCTCCACCACAACCGCGCCTGGGCCCGCCGCACCGGTATCAACCTCCTGGACTGCGGCAACGGCAACCTCCACCACGCCGCGGTGCGCGGCGGCTTCGTCAAGCCCGGCATGATCGTCGTCGGCTCCGACAGCCACACGCCCGTGCACGGCGCGCTCGGCGCCCTCGCCGTGGCACTCGGCAACGACTCGCACGCCGGCACGGTGCTGCCGTACGGCAAGGCGTGGTTCCGGGTGCCAGAGACCGTCCGGATCGAGCTGTCGGGGGTGGTGCGGCCCGGCACGACACCCCGGGACATCGCCCTGTGGCTGACCGCGGAGATCGGCGAGGGCACGATGAACTACAAGGCGCTGGAGTTCACCGGGCCCTACGTCAAGCAGCTGGGCTTCTGGGACCGCTGGCTGTTCCCGCTGCTCTGCGTGGACCTGGGCGCCAAGAGCAGCTACGTGGAGCCCGACGAGGTCACCGAGGCTTTCGTGCGCACCCTGCCGGGTGGCCTGCCGTACGACCTGCCGCGCGGTGACAGCGGCGAGGCCGCGACCGTGCTGCGGTACGACGTGAGCGACGTGGTGCCCCAGGTCGCCTGCCCGCCGACGGTCGGCAACGCCAAGGCCGTCTCGGACGTGGCCGGCCGCCCTGTGCAGTACGCGGAGCTCGGCGGCCACGGCGGCTGCCGGATCGAGGACATCAGGGTGGCCGCTCAGGTGCTGCACGGCCGCACCGTCCACCCGCACACCCGTTTCAACATCGTGCCGTCGAGCCGTGAGGTGTTCGCGCAGGCCGTGCAGGAGGGTCTGGTGCTCGCGCTGCACCAGGCCGGCGCCACGTGGTTCCCGCCGAGCACCGGCTCCAACCAGGCCATCAACATGGGCGCGATGACGGCGGGCGAGGCCATGATCTCCACCCACGCCCGCAACTTCCCCGGGCGCAACGGCAGCACCCAGGCCGAGATGTACCTGGCGTCCGCGCAGACCGTGGCGGCGTCGGCCGTGGCGGGCGAGATCGCCGAGAGGAGCACCCGGTGAGGTTCGAGGGCAAGTGCTGGACGTTCGGTGACAACATCCCGACGGACCGGCTCGTGAAACCGCAGTACGTGTTCGAGCCCGTGGAGGTCATGGCACAGCATGTGCTGGAGGACCTCGACCCGACGTTCCCCCTCCAGGTCGCCGCGGGCGACATCGTGGTGACCGGACGGCACTTCGGCCAGTCGTCCGGCCGCGCCATCGCGACGAAGGCGCTCAAGGGCACCGGCATCGGCTGTGTGGTCGCCGAGTCCTTCGCCCGCACCTTCTACCGCAACTGCTTCGAGGTGGGGCTGCCCGCCATCGAGGTGCCCGGTATCAAGGACCTGGTGAGCCGGGGCGACGCGCTCTCCGTCGACCTCACGGCCGGCGAGGTGGTCAACACCAGAACGGGCGCACGGGCCACCGGCTCACCGGCGGACCCGTTCCTGATCGACATGCTGGAGGCCGGCGGCCTGATCGCGCTCGCGGCGAAGCGCCCGGAGCTGTTCGGCACCGCGTGAGGACGCCTTCGGCCCGCCACCGCGGCCGCGGACCGAAGGCCGGCGGCAGACGGGACGGCGGCCGGGGCTGGCGGCGAAGACGACACCGAAGCTGCCGTCGCCGAGATCAGGGAGCCGGCCGAGGCGGCCCGAAAGGAGGGTGGAAAGAGCCGGCGTGCGTGCGGCAGAATCCGGAGTACATGAGCCCACGGCAGTCCCGCCCCACACACCTCGCGAACCTCGACCTCAACCTCCTGGTGACGCTGCGAGCGCTGCTGCGCGAGCGGAACGTCACCCGGGCCGCCCGGAACCTCGGCGTCACCCAGCCCGCCGTCAGCGCCGCGCTGTCCCGGCTGCGCCGGCATTTCGGGGACGAGCTGCTCGTCCGGGTACACGGTGCCTACGTCCTGACGCCGCTCGCCGCGCAGCTGGCCGGGCAGGTCGAGACGGTGTGCGCGGCCGCCGAAAGGCTCTTCGCGGCCGGCAGAGCGTTCGACCCCGCGACCACCGAGCGGGAGTTCACGCTGCTGATGGCCGACTACCAGGCGACGGTCCTGGGCCCCACGCTGTCACGGCTGTTCGACCGCGAGGCGCCGCACGCGGCGCTCCACATCCAGCTCATCAGGGAGACCCTGGGCAGTGGCGCGGGCGATGCGATCCGGCTCGTCGATGCCATGGTCTCTCCGCCGCTGGGCCATTTCCGCACCCCAGGGGTCGAGTCGGCGCCGCTCTTCCACGACCGGTGGGTCTGCGTCGCGTCCGCCGGCAATCCGCTGTGCGAGGCCGAGTCGTTCGGCATCGAGGATCTGGCACGGCTGCCGTGGGTGGTGCCCTACCACCGGGACGAGGGCTACCCGTCGGCCGCTCCGGCGACCCGGCAGCTGACCGCCCTGGGCATCCGGCCACGGATCGCCGTACGCGTGGAGAGCTACCGGGCCGTACCCGATTTCATCACCGGAACGCGGCGGGTGGCGCTCGTTCCGGAGCGGCTCGCCGCGCCGCTCGCGTCCGCGCACGGGCTGCGCACACTCGTCTGCCCGGTACCGCTCGAACCGCTGGAAGAGTATCTCTGGTGGGACGCGAGCCACGACGAGGACCCGGCGCACAGCTGGCTGCGTGACCTGATGGCCCGGGCCGCAGCCTGCCTCGAGGCATAAACGCCGTTGATACCGTCCAGTCGAACGCTCTATTGACCTGGGCATTCCCTCCGGTGAAGCGGGCTGTCTACGGTGCGGGGCACGCGGTGAGAGCCGCGTTCGCGGCACAGCCCCCTCCCCCCGGAGCCCTCATGTCCCATGCCCTGACAGAGCTGCGGTCGTCACCCGCGTTCCCATCGTCACCGGCCTCAACGACGAGGAGACGTCCATGAGCGCCACACAACCCCTCGTGGAACTGGCCCCGATCATCGAGCGCCAGCGTGCGAGCCGCCACTGGCTGCTGATGTACGCCGTCTGCTGTCTGGTCACCTTCCTCGACGGCTTCGACTTCCAGATCCTGTCCTTCGCCGCCACCTACATCCGTAAGGACTTCGGGCTCACCGGGACCCAGCTCGGCACCCTGGGCACGGTCGGCCTCTTCGGCACCATGATCGGTGCGCTGATCATGGGATATCTGGCGGACCGGATCGGACGCCGCCCAACCATCGTCGCCTCGGTCGCCGGTTTCGGCGTCTTCATGCTCGGTTTCGCCTGTGCGGACACCTACGCACATCTGTTCGCTCTGCGGTTCGTGTCCGGGCTTTTCCTCGGCGGGGTGCTCCCACTGACCTGGGCCCTGGCGGCCGAGTACGCGCCGAAGCGGTTCCGGGTGACCGCCGTGGCCATCATCATGGTCGGCTACACGCTCGGCGGCGCCGCCGGTGGTCCCATCTCCAACTGGCTGATCCCCGAGTACGGCTGGCGATCGGTGTTCGTCGTCGGCGGCGTCTGCTCCCTGCTCACCGTTCTCGCGGTGCTGCCGCTGGTGCCCGAGTCGGTGAAGTTCCTGGTGCTGAAGGCCCGCCCCGACAGCGATGAGCGCATCTCCCGCATCCTGCGCCGCTTCCAGCCGGGCCTGTCCATCGAGCCCGGGACCCGCTTCACCACCGAGGCCCAGGAGCAGGCGCACTCGGGGAAGCGGTTCACCCCCACCCAGCTCTTCCGCGGCCACCTCGCCGCCATCACACCCCTGCTGTGGCTGGTCTACCTCCTCTCCTCGGCGCTGATCTACTTCCTGGTCTTCTGGACCCCGATGATCAACGAGCAGATGGGCTTCAGCGTGAGCGCGGCCGCCACCATCGCCGCCCTGGCGAGCGTCGCGGGCGCCATCGCGCAGCTGCTCATCAGCCGGTTCGTCGACCGCAAGGGGGCGGGCATCATCCTGTGGATGCCGCTCGCGGCCGTCATCTGCATGCTGACACTGGGCACCGGAGTTCTCGGCCCGGCCGTCTACGTCGCTTTCGTCATCGGCGCCAAGATGTTCGTCAACGGTGGTCATGGCGGCATCACCAGCATCGCGGGCACCTTCTACCCGACAGGGATCCGCGCCAACGGCGCTGCCTGGGCGTCCTCGGTCGCCAAGATCGGCGCCATGGTCGGTCCCTGGCTCGGCGGTGTCATCCTCGACGCCGGTCTCGGGGCACACGGGGCGTTCACCATATTCGCGGCCTGCCCGGCCGTGATGGTGCTGGTGCTGTTCGTCCTCGGCCGGGTCCAGCGCCGGCTGCCGGCCGAGGCGGAGGGAGCGCTGTCCGTGGAGGCACCCACGACCCGCGTGGCGCCGGTGAGGACGGCGGCCCCCTCCTGACAGGCGCCTCAGCCACAGAAACAACCACGAAGATCGAGGAAAGAGTCAAGGGATGTCCACCGAGCCGCGTAGCAATCATCCGATCGGGTCGTCGCGCTGGGCGACGACGCGCACACAGTGGAAGGCGCTGGGCTACGACGACGAGGAGATTCGTCGACCGAAGATCGCCATCGTCAACTCCTCTTCCGGGCTCGCGCCGTGCTTCGCCCATCTCGACAAGGTGGCGGAGGCCGTCCGCCAGTCGGTGTACGACGCCGGCGGGCTGGGCTTCGAGATCCGCACCGTCGCGCCGACCGACTTCATCATGGCCGCCGGACGGGGTGGCGGATATGTGCTCTCGGGCCGCGACCTGGTGTCCTACGACATCGAGTCGGTTGTCGAGGGCGCGAAGCTCGACGGGATGATCTGCCTCGCGTCGTGCGACAAGACGACGCCCGGCCAGCTGATGGCGGCCGCGCGGACCGACGTCCCCACCGTGATCGTCGCCTGCGGCTACCAGAGCTGCGGCGTCCTCGACAACGGCCGCCGCGTCGACATCGAGGAGGTCTTCGCCGATGCCGGCAAGCTCGCCGCGGGCGCCATCAGCTTCGAGGACCTCTGCCAAATGTCCGACCGCGCCATCACCGGCCCCGGCGTATGCCAGGGGATGGGCACCGCCAACACCATGCACATCGTCGCCGAGGCGCTCGGCATGGCGCTGCCCGGCTCGGCCCCCACCCAGGCCAACAGCGAGACGATGTGGGCGGCCGCGCGGGCCGCCGGCCCGGTCGTCATGGCGGCCGTCGAGGCGGACCGGCGCCCCAGCACGGTGATGACGCCCGCCGCGTTCCGCAACGCGGTGACGGCGGTCATCGCGGTCAGCGGCTCGATCAACGCGGTCAAGCATCTGGAGGCGATCGCCGCGGAGTCGCCGTACGACATCGATGTCCACCGGCTCTTCGAGGAGATCGGGCGGGAAGTCGGGCCGATAGCGGCGGTCCAGCCCAACGGGCCCACGACGATCGACCAGTTCGACGCCGCGGGTGGCGCTCGTGGCGTGCTCCGGCAGCTCGGCGACAGGATCGACGGCTCGGCCATGACGGTCTCGGGCACGTCGATGGCCGAGGTCGTCGCCGGCGCCCCCGTCGACACGGACGTGATCCGCGCCGAGCCGATGCGCCCCGAGTCCACCATCGTTTTGATGCGTGGCAACCTGTGCCCCGACACCGGCATCGTGAAGCTGTCGGTGACGGAGAACCGGGCCCGCACCTTCCGCGGTGCGGCGCGCGTCTTCGAGGCCGCGCCGGAGGCCACCGAGGCGATCGAGCGCGGTGAGGTGCTGCCGGGCGAGGTCCTTGTGCTGCGGGGTCTTGGAGTCACCGGCACACCGGGGATGGGCATGGCCTCCAGTGTGGTCTTCGCGCTGGCCGGTGCCGGCCTGAGCGAGCGGGTGGCGTTCGTGACCGACGGGCAGCTCTCGGGCCTCGTCAACAAGGGCATCGTCGTCGGCGAGATCTCGCCGGAGGGAGGCGTGCCGGGCCCGCTGGGGGCCGTCCGCACCGGTGACGAGATCGCGATCGACGTCCCCAACCGAACCGTCGACCTTCTGGTCGACGACGAAGAGCTGAACCGCCGGATCGAGGCGTACGCCGAAACACGTGGGCCGCAGACCTGGCCGGCGCGGCCCGGCTCCTGGCTCGGCGTGTACGCCGGCGCCGTGGAGCCGCTCGACCGAGGCGCCACGCTGCGCCGGGCCGCCGCCAACTGACCGACCATCTTCTGGGAGAAAACGACACCATGCCCCACCCCCTGTCCGATCTCGTCGTCCACACGGTCACCAAGCCGGTCGACGATCCAGCCGAACGGCTCGACGCCGACATCCTCGTCGTCGGCGCCGGCATCGCCGGGCTCTCGGCGGCCATACAGGCGCGCCGCCTCGGCCGCGATGTCGTCCTCGTCGACGCGCTCCCGGTCCTCGGCGGCCAGTGCGTCAATTCGATGATCGGGCTCTTCTGCGGGATCTACGGCAACGCGCCCGACTACCGCCAGCTCACCTACGGGATCTTCGGCGAGCTCTTCGAGGCGCTGGAGAAGACCGACGACCTTCACTACAACCGCACCCACACCCAGACGGTGACCTACGACGAGGTCGCCCTCGGCCGCTGGTTCGAGAACATCGTCGAGGAGCTCGGCATCCGGGTGGTCCTCGGCGCCTCCGTCAGCGGCGTCGGGATCGAGGGCGGCCTCATCGAGCGGGTCGACTTCGCCACGCGCTTCGGCCCGGTGACCGTCACCGCCCGCGGTGTCGTCGACGCGACCGGTGACGCGGCGCTCGCCTGGGAGGCGGGGCTGCCCTGCCAGGTCCCGGACCGTACCGTCTGGGGCTCCCAGCAGATCCGCCTGGAGGGACTCGACGAGTCCGGCAAGCCGGAGCCCGCCGAGCTGGTGGCCCGGGTCGACAAGAAGGCCACCGAGTACGGCCTGGTCCGCCGCGACGGGCTCGCGTTCTTCTTCCCAGGCCGCAACACGGCGGTGATGAACATGACCCACGTCGAGGCTCCCCTGGGTGCGGTCGAGGCCGCTGACGCGCAGCTTCGGGGCCGCGCCCAGGCGGACCGGGTCGTGGAATTCCTCCGGCGGGAGTTCCCGGCGGCGTTCAAGAACGCCCGGGTCCGGGCCTATGGATTCCCGGGGCGCCGACAGACCCGCTGGCTCGCCGCCGCCCACCGGCTGACCCTCGACGAGGTGCGGCAGGAGACGAGGTTCGACGACGCCATCGCCCGGACGGCCTGGCCGGTTGAGCTCCACGACCGGGTCGAGGGCTATGTATGGGAGACCTTCGGCCCCGACCACGTCCACTACGTTCCACTGCGCAGCATGCTCTCGCCGCAGGCACGCAACCTCGTGGCCGCGGGCCGCTGTGTCGACGGGGATGCCGCCGCTCTCTCGAGCGTCCGGGTGATGGGTCCGTGCTCGGCGATGGGCCTCGCCGCCGCGCACGCCCTCGATCTGACCCTGGGCGAGGACGTCCACCAAGTCGACCTGACGGCGCTGCGCGACCGCGTCCGCGAGAACGTCGAAGGCTGAGGAGGAACCGATGGTCACCCTGACAGACGAAGAGAAAGCCATGCGCGACGGCCGTGACGGCGATGCCGTCGCGGCGGCGATGGACCTGCTCATCAGATACGCCGACGCACTCGGTGCCGAGCACCTGTGCGAGACCCGCAACGTGGCGGGGACCAACACCCAGCCCTCGCCCGCCAAGACGAAGCTGTTCGAGGAGGGCGGCTGGTCGAAGGCGTTCGCGGTGATCAGCCTCGACTGCGACGACGACATCGAGGTGCCGCGGATGAAGGTGCCGACATGCCAGCTCCAGCACGGCTTCGGCAACGACGCGCTGGGGATCATGCCGTACTCCGAGCGCAACATCGAGCTCCAGGCCGACGCCGAGTCGTTCTACAGCTCCAAGGGCGTCAACGTCTTGGCCACGTGCACGCCGTACCAGGTGGGCAACCTGCCGACCTACGGCGAGCACATCGCCTGGATGGAGTCCTCGGCGGTGGTCTACGCCAACTCGGTCCTCGGCGCGCGCACCAACTGCGAAGGGGGCGCCTCGACCGGGTCGGCGAGCATCACCGGCCGGATTCCCTGTTGGGGCAATCACCTGGTGGAAAACCGTTACGGCACCCATCTGATCGAATCCGGACTTCGGATGACCGGCTTTCAGGACTGGGGCATGTTCGGCTACTTCGTCGGCGACATGGTCCAGGAGGCGCGCCCCGTCATGGTCGGCGACCTCGGTCAACCCGACCTGGCGGACCTGAAGCACTTCGGGGCGGCCGCCGCCTCCTCGGGCGGCGTCGAGATGTACCACATCCCGGGACGCACTCCCGATGCGCCGACACTGGAGGCGGCCTTCGGTGGCGCCGCGCCGCCCGAGCCGCTGCACTACGGCGAGGCGGAGCGCCACGCGATCTACGACTCGCTCAACTCCATCGGGAACAGTGAGGATGTCGACTTCGTGCTGATCGGCTGCCCGCATGCCTCGCTCGAGCAGATCGGCCGAGTCGCACGGGCGCTCGAAGGACGCACGCTGTCGGCCGGGACCGAACTGTGGGTCATGACGCCGCGCGCGCTGCGTGCCGTCTCGGACCGCAACGGGTGGACAGCCACCATCGAGCGCGCCGGGGGCCGGGTCCTGACCGACTCCTGCCCGGCCATGTCGCGGGTCGCGCCCACGGGCACCAAGGTGTTCGCCACGGACTCGGCCAAGCAGGCGCACTATCTACCGGCGATCCTCGGCATCGAGTCCTGGTTCGGCACCACCGAGGAGTGTGTCGATGCCGCCGTGACCGGTCGTTGGCGTGGTTCGCTGGCCCCCGCGGCGGTGGTCCGATGACCAGCGTCGCGGGGACCCGGCTCGTGCTCCGCGGCCGCGGCATCGTCCCGGGACGCGTCGAGGGCCAGGCCCTGGTCTCCCACGAGACCATCTCCGGCTGGGGCGGGATCGATCCGGCCACCGGCACCATCATCGAGCGCAGGCACGAGCTCTACGGTGTCTGCTTCACCGGCAAGGTGCTGGTCTTCCCAGGGGCGAAGGGTTCCTCGGGCTGGTCCGGCTTCTTCCAGTCGACCCGCCTCATGGGCACCGCGCCGCTGGCGATGATCTTCACCAACCTGACCACGAAGGCTGCCCTCGGCGCGATCGTGACCCGCGTCCCCACGGTGACCGAGCTCGACGACGACCCGGTCGCCAAGATCGCGACCGGCGACCGGGTCGAGGTCGACGCCGACAACGGGCTGGTGGTCGTGCACCGACCGCGGTCGTAGCCATGTCATCCGCGGTGACGAGCCCGCGCTCCACGGTCGTCCTCGAGGAGGCCCGCTCCGGCCGGTACATCATCGGACGGGCCTCGCCCCCGACGGTCTCCCGCCAGGAGCCCGAGCATCCCGGAGCCGCTGATGCCTGGTAAGAACGCCGCGACGGGCGGACGCGACGCCCGTTCCCTCAGCGTCCGCACGCTCGACGTACTGGGGGCCTTCGGTGCCGCCCGGCCGCGGCTCACTCTCTCGGAGCTGTCCCGCGCGAGCGGCCTCTCGCTGACGACCACCCACCGCATCGTCATCGACCTCGTCGAGTGGGGTGCGCTGGAAGAGGCCGACGGCGGCTACCAGGTCGGACTCCGGCTCTGGGAGGCGGCGTGCGCGGCGCCCCGCGGGCTCGCGCTGCGTGAGACCGCGCTGCCGGCGATGGAGGACCTCTACGAGGCGACCCATGAGAACGTGCAGCTGGCCGTGCGCGAGGGGCTCGAGGTCGTCTACGTGGAGCGCATCACCGGCCGTGGTGCGGTCCGGGTTCTCACCAAGGTCGGTGGGCGCTTCGCCCTTCCGGCCACCGGCGTCGGACTGGTGCTGCTGGCCCATGCGCCTCGGGAGGTTCACGAGCGGGTGCTGGCCGAGCCGTTGCGGCGCTGGACGCCGTACACCGTCACCGACCCCGCGGTGCTCCGCAAAATGCTCGCCGAAGTGCGGTGTGCCGGGACAGCCCTCAGCGACCGCCAGGTGACCGAGGACGCGTTCTCGGTCGCCTGCCCGGTGCGTGGCGTGGGCGGTGAGGTGGTTGCGGCGCTCTCCGTCGTGGTGCGCTCCGACGGCCCCCTCACTCCGAAGGCACTGGCCCCCGCGGTACAGGCGGCGAGCCGCAGCATCTCCCGGGCCCTGGGCTGGGAGCCGGCCCGGCCGGCCGGTGGCCGACGTCTGCTGGGCGCGAGCTGAGATTCCGATGGGCGCGAGCTGAGATTCCGATGGGCGCAGGCCGAGATTCCTTCCGAACATCGGAAGTGGCCTAGGCCCCGGAGGGCGGTGGCGGCCATGTTGGGCACGACCCGGTCGTCGCACCAGGCCCCGGACCGGGGTTCGTACCGGGGCCCGGACCGGCGTTCGCTGCGGCGTTCGGCCGGTCGAGAGACAGAAGGAGACACCGATGCCCAGTTGGCCCTTGAACCAGTGGTACGTCGCCGCGTACAGCGAAGAGATCGGCGACGGCCTGCTCGGCCGCACGATCTGCGGAGAGCCACTCGTCTTCTACCGGACCGGCGAAGGCGACGTCGTCGCGCTGGCCGACCGGTGCGTGCACCGCCGATACCCGCTGTCGCGCAGCCACCTCAAGGACGACCAGATCATCTGTGGCTACCACGGCTTCACCTACGACAAGACCGGCGTCTGCGTCGCCGCGCCGGCCCAGAAGCGGATCCCGCGCACGGCCCGCGTCCCCGCCTGGACCGTCCGCGAGCAGGACTCGCTGGTGTGGGTCTGGATCGGTGACCAGGAACTGGCCGACACCGCGCGCATCCCACGGGCACCATGGCTGGACTCACCGGACTACACGGTCGTCCGCGGCATGGAGCCGCTCAAGGCGCGCTACAGCTTGCTGGTCGACAACCTGATGGACCTCTCCCACGAGACCTACCTGCACGGCGGCTACATCGGCACGCCGGAGGTCGCCGAGACGCCGATCACGACCGAGGTCGACGAGGACGCCAACGTCGTCTACGTGAGCCGACACATGGACGACGCCGAGTGCCCGCCGTTCTACTCCAAGTCCACGGGCATCGAGGGTCGGATCACCCGCTGGCAGGACGTCGAGTATTACGCGCCGTGCCTCTATCTGTTGCACAGCCGGATCGCTCCGGCCGGCATCCTCCCGCCGGAGGAGGGCCCGGACGACCAGGCATTCCATGTCGAGGTGACCTACGGGATCACCCCCTCGACCGAGCACGAGACCCTCGACTTCTGGATGGTCTCGCGTGACTTCGCGCTCGACGACGAGAAGGTCACCGAGTTCCTCGCGACCAACAACCACACGGTGGTCATGCAGGATGTCGTCGCCCTCGACCTGCTCGAAGAGGTCGTCGAGAGCGAGAAGGAGAACTACCAGGAGCTGTCGATCAACATCGACACCGGCGGCCTGGCCGCCCGTCGGATCCTCGCCAAACTGGTCGCCCGGGGTGAGGGGAAGACGGCCGAAGCGAAGACGGTGGCCGCACCGTGAGCAGCCCGGACCAGGTCGGTCCCGCCGCCCCTGTGCGCGCGGATCTGCCGTCGCCGACCAAGATGCTCAAGGGGCGGACCGTCTACCGAGTGGTGTGGCAGCTCCACACCGACGTGCTCGTCGGCTATTGCTGGTGCGGCGCAAGCCACGAGGACATCGACCCCATCGCCTTGTGGGAGTGGCTGCTGGCGCACCCGGACACACACGGCGACAGCCGGACCGACTCCGACGCGCCCGACCCCGAGCCCGAGTTGGTGGACGTGTGAACGCCGAGACCGAGCTGGAGCTGGTCGTCACGGCCGCCGCGGAGGCTGCCGCGGACGTTCGGCTCCTCGAACTGCGCAGCCCCGACGGGGCCAAGCTGCCGGCCTGGTCCGCTGGGGCCCACATCGACCTGCTGCTCGACGACGGGCTGGTACGCCAGTACTCGCTGTGCAGCGACCCGGCCGACCGCGGCCGCTGGCAGGTGGCCGTACTGCGCGAGCCGGAAAGCCGCGGCGGGTCGGCGCACGTCCACGACAAGCTCAGCGCGGGCGACCCGGTCAAGGCACGCGGTCCGCGCAACCACTTCGAGCTGGAGCCCGCGGCGGCGTACGTCTTCGTGGCGGGCGGCATCGGCATCACGCCGATCCTCCCAATGCTCGCCACAGCCGACGCCGCCGGCGCCGATTGGCGGCTCTACTACGGTGGCCGCACCCGGGGCTCGATGGCCTTCGTGGACGACCTTGTGGCGCGCCACGGCGACGGCGTCGTCGTCTGCCCGCAGGACGAGACCGGACTTCTCGACCTGGACCGGATCGTCGCCGGCCGTCCGGCCGGTGCGCTGCTCTACTCCTGCGGACCGGCGCCGCTCCTCGACGCCCTGGAGACCGCGTGCGCGACCCTGCCGGCCGGCACGCTGCGAACCGAACGGTTCACGGCGCTCAAGGCCGACCCGGACGCCGTATCCGCGGGTTTCGAGGTCGAGCTGGCCGACTCCGGACAGGTTCTGCGAGTGCCGGCCGACAAGTCGATCCTCGACGTGCTGGAGGAGGCCGGAATCGAGATCCTCTCCTCCTGCCGGGAAGGTACCTGCGGCACCTGCGAGACCGGCGTCCGGTCGGGCGCGATCGACCACCGCGACGCATTGCTGACGGCCGACGAGCGAGCGGCCAACGATGTGATGTTCGTCTGCGTCTCGCGCGCCGCTCCCAACTGTCCGAGGCTGGTCCTCGACCGCTGACCACCCACAGGATGCCGCGGCCCGGATGAGTTGGGCGATGACCGTCGTTCACGACGAGCCGCGCCCCGGCCTGGTGCATCTCGAAGGACGCCATGCGCCACCTGGGAGATGCCTTCATGCGCCAGCAGAAAGCCGCGACTGAGACCAGAACTGAGACCGCCGACAGCCACACGGCCCACGCACGCCGCCGCCGACGTATCCGCTGATACGAAGAATCCCAGCTCGGACACTGTCCGGGCTGGGGTTCCAGTGGAGCCGCCTAATACTCCAGTGCGGTTTCGTGGTCTATCCAGTGGTTCGTCGCTGGATCGTCGTCGGTCGTGGCTGCGGTGGGCCGTTGCCTGGCGGTCTCTGCGCCAGTTGGACCGGTGCAGCAGCCTGGCCACGGAGATGACCGGTTGGCTGAAGGCGGCAGTGAGTAGGTGGCGGATCTCGGGGACGGTCAGCTTGATCGGGTCGCTGCTGTGGGCGGGGTGGTCAGGATCGGTGGGCCGGTTGGGGGTGGCATCGGCGGCGACGGCAGCCAGGAAGGCCAGGGCGAGCATGGCGAGCGTGATGTGCCGCTGCCAGGCGACGCACCGGGACTTCCAACCCGGCAACGTGCTGTTCGACGGGGAGCCCCCAAGGCCGGCAGGCGTCCGGATCGCCGGCGTCGTCGACTGGGCGGGGGCCTGCTGGGAGGTGTGACTCGTAGGAGACCGGACGGCCATAGCCCTGGGTCGGCTGCAGCCGTTCATCGCCGACATAGTCTCCCCAGAGCAGGTAGCCGCCGGGCGCGAGCGTGCGGTGAAACTCGGCGAACACCGCCGGCAGCCACTGCGGGGGCGTGTGGTGGGTGGAGTACCAGGCCAGGATGCCGCCGAGCTCGTCGCCCCTCATCTCCAACGCGGTCATCGAGCCCTCGGTGAAGCGCAGGTTCGGATAGGCCTGGCGGGCCAGCCCGATCATCTTCGGTGACAGATCGACACCGAAGGCGGACACTCCCAGCCCGGCCAGGTGCGCCGTCACGCGGCCGGGCCCGCATCCCGGTCCGCGACCGGCCCCAGACCAGCCGTCCGCACGAGCTCGGCAAATCCCGCCAGAATCGCACGTGACAGCGGGTCCATCGCGGCTGGAGGCGGGGCGCGTTCGACATAATCAGCGGCGACCGCGTCGTACGACTCGGGCACCGCGGTCGGATAGGAGGGCTCAGCCATGCGGGCGACCCTAGACCAGAGGACCGACAGGCGGGTCACGACGCTGAGTTGAGCAGCGCGACGCCCACCGCCGCCCAGAGGCAGCGCCTGCTGTACCGGCGGCCCCCGCACAGGCAGGACACCCGGCCGCGCACCGGCGGCCGGCAGCGCGGGGGCGGTGTGAAACGAAACTGTGTCCCGGTGCGGCAGGGCCTCGTGCGGTTCATTTCTTGCCGGTCTCGGCCTTGTTCTCGTATCGCTACGGCAAGGTGGCGTGTAGCGCGGAGTGAGTAGCTGTTTGCGATCCCGGATGTTGAACGGCTGATCGGGTGCACTGCCGGGTCCTTGGCCCACTCTTCTTCCGTGTCAAGTCCTGCTGTGTGGCATGGGTGCCCAGGGCCTGCTTCCGTCACCAGCCCCCATGGCTCGGCTCAACCTTGCTTGAGATCCGCCGTTGCTTGGAACTCGTCGAGGTCGAGAATTGCCCGTCGAATCGCGCGTGCGGTCTCGGGCCTGCAGTGCGGCTTTCGCTGCGATGTAGGTTGCATCGCGAGGAACGCCCCCGGAGGCCCGAGCGAGTTCGTCGAAGGCGGGCTCGGACGAAACCCCGGTGCCGACCTGGCAGGGTCAGGTGCCGGCGCTCAACGCGGGCTGCGCCGGCTCCGGTAGGCCGCGACGCTGGCCCGGTGTGAGCAGGTTCGGGTGCAGTACTGCTTCGAGCCGTTGCGCGAGAGGTCCACGAAAGTGGCCCGGCAGGTCGGCCCGGCACATACGCCGAGACGAGCGGGACCGAGCGTGGCGATAACGGAGGCCAGTGCGCTGAGCGTAGTCGCGGCAAGGTGCGCCGAGCAGCGGTCGGTGTCGGAGGTCACCTCGGTCCACCAGCGGCCGTCCTCGTGGCGCAGTACCGGGGTGGCGCGGCTGCGACGCAGACCGTCGTTGATCAGAGCCGCAGCTTCGACCGCGTCCGCGTTCGCCCGTTCGAGCACCTCACGCACCGTCTCGCGCAACGCGCGGACTTCCGCCAGGTCGGCGCGGGTGAGATGCCGCAGACCGGTCCCTTGGTTCGCGGCCGAACTCGGAGGCTCAGCCGCGGGATGGTCGTCAAGGAAGTCCCGGAGCTGCTCCACGGTCTCGAGCGCGTCCTCTCCCTTGATCGGCCTCAAGGTGTTGGCCAGGTCGACGGCCGTCTGGACCACCAATGGGCTGTAACACGCATCCCGCATTTGACGTATCTCCTCACTGCTCCGTAATGTTACACGCAAATGAGCTTTCGCATGTCACAACGTACCCGGCAGGGGACGACGCCGCAGACGATCCCGTCTGGAGGGGCCCCGGCACCGGAGCGAACCGACGCCCCGGACGGGCGTCGGCTGGGGCTGACTTTGGGGATGCTGGTGCTGCCGATGTACGTGGCACTGGGAGCGCCGTCGGTGGCCCTGCCGGCCATCGGCCGCGCACTCGCGGTGCCGTTCGGGGCCACCGCATGGATTCTCGCCGCGTGGTCGCTGACCTCCGCGCTCGCGATGCCGGTCGCGGGTCGGCTGCTGGTCCGCTGGAGCCCCTTCCAGGTCCTCGTCGCCGGGGTCGTGGCGCTCGCCGCGGGCTCCGCGCTCGCCGGAGCCGGGCCGACACTGTCCGTCGTGATCGTCGGCCGACTGATCGGCGGCGCCGGGGCGGGCGCGACCGTGATCGCCGTCTTTGCCGCGGCCACCGCCCTTCCCGGGCGGCAACGGATCCGCGCCGTGGGAATCATCGCGGCCGCCAGCGCGACGGCGTCGGGGTGCGGGACACTGTTGGGCGGGGCGGTGACCGCATGGCTCGGGTGGCGTGCCGTGCTCGCGATCCCGGTCCTCGCGCTGCCCCTCCTGCTGGCCGCATTGCCAAGTAGGCGCGCGCTGACGCGGAGCGGTAGCGGCGAGCGAAACGGCTCGACCGGGCGACTCGATATCGTCGGCGCGGCCGTGCTGTCGGTACTCGCCGGCTCCTTGATCACGTTGCTGCAGGCACACTCGGTCGGCCTGCCCGCTCCGGTCACGCTCGTCGTGGCCGCCGCCGGGGCGCTCGCCGCCGTGGGACTGTGGTGGCGCGTGCGAAGCACGCCCGACGGGTTCGTGCCTCGGCGGGTGATCGCATCCTGCGGCTTCCTGGCGGCCGGGCTCATCGGCGGGACCGTCTTCGCCGGCTACTACGGGGTGCTGTTCCGCGCCCCGTCCCTGATCGAGCAGGCCACGGGCGGCGGCCCCCTGGAAGCCGGCGTGCTCTTGGTCCCGGCCGCCGCCTGCTCGGTGCTGGCCGGGCGGCTGGTCGGCACCTTGACCGACCGGTTCACCGGCTGGCAGGTGTCGGCCGGGCTTGCGGCACTCACCGTCGTCGGCGTGCTCGTGGTCGCGATCTTCACCGGGCCGATCCCGATTGTCGTCGGCACGGCGCTGACCGTGTGCGGGTTCGCCGGCGCCCAAGCCGTACTGGTGAGCCTCGCGCCGGACCTGGTCGCCGCGGACGACCGCGACACCGCACAGGGCCTGTTCAACTTCATGAACGCCCTGGGTGGCGGGATCGGTCCGGCCGCTGTCGCGGGTCTGTCCGGCATCGTGCCGGTGCCGGTGGCCCTCGCCGTGCTCGCGGCACTCCCTCTGGCCGGACTCGTCCTCAGCCTGACCCGGCGTCCTACCGCCGACCGCCGCCCCGAACCCGACGCCACCCGTGGGAGCCCGCGATGACGGTCCACCTGCATCTGATCCGATAACGCCTTGACAGGTAAGGAGCCTTGCCATGTCCGCCGAGCCATTCGAGGTGAGCATCACCGAAGCCGAGATCGCGGACCTGCGGACACGATTGCGACGGACACGGTGGCCCGAGTGCGAGCCGGTGGACGACTGGTCACAGGGTTTGCCGCTGGCGTATGCGCAGGAGCTTTGCCGCAGCTGGGCCGAGGACTACGACTTCGGGTTCGCCGAGCGGCTGAACGTGTTCCCGCAGTACCGCGACACGATCGACGGGCTGGGCATCCACTTCCTGCACGTCCGCTCGCCGGAGCCGAACGCGTTCCCGCTCGTGCTCACGCACGGGTGGCCGGGTTCGGTGCTCGAGTTCCTGGAGGTCCTCGGCCCGCTGACCGACCCGCGCGCGCACGGCGGTGACCCGGCGGACGCGTTCCACGTGGTCGCGCCGTCGTTGCCCGGGTACGGCTGGAGTGACAAGCCGTCGACGACCGGGTGGGGCATCACTCGCACCGCGCGCGCCTGGGACACGTTGATGGTCTCGCTGGGTTACGAACGGTACGGCGCGCAGGGCGGTGACTGGGGTTCGGCGGTGTCCGCGGCGCTGGGCGAGGTGGCGCCCGAGCGGGTCGCCGGCGTGCACCTGAACCTGGGATCCGTGGCGGCGGGCACGTTCGACGACCCGACGCCCGCGGAGCTGGCGAACCTCGAGGCCGAGAACGAGATGCAGCGCACCGGCCGGGGGTACTCGGCGATCCAGGCGACCCGGCCGCAGACGCTCGGCTACGGCCTCACCGACTCCCCGGCGGGGCAGGCCGCCTGGATCGCCGAGAAGTTCTGGGCGTGGACGGACAACGACGGCCATCCCGAGGACGCGTTGTCGCGGCAGACGATCCTCGACGAGATCTCGGTCTATTGGTTCACCGCGTCGGCCACGTCGTCGGCGCGCCTGTACTGGGAGAGCTTCGCCAACTTCCGGGACAAGGTGACCGCGCCATCCGGGCTGTCGGTCTACCCGCGCGACATAACCCGCCCGTCGAGGCGGGAGGCCGAGCTGCGGTTCACCGACCTGCGCTGGTTCGAGGAGCTGCCGCATGGTGGCCACTTCGCCGCGCTGGAGCAGCCGGAGTCGCTGGTCAAGCAGGTGCGCGGGTTCTTCCGCCTGTTCCGCTGACTGTCCGTGGCACCCCCTGCGAAGCCCGCGCCCAGGGGATGGTCCTGTCCGTCTCCCGGGTTACCGGCAAAACGACGGTCGCGCTCGGCGAGCGGACGCTGGTGATCACCGCCCTCGAACGAGGAGTCGGCTTCGAATGGCGGAATAGCACTACGGTGCGAGACATATCGGTACTCATAGCGGCCCATCATGGCGTCAGGGGCGGCGCCAACCAGGGCAACAGACACTGGTTCAGCCAGATGGAGTGGATCCAACGGCCCGGCACTCACGGCGCTGACGGAGGTCAAAGGACTTCCCAATGACGATGTCAAGCCGCCGCCGTGACGGTTGGTAGTACCTGGTAGCACGCTCCGTCGCGGAGCATGGCCCACAAGACGTTGGCCCGTCGACGGGCCAAAGCCAGCAGGGCCTGTTTGTGTCCCTTGCCCTCGTTCCGCTTGCGCCCGTAGTAAGCCTGGGAGGCGGAGCAGGTTCTCAGGCTGGCCATCGCGGAGAGGTAGAAGGCACGGAGTAGGCCGCGGTGGTAGCGGCGCGGGCGACGCATGTTGCCGCTGACGCGGCCGGAGTCCCGCGGCACGGGTGAGAGGCCGGCGAAGGACGCGAGGCGGTCGGCCGTGCCGAAAGCCTCCAGGTCGCCACCGGTGGCGGCGATGAACTCGGCACCGAGGAGGGCGCCCATGCCGGGCAGGCTCCGGATCACCGTTGCGTGTCGGTGCTCGTTGAACCGGGCCTCGATGAGCGCGTCGAGTTCGGCGATCTCCTCGTCGAGGGCCAGCACACCCTTGGCGATGCGGGCGACCATGGCGGCCGCGAGGGTCTCTCCCGGCAGGGCGGTGTGCTGGGCCCTGGCCGCCTCGACAGCTGTCTCGGCGAGCGCGACGGCGTTCTTCACCTTGCGATTCTTCAGCCAGGTTCCGATCCGCCTGGCGCCGCTGCGACGGATCGCGGCCGGCACCTGGTAGCCGGTCAGCAGGACGACCGGACCCTTCTTGCTCAGGTTCAGCGCGCGCTCCAACGCTGGGAAGAACTCCAGAAGTTGGGCCCGCAGCCGGTTGGTCTGACGGGTGCGGTCGTTGACCAGGTCGAGGCGGCGGGCGGTTAGGGTGCGCAGGTCGACGGCTATCTCGTCGCCGGGCCGCAGGAGACCAAGGTCCTGGCGCATGCGTGCCTGGTCGGCGATGACGAACGCGTCCTTCTCGTCGGTCTTGCCCTGGCCGCGGTAGGCCGTCGACGCCTGGTGCACGGCCAGGCCGGTGATGTAGACCATCGGCTGGTCGTGGCTGAGCAGGAGGCCGATGAGCAGGGCGGCCCCACCGTGGTTGATGTCCACCGCCCACAGGGCGTCCTCGGAGAGCGCGAGTACGTCTGCGATCAGTTCCAGCAGGGCCGGTTCGTCGTTGAAGACTCGGCGTGAAAGGAGGCGTTCGCCGCGTTCGTCGACCACTACACAGTGGTGGTGTTCCTTGCCGATGTCCACTCCGGCCCAGATCTGGGGCACGGGTCACCTCCGCCAGCTCGTCGTCACACATCGATCCCGCAGACGACCTCGCCGACGTTGTCCTACACAGCGATCGAGTCGCGTATCCCAATTAGCGGTCGAGTCGTCGCGGGGCTCCGGGCGGCCAAGTTCTTTGAGCCATCCAACGGCGACAAGCTCACAGCCATACCCAGAACCCCTGGGTCCGCCGATCTTACGAATGACCGGCTCAAACCCACGCTTGGAAGGTAGGACAAGCTGAGAAGCTGTCCTACGTTTTAGGGGCGGGCTGTGGGCCCCGGCAGGGGCGGAATCAGGCCGCTTGGCCGTATCCGTCCGTGCCGGGGTCGTCGCCGCGCGACGGGCTGAAGTCGACGTCCAGGTGCGGGTCGTACGCCTCGGGCTGGATGCCGAGTTCGTGGGTAAAGTATTCGCCGAAGCGGCGGGTGTGCTCGGTCAGGTACGGCGAGATGTGGGCCAGGTCCTCGGGGTCGATCTCCCAGCCCTCCTCTTGGAGCTGGCGCACGATCTCGGCGATGTCCAGCGCGTTGTGGAAGATCACCGCGTTGGTGAGCAGCGCGGTGAATTTCGCGGTCTTCTCCTGCTCGACGGGATCGTTGTCGGTGATGACGCCGCCGTTGCCGAAGCCGATCCACTGGGAGAAGCCGTTGAATGCCTCGACCTTGTTCGTCGCGGCGGTCACCCGCCGGCGCAGCGGGGCGTCCGAGAGGTAGCGCAGCAGCCGGACGGTGCGGATGACGCGGCCGACCTCGCGGAAGGCGGTGTAGGTCGCGTTCTTGCGTGACCCGGCCCGCAGGCGCCGCAGCAGCAGGGTGGAGGAGATGACGCCCTCGCGCACCGAGATCGCCACCCGCATCAGGTGCCGGAACTGGGACTCGATCAGGTCGAAGTCGATGACGTTGCGGCCGCTCTCCCCGAACAGGGCGTCGATGTGCACGTACTCGGCTCTCTTCGTGGGCCGGTAGGCGGCGCCACCGGGTGCTGTTGCCGGGCGTGACCGTGCTGGCCAAGCAGGTCGCCTCCGTGCGGCAGGTCGCGGAGAAGCGGCTGTACGCGACGGTGGCGTGCGACGCGTCGTTGTCGGCCGACCTGGTGGCGCTGCTCGGCGTGCCGGAGGGGCGGCGGATCTCGGAGTTGGAGCGGCTGCGCCGGCCGCCGACGCGGACGACGGGCGCGAGCCTGGCGAAGGCGTCGGAGCGGGTGGATGAGATCTCGGCGTTCCGTTTGGGCCGGGTGCAGCTGGACAAGGTGCCGCCGAACCGGCTGGCGACGCTGGCACGGGTCGGCCTGGGGTCGAAGGCGCCGATCCTGGGGCGCACCCCGGAGCCGAAGCGCACCTCGCTACTGACCGCGGCACCTGGAGGCGTCCGCGATAGACGACGCGCTGGATCTGTTCTCGGTGCTGATGCAGGTGAAGCTGATCAGCGCCGCGCGGCGGGCGACAGACCGGGACTGGCTCGCGGCCCGGCCTCGCATGGCGAAGGCGTCGCGGATGCTCGACGGCCGGCTGTGGAGCGAGTTGGACCTGATCACCGAGAGCGGCACCGATCTCGACGCGAGTGCGATGTGGCGGGCGCTGGAGACGGAGATCGGGCCGCGCGAGGAGGTGATGGCTGCCTCGGCGCTGCTGGGAGAGCTGATCGGGCCCGCGGACGAGGAGGCGGAGGCGGAGATGCGACGCCTGCTGGCCACCCGCTACAACACCGTTCGCCCCTTCCTGTCGCTGCTCGGGGAGTCGCCCGCGCTGGGGGCGGCCTCCGGCGGCAAGCGGATTCTGGAGGCGGTGAAGCGCCTCCCGGTACTGGCCCGGCGGAAGGTGAAGGCCAAGCCGCTGCTGCCGCGTGAGATCGACGCCAAGCTGGTGCCGGCGGCCTGGAAGAAGGCAGTGTACTCCAACCCGGACCTGCCCGAGGGCGCGGTGGACCGCGAGCGTATGCGGTGTGCGTGCTGGAGCAGCTGTTCCGCGCTGAACCGGCGCGACGTGTTCGCCTCGCCGTCGAACCGGTGGGCGGACCCGCGGGCGCGGCTACTGGACGGCAAGCAGTGGGAGGCCGTCTCCGAGGACGTACTGCACGGCCTGAGCCTGGACGAGCCGGTCGCCGAACACCTGGCCGGGCGGGTGCGGGCCTTGGACGCGGCTTGGCAGCTGATGGCCGAACGACTGGAGGAGGCCGGGCAGGACGCGAAGCTCAGCTTCGAGGTCCAGCCCAACGGCCGGTTGAAGCTGAACGTCGACAGGCTCGGCGCGCTCGGCGAGAGCGAGTCCTTGAAGTGGCTGCGCAAGACCACCGCGAAGATGCTCCCGAAGATCGACCTGCCGGACCTGTTGTTCGAGGTCGACTCCTGGACCGGGTTCCTGGACGCCTTCGTGCACCTCGGGGACGGCCGTACCCGGATGGAGAACCTGAAGACATCCCTGGTCGCGCTGCTGGTGAGCGAGGCGTGCGACATCGGCTACACCCCCGTCATCGACGCGGACGACGAGGCACTCACCCGGGCCCGGCTGGTCCACGTCGACCAGTACTACCTGCGCGCCGACACCATCGCCGCGGCGAACGCGAAGCTGATCGAAGCCCAGGGGCGGGTGCCGATCGTGGAGCACTGGGGCGACGGCCTGCTCGCGTCCGTCGACGGGCTGCGGTTCGTGGTGCCGCAGGGCCCGGTCGGCGGTGACGGCATGTGCGCGCGAACCCGGTGACGTGGGCAACCCCGACGCCTGCCGAGCGTGGTGACCGACATCCAACCCCTCCTGCCTCAGCGGGCCCGTCAGAAGACGGATCCTGGACCCGCAGGATCCAGCGGTGGTAGTGAGCGTTGTGGTCCCAGGGGTAGGTCGCGTTGAACCGCTCAAGGGCCTCAAGGAGGCGGGGCGACAGCATCTTCATCCGCAGTTGCCGAGACGACTCGACCGGGCGCTGGACGCCGGGTCTGGCAGCGGCGACCTGGCGAGGCTCCTGGCCGAGCGCGCGGCCACAGTGGAAGGTGTCGACGCCGATCCGATGATCACGGCACGGGCTCGAGCACTGACCCCTGACCCCTGACACGCTCCCTGTGATCTTCACCGTCGCCGACGCGGTGACCGGCCTCCCCGACGGTCCCTACGACGCCATCAGCTGTGTCGCCACGATCCACCACCCGCGCTTCGCCCAGGTACTCACCTGCTTCCGCCGCCGTCTGGCGCCGGGAGGGACCGTGGTGGTCGTCGGCCTGTACCGTGCCCAGGCTCCTGTGGACCACATCTTGGCGGCCCTCGACAGTCCGGCCAATGCCGTCGTGGGGTGGTTGAAGAACAGGGGCCGCCCCGCGCCCCGACCGGTCTCCATGACGGCACGTACCCGGCCGGCGGACATGGCGTTCGGCGAAATCGGGAAGCACGCGAGATCCTTCCAGGGGCGCGAGAGCGGCGTCGGTTGTTCTGGCGGTACACCCTTGTACGGCGACGACGGTGAACGATCTCAGGCTCGCGCGAGAAGAGCCGCCCGGTGTGAGTACCCCCCCACCGGGCACGGGGCCACTACGGACCGTAGGGGGTTCTGGAGGTCCGGCCTCCAGCGGGCGTTCCGGACGAGGTGCGCGACCGGGCGGGCGCGCCTCTCGCGCCCGCGAGGCAAAGGGCCGCCGCGCGGAGCGGTACGCGGTGAGGGTGCCGTTCCCTCAGAGCCGGCCGGAGGCCGCGGTCGGCACCCGCGCGGCACGCGACCCGTATGCCTGGGACAAGGCGACGAGGAAGTCCCTCTCGCCGCTGAGGTCCTCGCAGGCGGTGACGAAGTCTGCCTCCGAGCGCCGATACCGAGGCCCCCGTTCAGTTTGGCGGCCAGCGCTTCCTCGACCCGGGCTGAGAGGCGCCCGATGTCGGCGGCGGATCCGGAGACCGCGGTCCGGCGTGTCTCGACGCCCGACGTTTCGGACGCGTACGGCGGTATGTAGTGGCCGAGTTCGAGAAGGGCGTCCCGGATCTCGATCACCTTGCGGTAGGCCAACACGTCGTGGGGGACAGGAGGGAAGAGCAGCTCCGTGCACCTCCCACGGGGAGTTGTGAGGGTGACCTCGGGGACGGCAGCCACCAGCTCGCGCCAGAGCGACCAGAGCCGCCATGCGTCACGGCGTGGGAGAGTCCGGTGCGTATCGAGAGCAGTGTCGGCACGAAGAGAGCCGCAGCCCTGAGTAATCCGTGAAGATTCATCAACAGGGCGGAGGAGGCCATGACGTGGTCATCGCCGAGGATGCTGTGGACCAACAGCCCTAGCTGTGGGAGGCCAGGACCTTGCTTACGCCGGTCGGCAGCCGTGACGCTGGATGGCGCGAGCCGAGCAGCGCCCGGGCATATGCGTCGGCGCGATAGCAGGCTCGGTTGTCGGTGACGATTCGCTCGACGCGCGTGATGCCGTGGGCTGCGAACCAGACGTGGGCGCGGTGCATGAAGGCGATCGCGGTGACTGCCTTCTCGTCGGGAAGCTTCGGTGTAGGCGAAGCGCGAGTAGCCATCGATTGCGGAGTGGAGGTAGACGTATCCGGTCCGTGTGCCGCGCTTCTTGGTGCGGGCGACAGCCTTGTCCCGGTCAGTTCCGCGACCATGGGCACGCCACCCGCCGCCGTCGGGGATGCGACCGACTTTCCTCACATCGATGTGGACCATGTGCCCGGGACGGCGAGCAGTGATTTTCTGCGGCTCGCGGTTGACCTCACCGTTGGGGTCGATGAATTTTCGACGGTCCAAGCCGAGCTGTGCGAGCAGAGGCGTAACCGTTCGACGGCTGATCGAGATCCCATCTTGTTCGAACTCGAAGACGATGCGGGATGCCGACCACTTGTGCTCACGCCGCATCGACTCGATCCGCTCCACGAGACGCCCTGGTGTGGCGGTCGGCTGCCGGACCGGTGCTGAGGAACGGTCGAGGAGGCCGAGATCGCCGAACTGCTTGTAACGGCTCACCCACTTCGACGCGGTCGCGCGGGAGATGCCCGTCTCAGCGGCCACGTGCGCGATCGGACGCGTGTGGCAACGCTCGATCAGCCGCTTTCGACCTTCTGAGGTCAGGGGGCTGTTGCGGTGGGTCATGAAAGTCGAGCGCATTGACTGACCGCGATTCCGAAGCAGAGCAGACCGGCGAGCACGAATACGACAGCGGCACCGATGAACAGCGCGGCCGATTGCGAGCTGAAGCCTGGCGAGGTCACCGCGCCGGCGACCGCTGCGAAGATTGCGATACCGAGTGCGCCGCCGGTCTGTCGGGCGGTGTTGCTCGCGCCGGAGGCGAGGCCGGGCGCGCAGGGTGTCGCCTTCAGCGCCGCCGAGACGATCGCCGGGGTGAGGACGCCGAGGCCGGTGCCCCACAGCGCGAGGAAGAACGCTAGGGCGACGTAGCTGATCCCGGTGTTGGTGAGGGTGGCGGCGATGCCTGCCATTCCAGCAGCGGCGACGACCAAGCCCAGTGCGGCGGTGCGCCACACCCCGAGGCGATTCGCGAGCCGCCCGGCGGGCGCGCCAAGGAGCGGGAGCGGCAGCATCGCCGGGAGCGTCAGCAGACCTGCCGCAAGGGGCTCCAGCCCGTGCACGTCCTGGAACACCTGGGTCAGCAGGAACAGCCCGCCCAGCGCGCACAGGTTCATCAGACCTGCCACCAGTGACGCGAGCCCGAGTGAGTGTCGCGCCTCACGGGGTACGGGCAGGAGTGGGTTGCGCCCCCGCCGTTCGACGGCGAGAAAGCCGAGCAGCGCGAAGACGGCGGCGGCGGCGAGCGCCGCCGCCAGGACGAGCGACGCCGGGGCCTGGATGATCGCGGTGACCAGACAGGTCAGCGCGATCACGAGCAGCGCAGCGCCGATCCAGTCCACCTTCCGCTCCGACCCCTGCTGCGGGTGAGACCGCCGCAGCTGCACGACCGGCACCAGTGCGAGGGCGATCACCGGGACGGACAACCAGAACACGGCTCGCCACCCCGCTGCCTGGACCAAGAGCCCGCCGATGACGGGGCCTGCTGGGAGGGCGGCACCGCCGATGGCGGCCCATACCCCGACGAGACGGTTCCTGGAGGTCTCGTCGGGGTTGTTGTCGACGAGGAGGGCCAGAGTGCCGGGCAGCATCAGCGCCGCGCCGATGCCCTGGACCGCGCGGGCTACGACAAGCACGCCGATCGTCGTGGCGAGGGCGCACAGCACGGAAGCCGCGCCGAAGCCGACCATGCCGAGCAGGACGACTCTGCGGTGGCCGATGAGGTCGCCGATCGCCCCGGATGCCAGCAGGAGCGCCGCCAGGGGCACCGAGTAGGCGTCCACGGTCCATGCCAGCCCGGTGCTCTCAGCGTGCAGCTCAGCGCCGATCTGAGGGAGCGCGACGTTGACGACGGTCACGTCGAGCAGGACGAGGAAGTATCCGCCGCACAGCGCGAGGGTCAGCGGCCATCGGGAGTCATTCGGTGTCATGTTCTTGATCCTCGGTCCGGGACGTTTCAGCGGCCGTCGAAGCACTCCGCGCGTAGCATCGAGGCATGAGCCAGGATGGGACGACACGAGGTGAGCCGGACATCGCCGGTGTCGCCTCGGCCTTCGCCGATCCCCGGCGCGCTCACGTGCTGATGGCATTGGCCGACGGCCGCGCGCTCCCGGCCGGACGTCTCGCGGAGGAGGCAGGCGTGTCCGCATCCACGATCAGCAACCACCTGACAGTGCTGCTGAACCACGACCTGGTGACCGTCGAGCAGCAGGGCCGCCACCGCTACTACCGCCTCACGACCAGTGAGGTCGAAGGAGTCCTCGAAGCCCTTGCCAGGCTCGCACCTCGAACCCCGATCACCTCGCTGCGTGCCCACACCCGCGCGCACGCGGTGCGGACCGCCCGGACCTGCTACCGCCACCTCGCCGGGCAGGCCGGGGTCGATCTCTTCCAACGGTTCATCGGGGCAGGCTGGATCATCGGCGGAGACGGGCTCCACCGCCCAGAGGTCACCGGCGACAGACTCTCCTCATCGAGCAAGGGTGATCAGTACCGGCTCACGTCCAGTGGAGCGCGAGCATTTGAAGCGTGGGACATCGCGCCCAGGGTGCTTTCGACCATTCGACCGCTGCGCTACTGCATCGACTGGACCGAGCAAGCCCACCACCTCGCCGGCCCGCTCGGCACCGCGATCACCGACCGGCTCTTCGACCTCGGGTGGATCGTCCGGAACAAAGTCCCACGCAGCGTCGACATCACCCGTGAGGGAGAAGCCGGACTCGCATCGCTTGTATCACCTGCCTGAAGCCGCGCCATCACGCCTGCCGCGCAACGTCAACAACCTCATGGCCAGCAACAGCTAGGACACCGAACGCCAGGCTGCGTTTCCCGAGAGGTGTAGGGCCGCTGATAGGCCCACTCGTCCAGCAGGGTCCGGTGGAAGCGTTCGACTTTGCCGTTGGCCTGCGGGCGCCAGGGGCGTGTCCAGCGGGGCCTGATGCCCAGGTCGCGGCATGTGTCGCGCCAGGTGTTCTTGGTGCAGGCCCAGGCGTTGTCGGTCAGTAGCCGTGCGACGGTCACGCCGCGTGCGGCGAACCAGTCGGTGGCCCGTCGCAGGAAGGCCGCGCAGGTGGCGGCTTTCTCGTCGGACAGGTTCTCGGTGTAGGCCAGGCGGGAGTGGTCGTCCAGGGCGGTGTGCGGGTAGGCGTAGCCGGTGCCGTTGCGGCGGTCCTGGTTGGCCCGGCCGGCTGCGCGGCCGAGGACTTTGTGGCCGCCGCCGTCGAGGATGCGGCCGAGTTTCTTGACGTCGATGTGGACCAGTTCGGCTGGTTGGGAGCGTTCGTAGCGGCGGACGGGTTCGCCGGTGGCCCGGGTCGCAGGCGGCAAGTGGTGGCTGGCCGTGGCGTTGGAGGATGCGGTGGACGGTGGAGGCGGCGACGGCGGCACGGGCGGCCGGCCGCAGTGGGCCGATGTGGTGTTCACGGCGCATCCGTAGAACCTGTTCTTCCACGTGGCGGGTGTCCGGTGGGGGAGTGGTGGGGGCGGCTGGAGCGGTCGGTCATGCCTGCCGCCCGTGGTGGCGGTAGCGGCGGGCCCAGCGGGCGGCGGTGGTGTGGCTGACCTGGAAGCGTTCAGCGGCCCGTCGTAGCGGCCAGTCGTCGTCCACGACGCACCGGGCCAGGCGCAGCCTGCCGGTTGGGGTCAGCGGGGCGTTACGGTGGATCAACGAGGGCCTCCTGGGCATCGGCGGTAGGTGTGGCAATCTCCACCGAAACCAGAAGGCCCTC
The DNA here is from genome assembly GCF_900105695.1 of Streptomyces melanosporofaciens. Taxonomy (NCBI): domain Bacteria; kingdom Bacillati; phylum Actinomycetota; class Actinomycetes; order Kitasatosporales; family Streptomycetaceae; genus Streptomyces; species Streptomyces melanosporofaciens. Next base: position 335,033 of record NZ_FNST01000001.1, read on the forward strand.
GCCCCGTTCAAGCACCCCTCACGGCGCGTCGCCCGTCACCAACGTGTCGGGACAACACACCTAGGCACGGTCCGGCGCCTGCCCGCCCGCCGCCTCCGCCACGTCGAAGAGCTCCGCCTGGACCCGGTCAAGTGCCAGCCGTACCGCGCCCAGTGCCACCGACTCGTCGCCCAGTACCGACGCCTCGACCTGTACGGGGAACAGGCACAGCCGGTTCAGTTCCGCGTGGAGCGGCTCGGCCAGCAGGGCCCCCGCCTGGGACAGTCCGCCACCGATCACCACGAGCTGCGGATCCACGGTCAGCACGGTGGCCGCGACGCCGGTGGCGAGGTCGGCCACGAACGCCGTCACGACCGCCTCCGCCCGTGGGTCGCCGCACCGTACCGCGTCGAAGACCCGCTTGGCGGCCTCTCCGTCCGAGGCGGCGTCCGGGTCGTCCTCGCCGAACGCTGGCATCCGGTCGAGCGCCGTGTACCAGCCGAGGTCGCGCAGTACGCCGATCTCGCCCGCGCCACCGTTGTGGCCGAGGTGCAGCTTCCCGCCGATCAGCAGTCCGAGCGAGATGCTCCGCCCGACCAGGAGGTAGACGACGTCGTCGACGTCCCGCGCCGCTCCGCGCCAATGCTCGGCCAGCGCCGCGAGCTTGGTGTCGTTGCCGGCCAGCACCGGATAGGGGCGTCCGGCGCCCAACTTGGCGGCCAGATCGAGTCCTTGCCAGTCCGGGAGCCGCTCGCTGCGCACCACCTTGCCCGCTGAGATGACACCGGTGGTCCCCACGCCCAGGGCGCGCAGCTCGTCGTGGCCCTCGGTGGCCCGCTCGACCATGTCGCGGGCCACGTCCAGCCGTTCGGCCGCGCTCATGTGTGGTCCCACGTCCGCCCGGGCACTGGCCACGATCTCGCCCCGCAGATCCGCGACGAGGCACAGCACCTTGTGCGGGCCGACGTCCAGCCCCGCCACATGCCCGGCGTCCTGCCGGAACCGGTAGCGCTTGGCCGGCCGGCCCACGCGGCGCGGCGCGTCGGGCGGGAGCCTCACCTCTTCGGCGAGCCCCTGGTGCTCCAGGTCGGCGATGATCTCCTCCACGGTGGCCCGGGAGACCTCGCTCCACTTCACCAGTTCGGTGAGGGTCGGCTCGTCGGCGTCGTACAACGTGCGCAGGACGGCCGCGATGTTGAGACGACGCAGCAACGACGGATCCCCGCCCGACAGCTTTGCCACGCAACTCCCCGTTCTCATGGTGCGGTTGCCCTTGCCGCACCGTAGGCAGCAATGCTAGAAGATGGCGTGAATTATTAAACCCTCCAAGATTTAATAATACAGTGCCGCATCCACGGGTCCCCGACCCCCTGGTCCACCTGGGAGAACCATGAGAAAGGCACGCTGTCCCGGCGCACTCGCGCTCCTACTGATCGCCGCCTGCGCCCCCGTGGGCAGCGGCTCCGGATCCGCCGCCCCGCGGGCGGGGCGAAGGAGGTCTCCTTCCTCGTCTTCGAGACGCCCAACCTCACACCCGAGTACTGGGACAAGGCGATCAAGCGGGTGACCGACAGACACCCGGACATCCACGTCAAGAAGATCGTCGCGCCCAGTGCGGGCGAGCGGAACGCCTACGCCAAGCAGCTCCTCGCCTCCGGCCAACTCCCCGACGTCATGCAGGCCGTCGCACCGTCCGGCTTCGCCGAGAGCGGCCGGCTGTACGCGTGGCGCGAGAAGGAGCTGGCCGCCTACCAGTACCCGCACTCCAACCCACTGGGCGGCAAGATCTACCAGCTCCCCTACAACACCCAGCCGACCCCGCTCGTCTACTACAACAAGAAGCTCTTCGCGCGGGCGGGCATCACCGCCCCGCCGAAGACCTACGCCGAACTCCTCGCGGACGGCGCCGCGTTGAAGGCCAAGGGCATCAACCCCTTCGTGGTGGGCGGTGGCGGCAAGGACGCCTTCGCTGCCGCCTACCTGTGGATCGCGCTGGTCGGGGCCGATGTCTACCGCGAGCAGCCCGACTTCCTGGCCCAGCGGCGCGCGGACAAGGTGACGTTCTCCGACCCGGTCTTCGTGAAGGCCACCCAGAAGTTCGCCGATCTGGTGGAGAAGGGATACATCGACAAGGCGGGGCTCTCACGCGACTACCCGTCGACCGAGAAGGCGTTCCTGGACGGCAAGGGCGCGATGTATCCGATGGGTTCATGGTTCGCCGCCTCCGCCGACGCCAAGACACTCCCCTTCGACATCGGCGTCTTCGCCTGGCCGACCGACGACGGCACGACCGTCGTCCCCGCGTACACCGGCGGCGGCCCGATCGTGAACGCTCATGCCAAGAACCTCGAAGCGGCCAAGACCTTCGCGCTCGAGTTCAACCAGAACGCCGCCAACAACGACGTCCTGGTGAAGTCCGACGCCGCCATCATCGCGATCAAGGGCTACAAGCCACCGGCGATGGGCCCGGTCTACCAGGACACCCTGAAGGTGCTGAGATCCGGCAAGGTCGCCAATGCCTTCACCGTGGAGACCGGCGACGACGCACTGCTGCCCGGTGTGAGCGACAAGGTGTTCGCCATCGCCCAGCAGATCGTCGCCGGGAAGACCGACGGCGCCCAGGCGGGCCGGCTCCTGGACCAGGAGTGGGCCAAGGCGGACGGGCGGTGATCCATGGCACTCATCGACACCTCGCCTGATACCCATTCCCCCGGCACACCGCCCGCGGCCATGCCCCGCGCCCGTGTCCGCCGGCGCGCAAGGTGGTCCTACCCCCTCGTCTTCGCCGCTCCCGGGCTCCTCGTCTACATCTGCTTCGTCCTCGCCCCGATCCTGCTCGCCTTCGGCTACAGCCTCACCAACGCCGATCTCTTCCACCCCGATGCGGAGTCCGTCGGCGCGCACAACTACGCGATGCTGCTGTCGGACGACGCCTTTCTGCGTTCGCTGCTCGTGACCACGATCCTGACGCTCATGATCGTCATCCTGCCGAACGTGGGCGGGATCGCGGTGGCCCTGCTGCTCGACCTCGACCGGCCCGGCCGGCTCTACACGGCGCTGCGCGGCGTGTTCTTCGTGCCCGTGGTGCTCAGCTCGGTGGTGGTGAGCGTGGTGTGGATGGCTCTGCTGTCCGACGACGGCCTGGTCAACACCCTGCTGCGGGGGCTGGGCGCCGCGAGCCCGCCGGGCTGGCTGTCGGACCCCGACCTCGCGCTCTACACCATCGGGTTCGTCATCTCCTGGCAGATGCTCGGATTGTGCTCGGTCGTCTACCTCGCCGGACTGCAGAGCGTGCCGAAGGAGCTCCTGGAGTCCGCGGCCATCGACGGGGCGGGGCCGTGGCTGCGCTTCCGCAAGGTCACCTGGCCGATGCTGGCCCCGGCCATGACCCTCAACACGGTGATGCTGCTGATCACCGGCTTCAAGGCGTACGACCATGTGCAGGTGCTCACCGCGGGCGGCCCGGGCCTGGGGACCACCGCGACGATCGCCTTCAATGTCGTCCAGACCGGCTTCACCGAGAACAGGACCGGCCTGTCATCGGCCATGGCGATCCTCATGCTGGTGATCGTCGCCGTGGTGTCCTCGCTGGTGCTGCAGGTGCTCAAGCGCAGGGAGATCGACCTGTGAAACCCGTGCGGCCGTACATACGCCCCCTGGTGGCATTGCTCGTCGCGAGCGCCTTCTTCCTGCCCCTCTATCTCGTGCTCGCCAACGTGTTCAAGCGCGGGCCGGACATCACCGCCTCCCCGGCGTCACCGCCTGTCCCACCGACGCTCGACAACCTCACCCAGGCCCTGACCCGCCCCGACCGGCTGTTCTGGAACGGGCTGATCAACAGCGTCATCGTGACGCTGCTGTCCATCGTCGTCCTGACCGTCGTCTCGGCGATGCTCGGGCACTACGTCGCCCGCACCCGCAGCAGGTTCGGGCGGATCGCCCTGCTGGTGCTGCTCGCCGGGCTGATGATCCCGCCGCAGGTGATCCTCGTCCCGGTGACCGAAGTCCTGGACGCGACCCAGCTGATGGGGACGATCGGCGGGCTGGTGCTGGTAAACGTCGGCTACTACGTGCCGTTCGGGGTGTTCGTCTTCTCCGGGTTCGTCCGGACGATCCCCGTCGAGCTGGAGGAAGCCGCCGCGATGGACGGGTCGGGCAGGTTCGGCACGTTCTGGCGGATCGTCTTCCCCCTGCTGCGCCCGGCCACCGCCAGCGTGCTGATCTTCCTGGGCGTATGGATCTGGAACGACTTCCTCAACCCATTGATCATCCTCGGACCGGCCGGAGGTACCACGGTCACCGTCGGGGTCTACCGTTCGATCGGCCAGTTCCACCGGGACTTCGGCGGCATGTGCGGCCTGATGTTCCTGGCCACGCTGCCGGTCCTCATCTTCTACCTCGTACTGCAGAAACACTTCGTCAAGGGCCTCACAGGGGGAGCAGTCAAGGGATGACCACAGCCGTTCACACCCACACCAGCCTCCGGGACCATGTCGGCGCGCCGCTGGACCGGCCGGTGACCCTCGCCGTCGTGGGCGCGGGCGCGCGCGGCGCCGCCTACGCCGAGTTGGCGGCCCAGTGGCCCGAGCGGGTCCGGGTCGTCGCGGTTGCCGAGCCGCGCGACGCGGTCCGGGAGCCGTTCGCCAGCCGGCACGGCGTCCCGGGCGAGAACGCCGTCGCCGACTGGCGGGAGCTGACCGCGCGTGGCCGTATCGCCGACGCCGTGCTGATCGCCACGCTCGACGCCGACCATCTGGCGCCCACGGCGGCCTTCGCTGAGCAGGGCTACGACATCCTGCTGGAGAAGCCGATCGCGCCCGGCGAGGCCGAGTCGGTGGCCATCGGCGAGGCCGCCGCGCGCACCGGGGCGATGGTCGCGGTCTGCCATGTCATGCGGTACACCCACTACACGCGGAAGGTGAAGGAACTCCTCCCGGAGATCGGCGAGGTGGTCAGCGTCGAGCATCTGGAGCCCATCGGCGCCTACCACTTCGCGCACTCCTTCGTCCGCGGCAACTGGCGCCGCACCGACGAGAGCTCGTGCACCCTGCTCGCCAAGTCCTGCCACGACATCGACTGGCTCGGCCATGTCATCGGCCGCCCAGTGGTGCGCGCCTCCTCCTTCGGCGGGCTGTTCCACTTCCGCCCGGAGAACCGCCCCGCCCTGGCCACCGACCGCTGCCTGGACTGCCCGCTGCAGGACAGCTGCGCGTACTCGGCGACCACGCTGTACCGCGACGGGCTGCGCCACGGCGGCACCAAGCGGTACTTCACCCGGGTCATGACCGCCGGGACACTCACCGAGGAGGCCGTCACCGAGGCACTCGCCGAGGGTTCGTACGGACGGTGTGTCTACGCCTGCGACAACGACGCGGTGGACCATCAGGTCGTCAACCTCGAATACGAGGGCGGGGCCACGGCCTCCTTCACGATGACCGCCTTCACCCCGCTGGAGAACCGGCACACCAAGATCTTCGGCACCCGTGGCCAGCTCACCGGCGACGGCCGCCACATCCGCGTCTACGACTTCCGGACCGAACGCACCACCGTCGTCGACACCTCCCTCGACGGATCCTCCGCCGCCGAGGGCCACGCGGGCGGCGACGAGAACCTGATCCGCTCCTTCGTCGACGCACTGCACCAGGGCCGTCCCGAGCTGATCCGCTCCGGGATCGGCGAGAGCGTGGACAGCCACCGCGTCGTCTTCGCCGCCGAACACGCACGCCGTACCGGGACGGTCGTCACGCTCTGATCCGCCGGGCCCGCCATCGCTCCCGACACCCCATCACCCGCCCGCCTCGACCCCCGAGGAGTGCCCGTGAACCACGTTAGCCATGCCCGCACAGGGCTCGCCTTCGCACTCAGCGCCGCCCTGCTCGCCGCCGCCCCGCCGGGCGATGTATCGGCGGCCGCACCCCGCCACCCCATCGGCCAGGCCGCCGAGTGGGCCGACGTCAGCGCCCTGCTCGAGAACATCGACGACGCCTATACCGCACCACCCGCCCTGGACACCGTGGTCACCAAGGGCTATACGTCGGGGCTGCTTCTCGGCAACGGCGACCTGGCCGTCACCTCCGACGCCCGCGACCACGCCCAGACCCTCTACCTTGCCAAGTCCGACTTCTGGGAGGCGGCCAAGGGGCAACTGCATCTCGGCCGGCTCACGATCGACAGCCCCGTCGACAGCCCCGAGGACCGGCCCGGTACACCGGCGGCGAAGGACGCCGAGGACCCGAACTACCGTCAGCGGCAGGACATCCGCACCGCCGAGGCCCAGGGCACGCAGACGATGGGCGGGCAGGTCGTGCACACGCGTACCTGGACGGCCGACGGGGAGGACCTGCTGGTCACCGAGTTGCGGACGGACGACGACGCCGAGCGACTGCCCCTGCGGATCGATGTCACCATGCCCGACGGCTCCAGCGGTGTGGCCCGCGACGGCCAGATCTGGGTCAAACGGGCCACGGGCACGGACACGGACACCGGCTGGGTCTCGAAGGCCGCCACATCGACGAAGGTCGTCGGCTCGCCGACGCCGGTCACCGCCACCGCGCCCGCGGGCGACACGGCCCGTCTCTCCTTCGACCTGCTGCCCGGCCGATCCGTGCGCCTGGTGACCTCGGTCCACGGCAACGGCAGCTACGCCAATCCGACCGCCCTGTCCGTCTTCGCCGACCGGTCCGTCGAGCGGGTCGCGGGCCTCGGCACACGGGACGTGGCCACCGCACGGGACCGACACCGCGACTGGTGGAAGCGGTTCTGGCTGAAGTCGTACATCGACACCGGCGACGCGACCCTCAACAAGTTCTACTACGGCGCCCTCTACGCCCTGGGGGCGGCGAGCCGCGAGGGCCACTTCCCGCCCGGCACCTATGCCCCCTGGCGCACTGGCGACTTCTCCAATCTGAAGAACAACTACTACCTGAACTACAACACCGAGTCTCAGTACTACGGGGTCTACTCGGCCAACCGGCCCGAACTCGCCCGGCTCTACTACAAGTTGATCGCCTCGGAGATCCCGTACATGCGCAACCTCACGCATGCCGCCGGGTACGAGGGGGTGACGTTCAAGCGGAGCATCATGCCGTTCGACATGACCCGCCCGGCCCCGGCCGGGGTGCCGGTGAAGGACCACACCAAGCTGCCCAGCGACCAGCAGACCAACGCCACCTTCGCCGCGCTACCCTTCCTGTGGCAGTACGAGTACACGGGCGACAAGAAGTTCTTCCGCGAGACGACCTACCCGTTCCTGAAGGGGCTCGGTGACTTCTGGCTGGACTTCGTGGAGAAGGACCCGGCCACGGGGAAGTACGTCGTCCGGCACAGTGGGGTCAACGAAGGCGGGGACGACGTCAGCTCCGTCTACGACCTGGGCTATATCCGCCGTGTGCTGACCGCGTTGATCAGCGGCAGCAAGGACCTCGGGGTGGATGCCGGAAGACGGCCCGTGTGGCAGGAGGTGCTGGACAAGCTGACGCCGTACCCGACCGCCACCAAGGACGGGCTCGACGTGATCCTGCTCGCCGACGAGATCAACAATCCGATCAAGGGCAACGCGCTGCTCAACAAGAACGACCAGCCCATCAACCTGGAGGGGGTCGTCCATCCCAGCGACAACCTGGCGATCGGCGGCGACCCGGGGCTGCTGCAACTGGTGCGCAACGCCCTCCAGTGGGTGGACCCGTTCCTGCCGGGCTCGCGCGGCTCGTCCGTCAACGGGTTCCCCAAGACGTTCACCATCGCGGCCCGCGCCGGCTGGGACCCCGACGACCTGATCCGGAAGTTCACCACGGTGATCGAGGGGCTGTGGCGGCCGAACCTCACGGTCCGGCAGCCCGGTGGCGGGCAGGAGACGTCCGGTGCCATGGAGACGGTCGACTCGATGATGCTGCAGACCTACCAGGGAGTGACCCGGGTGTTCCCCGCGTGGCCCGAGGACCGCGACGCGAGGTTCGTACGGCTGCGCGCCAAGGGCGCCTTCACCGTCTCCGCTGAGCGGAAGCACGGCGACGTCCGGCACGTGGACGTGACCAGTGAGAAGGGCAACCGCTTTGCACTGGCCAGCCCTTGGGGCGGCGATCCGGTCACCGTGGTCGACGACCACGACCGACGCGTGGCCCACACCACGCGGGACGGGGTCGTCTCGTTCCGGACGGCGCCGGGGCGGACGTATCACCTCACCCACTGAGCCCCGATGGGGCTCCCCCCCGGTGCGGGGGGGGGAGCCCCATCGGCTTGGTCGGGCCGGTCACCAGTTCGCGGGCTCGGCCAGGCTGTAGGAGTTGGCGATGCGCGCGTGATCATGGAAGACGGAGAGTTCCGAAGGACCGGCGGGCTGGTTCTCGCGCCAGCCGGTGCAGTAGATCCCGGACGACCAGCGGACCGTGTTCGACGTCTTGGGCAGCACGGCGACCCCGGTCCTGCTGTACTTCTTCACACCGTTGACCCAGATCTCGAAGGCGCCGTTGGTCGCGTGGAACTTCAGCCGCGTGACGATCCGGATCCACTTGCCGCGCAGATCGGTCACCTTGGCGACGTTCGCGCTGATGCCGCCGGATCCGCCGATGCGCAGGTCGTCGTTCTGGATGAACATCAGCTCCCAGGGTCCCTCGGGGTCCTCGGGCGACCACTGCTGGAAGGTGACGTTCTGGTTGTGGAACTGCCAGTTGGGGGCGATGTAGACGGCCTGGCCGTAGTAGCGGTCCTGGCCGACCGCCTGGGTGGACGCCTGCACGGTCTCGGAGTGGTAGCCGCCGCCCTCGTTGAGGTAGGTCTGTTTGGCCTCGATGGCATCGCCGCCCTTGTAGGCGGGGGTGGTGACGTTGCGTATGACGCCTTGCTTCTGGGGCTTTTGGGGATAGTTGGACCACCCTTGGACGGTGCCCTCGTTCTGGAAGTAGACCCCGGCGGGCATCGCCTGGACTCCCGCGCTCCGCACGGGGCCGGCTTCTGCGGTGCCACCGCTGAGGGCGAGGGTGCCGCCCAGTGCGCCGGTGACGCAGAGCAGGTGGATTCGTTTGCTGACCCGTTTTGCTAACATCCGATCAATCCTCTCGGGGAGATGAGATGCAGGTCTGAACTTCCCCAGAAGCTAGCGCTCAAGGTGTGACGCGTCCATATCAAGGAGAAGATAGATCCGATGATAGTGCCGGTTTCGACGTCGATTCGCATGCGCCCAGCCAGGCCGTGGGCACCAGGCCACTGCCCTGGCGCACGTGGAAGACCTTCGCGGCGTGCGCCGCCGCCGGGGCGCTCAGCAGGGTGTGGAGCCGGTGGAACAGTTCGCCCGCGGCCACGCCGTTCCACTCCTCCGGAAGGAGTTCCGGGGAAGCCCCGGGTCGCGGTAGGGCATGCGGCGCCACTGGGTCAGCATCGGCGCATAGGTACGGAACGCCTCCAGCGGTGGCGGCTCGTGCCGGGTTAACGCTCGGAGGGGGGTTTGTTGGTGGGCCGAGTGTTTGTTGGCCTGCGGTGTTGTGGGTTTGTTGAGAGGCGGGGTGGGCGGTTGGGTCGGGGTGGGCGGGGTGTGTGTGGGCGGGAGGCCGTCCCCGCCTGCTCAAGCCTGAGGACGAGGAGTTCGTCGTGGCGACGGCCACCACCCGGCCGGCCAAGCTCGGCCAGCCCTTCACCCGCTGGTCACTGCGCAAGCTCACCGCCTACCTGCGGAATGTCCACGGCCGGTCATCCGCATCGGCCGCGAAGCATTACGCTGCCTGCTCGCCCGCCGCGGCATCACCTTCCAACGCACCACGACCTGGAAAGAATCCCCGGACCCCGAGCGGGACACCAAACTGGACCGGATCGAGGAGGTTTTGGACCGCTTCCCGGACCGGGTCTTCGCCTGCGATGAGTTCGGCCCGCTCGGTATCCGCCCCACCGCGGGCTCGGCCTGGGCCGAACAAGGACGTCCCGACCGGTTGCCCGCCACCTACCGCCGCACCCACGGAGTCCGGTACTTCCACGGGTGCTACTCGGTCGGCGACGACCGCCTGTGGGGCGTCAACCGCCGCAAAAAGGGCGCCGGGAACACGCTGGCCGCGTTGAAGTCGGTCCGCGCCGCCCGGCCCGACGGCGCACCCATCTACGTGATCATGGACAACCTGTCCGCCCACAAAGGCGCTGACATCCGCCGCTGGGCGAAGAAGAAGAATAAGGTCGAGCTGTGCTTCACCCCGACCTACGCCTTATGGGCAAACCCGATCGAAGCGCACTTCGGACCGCTGCGGCAGTTCACCATCGCCAACTCCCACCACCCCAACCACATGGTGCAGACCCGGGCCCTGCACGCCTACCTGCGCTGGCGCAACGGCAACGCCCGGCACCGCGATGTCCTGGCCGCCGAACGCACGGAACGCGCCCGCATCCGGAGTGAGAAAGGCATTCGGTGGGGCGGCCGGCCACTCGCCTCAGCTGCATGAGCGCGCCGCCCCGCTCCGCGGCCACACAACGTCAGGGGCGGAGTGCGACCAGGAGATCAACCACGTAGGTCTCTTCCACCTCATCGCGAGGAAAAATCTTGACCAGTCGTTCACGCTCATCGGCGAAGAACGCCTGGCGGTCAGCCTCTTCAAGGACGAGGAATGTCGACCGGCTGCCAATGTTGGCGAGATGCATGTCCAAGGAGACAGTGCGGCTCCAGCGCACTTGACGGCGCGCAACCCGTAGTCCTGTCAGTCCCGCCAGCCGGATGGCGTCGTTGTCCGAAGGGCGCACGGCAGACCTTGGCTTCACCCCGCAGTGGTGCGCAATGCGCCCGTGCTGCTCGCGGATCCACGGCACGTCGAAGGCCGTGGTGTTCCACCAGATCGCCAGCGCACCGCCCGTTCGCAGGACACGCAATGCCTCCGGAACAGACCGGTCAGGGTCGGTCCACTGCCAGGACTGGGCATACGTGATGAGGTCGCAGGAAGCCTTGGCCAGCGGCAGAGCATTACCGTCACCCCTCACGATCGGCACCCCCGGAAGCGCCTGGTGGAACTCACCAGCCATGGCCTCACCCGGCTCGACAGCGATCACATCAGCACCTCGTTCCCGCAGCAGCACGCTGGCGATTCCGGTACCCGCGCCGACATCGGCGACCCGGGCGCCCGCCAAATGACGGCCTGCGAACTCCTCGATACAGTCAAAGAGCGCGGCTGGGTAAGAAGGCCGACTCGCCGCGTACTGAGCCGCGGCTACGTCGAAAGACTGGGCGCGAGAACTGGCGGTCATACCCTCATCATCGCCTCCCCGCACCAAGCATTCGACCATCACCAACCCGGCGAACCTATGCGGTCACAGCACTAGGCAGTTTCGTTTGGATCATCGGGCGGACCAGAGGAAGATGCCTGCAATGTGCAGTCCGGCGAGGTAGATGGTCGCGGTCTTCTCGTAGCGGGTGGCGATGCCGCGCCACTGCTTGAGGCGGTTGATGCACCGCTCGACGGTGTTGCGCTGCTTGTATGCCTCCCGGTCGAAGGCGGGTGGTCTGCCACCTTGGCTTCCTCGGCGCCGTCGGTGAACTTGCTGGTCGGCTGGAATAGGGATCACTGCTCGGATGCCACGTCGACGCAGGTGGTGGCGGATTGCGCGGGAGGAGTACGCCTTGTCCGCCAGGACCACGTCCGGCTTGGTGCGGGGCCGACCACGGCGCCGGGGTACACGCAAGCGGGCCATCACGGCCGTGAAGGCGGGCGCGTCGCCGGCCTGCCCGGCGGTGAGGACAAAAGCCAGCGGTCGGCAGTTTCCGTCGGCGGCGAGGTGGATCTTCGTGGTCAGTCCACTGCGGGACCGGCCGATGGCATGGTCGTGCGGCTCGCCGGCCGGGGCCCTTTTTTGCGGGCTCCGGCCGCGTGCTGGTGAGCCCGCACGATCGTGGAGTCGACCGAAACAGCCCAGTTCAGATCCTCGTCGGCGTCGGCTTGGGCCACCAGGGCGGTGAACACTCGCTCCCACGTGCCATCGATGGCCCACATCCGCAGGCGGTTGTAGACGCCTCTCCAGTTGCCGTACTTCTCGGGCAGATGGACCCACTGCGTTCCGGTCTGGAACTTGTAGGCGATCGCGTCGATCACCTCACGGTGGTCCCGCCAACGACCACCCCGCTGAGGCCTCCGGTCCGGAAGTAACGGCTCAATCCGCGCCCACTGCGCGTCAGTCAAAGGCACACCCGGACCAACGACCGACTGATCCAAACGAAACTGCCTAGGTGTGGCGTCTCGGGACCTTGGTTACACGAGGTCCTCGAACGCGAGCTGCTGCGGGGCGGTGTCGAGCGGTTGGGGCGGCTCGTCGAAGGTCACGCGGTAGTCGCTGCCGATGGTCCGGCTGATGGGTGGCTGGCCGCCGAGTGAGGCGTGCGGTCTCTCGTGGTTGTAGTAGTTGAGGAAGTCGGCGAGTGCGGCGCGTCGCTCGTGCTCGGAGGCGTAGCCGCGGACGTAGGCCCACTCGCGGGCGAGCGTCCCCTGGTACCTCTCGACCTTTCCGTTCGTCCGTGGGGTGTAGGGGCGGGTGCGCTTGTGCTTCGTGCCGGTCGCGGCGAGCGCGTCCGCCCAGGTCCCGGAGCGGTAGCACGCTCCGTTGTCCGCCAGGCAGCGGCGGATTGGGGTGATGCCGTGGGCGGCGAGAAACGCGGCGGCCCGGTGCCAGAAGGCGACCGCGCTCACTGCCTTCTCGTCGTCCAGGGCCTCGGTGTAGGCGAGCCTAGAATGGTCATCGAGTGCCGAGTGCAGGTACGTGTGTCCGACCTTCCCCGTGCCTTGGCCGGTGCGTTCGGGGCCGCGGGCCTCGTCGGTGCCGATGCCGTGCAGGCGCCAGCCTCCGCCGGTCGGGATGCGCCCGAGCTTCTTGATGTCGACGTGGACCAGGTCGCCGACACGGTCGTGCTCATAGCGGATGACCTCGCGCATCGGTTCGCCGGTCGGCGGATCCAGGTCACGCAGCCGGTTGAGCCCGCGGCGTACGAGGATGCGGTGCACGCCAGGTGCGGGCGGCTGGTGTCGCGTGCCAGCGGGTGCAGCCGTGCGACCGGCAGCGCGTTCAGCCCGGCTGCGGAGTGTCAAGTTGACTTGACACTTCCTCCCGTCGCCGGTCATCGCCGGCCGTGGCGGGGATGGCGTTGTCGATGAGGACGGCGGCGATGGCGGCGGCGGTGGGGAAGGCGTCGGCGTCGAGGACCCGGGTGCGGGCCGCGGCGCCGTCGATGAGCAGCGCGAGCTGCTCGCCGAGCTGTTCAGGGTCGGCGGCGCCGGCTTCGCGGGCGGTGTCGGCGAGCCGCGCGGCGACGGCTTTCTTGTAGTCGCGTGCGTACTGGGACGCGGGGTGCTGGGGGTCGTGCAGCTCGACGGCGGCGCCGATGTAGGGGCACAGGGGGGTGGTGGGGGGATGTCGAAGGCGGCGAGGAGCCGTTCGCGGGGCGTGAGGTCGGTGCGGTCGAACACGCCGGACAGAACGGCGGGGTCGAACCGGCGCAGGTACTCGGCGACGAGTTCGTCCTTGCCGGTGAAGTGCTGGTAGGCCGTGCGCTTGGACACCTGGGCCGCCGCGCAGAGCTGGTCCATGCCGGTGCGGTTGATGCCCTGCTCGCGGAACAGCTGCTGGGACGCGCTGATGATGCGCTCGCGGGCGCCCCGGCCGCGGCGGCGGCCCGTGGGGCCCTTCTCCAACTCCGTCATGGCTCCATCGTACCGCGTGTAGGTAACGACCGGTGTACATAGTTTGCGTCCCGGCCGCCCGCCCCGTACCGTAAGCACACAGGGCGGTGTACATAACGCCATCGCCTCAGGTGCACACGGCACCACCGACTCAAGGGAATGACTATGGGAAAGCTTGACGGCAAGGTCGCGGTCATCACCGGCGGCACCACCGGCATGGCGCTGGCCGGCGCGAAGCTGTTCGTCGACGAGGGAGCGCACGTCTTCATCACCGGCCGCCGCCAGGACGCCTTGGACGAGGCCGTGAAGCAGATCGGCCGCAACGTCACCGGCGTCCAGGGCGACGCCGCCGACCTGGACGACCTGGACCGCCTGTACGACACCGTCAAGCGGGAGAAGGGCAGCCTCGACGTGCTGTGGGCCAGCGCCGGCGGCGGCGAGCCCGCCCCGCTCGGCGAGATCACCGAGGCCCAGTTCGACACCTGGTTCGGGCTCAACGCCCGCGGCACCCTGTTCACCGTCCAAAAGGCCCTCCCGCTCTTCAATGACGGCGGCTCCATCCTCATGACCGGCTCCAACGCCTCCCTCGGCGCCTTCCCCGGCTGGAGCGTCTACGCCGGCAGCAAGGCCGTCCAGCAGGCCTGGGCCCGCATCTGGCTCAACGAACTCAAGGACCGCCGCATCCGCGTCAACGTCCTGACCCCTGGCCAGGTCGCCACCGCCAAGCAGGCAGAACTCTTCGACGAGGCCACCAAGCGCCAGTTCGAGTCCCTCATCCCCCGCGGCCAGATGGGCCGCCCCGACGAAATCGCCACCGCCGCCCTCTTCCTCGCCTCCGACGACTCCAGCTACGTCAACGGCATGGAACTCGTCGCCGACGGCGGCACCACCGCCATCTGAACCGAACAACCACAACCAGGGCAGGACATCTCATGAGCAACATCAGCATCATCGGCACCGGGAACATGGCCCGCACCATCGGAGCGCGGGCGATAGCGGGCGGCAACACCGTCGAGGTCATGGGCCGCGATCAGTCCAAGGCCGCCGACCTGGCCAAGGCTCTCGGCGGCGGCGCCACGACGGGAGAGTGGGGCACCGCCCCGGCCGGGGACATCGTCATCGTGGCCCTGCTGTACGACGGCGTCGTGCCGGCCGTCGCACAGTACGGAGACGCTCTCGCGGGCAAGGTCATCGTCGACATCAGCAATCCCTTCAACTCCACGTTCGACGGGCTGGCCCACCGCGAGGAGACCTCGATCGCGCAGGAAGCCGCCAAGGCGGCCCCGGCCAGCGCCAACGTGGTGAAGGCGTTCAACACCGTCTTCCGCCATGTCCTGGAGAAGGGGCGGCCCGACGTCTTCATCGCCGGCGACAATGCGCAGGCCAAGGCAAGTGTGGAGGCGTTCATCGACACCCTCAAGCTGCGCTCGCTGGACGTCGGCGGCCTGAAAATGGCGCACTGGCTGGAAGGAGCGGGTGTGGTCACGGTGGGCCTCGCCAACCACGGGGTGGGGAACTTGGACTTCGCCCTCAGCATCACCGAACTTCCCGTCTGAGTAAACGGTTGACGGATCACCGAAAAGGACTCGCCAATGAAGCTTGGTTTCACCCTTCCCATAGTCGGGCCCGCTATCAGCAGCGCAGCTGGCCTGAATGCGTTCTGCCGCGGGATCGAGGACCTTGGCTACGACACGCTGTGGGTCGGCGATCGCCTGGTCCAGCCGGTCGATATGCATAGCATCTATCCGGGCAAAGAGCAGCCGTACCCGCCGCAGATGAAGCGTTACCTCGACCCGGTGCTGCTGTGGACCGTCGCCGCGACGGCGACCAGCCGAGTGCGGCTGAATGCCAGCACGCTCAGCACCTTCTACTACGAGCCGCCGCACCTGGCCCGGATGCTGACCACGCTCGACGTGCTCAGCGACGGCCGTCTCGAGGTCGGCGTGGGACTCGGGTGGATGAAGGACGAGCACGACATCTCCCGCAGCGCGGACTGGCATCGGCGCGGGCGGATGCTCGATGACCTGCTGGCGTTCCTGCACGAGTGGTGGACGGCCAACCCGGTTTCCTGGGACAGCGAGTTCTTCTCGCTGCCGCCGGTCCACGCCGATCTGCGCCCGGTGCAAGCGGGCGGGCCGCCCATCTGGATCGGCGGCGCCAGCGAGGCCGCGATGCGCCGGGTCGGCCACAGCGCCACCGGCTGGCTCGGGCTCGATTTTCTGCCGGGCGAGGTCGCCGACCAATTGTGGTCGCTCGCGCGCCAGGCGGCGCAGGAGGCCGGCCGCGATCCCGACGCGCTGAAGAAGGCCATACGCATCAACCTCGAACCGGGCACGTCCGTTGATTCGCTGGCCGACAAGCTCAAGCGCTTCGCCGAGTCCGGTGCGGACGAGGCGTTCGTGGACGCCTTCGCACTGTTCCCCGGCCTCGACCAGATGCTTGACTTCGCCAGCCAGGTGATCGCGCGCACCGGTCGGTTGTGACCACCCAAGAGCCGGACAACCAAGGACGTCCTCGCCTGCTACCCCTGTGGTCGCGGATCCCCGCGCCCACAGCGCGGGGACGCCAGCAGGCTTCCGCTCGGCGTGCGGAGGTGTCAGCCGCTGCTGGTCCTCCTCCAACAGCGTCCAGACCTCGATCAGGTCCTCCGGCTCCCACTCCTGCCGCACCCCAAGCTCCCTCCGGTCGTCATGACCGGACCAACCTCGCCCTGCACGGCCCCGATGAGCCCAACCAGATCCGCTACAGAGCGCTACTTGTCACTTCGCCGTAGCTTCGGGAGAACAGGGCCTTGAGGTCCGTGGGTTCAGGGAAACTGAAGGTTCTTCACCGCGAACCCACGGGTGGATTCCCTGCTTCTGGCGGTTGGGCCCGTGGGTTCGTGGTCAACCCGCTGGGCCGGTCTCGGCGGTCTGTTCCAGCAAGGGTGTGACCGAGATGCGCGCCAAAGAGGCAACGAGATGGTCTTGAAGCCCTGATGCGCTCGGCCTCACCTGCGACGGCGGGCGGCAGGGTCGCACTCCGAGACGTGCCGGGCGACCGCGTCTCCGAGATCGAGTATCCGCCCGAATGCGGTTCTGCTGTGCGGACTTGAGGGGAGGGGACTGTCAGTGCCCGACGCCGACCAGGCCCGGCGCCAGCATGCTTACCTGGGTCATGCCCCCAGATCCTCCGTCACGGGCAGGCACTCGGCGAGCAGGTCGACGACATCGCGCCAGGCTCGCTGTGCGTGCCGTGAGTGGTAGCCGACGCCGGGGACCACGGGGTGGTCGACCGGCGGGTGGTGGAAGGCGTGCAAGGCGCCGCCGTAGACCGCGAGGCGCCAGTCGACGCCCGCGGCCTGCATCTCAGCGGTGAACGCGTTCCGTTGCGCGGGCGGCATGATCGGGTCTTCCGACCCGACCCCGGCCCACACCGGGCAGCGAATGCGCGCCGCCTCGCCCGGTCGGCCCGTGGTCAGTGCGTTGACTGTCCCGATCGCGCGCAGGCTGACGCCGTCGCGCCCGAGTTCCAGCCCGACGGCGCCCCCGGTGCCGTAGCCGACGGCGGCGATCCGGTCGGGGTCGGTCCGCGGTTCGGTGCGCAACACGTCGAGCGCCGCATGGCCGATGCGCCGCATCCGGTCGGGATCAGCGAGCAGTGGCATGCATCGGGCCAGCATCTCCTCGGGATCGCCCAAATAGCGCCCGCCGTGAAGGTCGAAGGCCAGCGCTACATATCCCAGCTCGGCGAGAGCGTCGGCCCGGCGGCGCTCGACGTCGCTGAGCCCCATGCCCTCTGGTCCGAGCAGCACCGCGGGCCGGCGGTCGACACCGGCCGGGAGCGCGAGGTGCCCGATCATCGTCAAACCGTCGGCGGGGTACTCGACCGTACGCGTCGTAATCTTCGTCATGAGACTGGACTGTAGTGATCGTCGAGCCCGGGCCGGCCGGTGTTCTGCCGCTGGCAGACGCTCAACATCACCACCAACGTTGAGCCGAATGGGTGACGGGGGCCGGGAGCTCCGGGCTTCAAGATCATCTCGTTGCCCCTTTGGCGCGTATCTCGGTCACACCCCCAGACCCCCGTGGGTTCACGCAAACTGAAGGTCCTTCAGCGTGAACCCACGGGTCCACCGGTGTGCGTCAGATCTATGCATCCGTGGGTTCGCGTGAAACACGAGGATGCTGTGCGATCCAAAGGGCTTCGGCGGTGATGTCGGCCTGGACGTCCTCGGGTCAGGACGGCCGCCCGCCGAACTGCCAGTTGTGTACCTCAATGTCGGCGTACCGGTCCGGAGTCAGGATGGCGCGTGCCGTGTCCGGGTCCGGCGCCCGGACCAACGCAGCCGTGCCCAGCCAGGTGGCGCCGTTGTCGGACAGCAGTGGCCCGTAGGCGATCAGCTCGTCCCGGTCGGGCGGCGCCGCGAGGTCGGCGCCCTGCCCCGTGTCGAGGCCGAGCACCAGGTATCGGTTGCCGCCGGTCCGGCCGCCGGGGAAGTCCCACATGGTGCGCCCCAGAGTGTTGCGCCACCGTCGCAGCAGCACGTCCCGGTAGACGCCGGCCTGGTAGCCGGGCTCCTCGAAGGTGAAGGCGCGGGCGGCGACGGGCGAACGAGACGGCCGCTCTGCAGACGGTGGCCGACAAGCTCGGCATCGGCTCCCGCGAGACGCTCCGGAACTGGGTGAAGCAGCACGAGATCGACGCGGAGACGCGTCCAGGGACGACGACGGACGAGTCCGCCCAGCTCAAGGCGTTGAAGAAGGGAAACGCCGAACTCAAGCGGGCCAACGAGATCCTTAAGGCCGCGGCGAGTGTCTTCGCGGCCGAGCTCGACCGGCCACATACACCCTCGTAGCGTTCATCGACGAGCACCGGGACCGCTTCGGCGGCGTCGAGCCGGTCTGCAGAACCCTCACCGGGCACGACTGCAAGATCGCCCCTTCCACGTACTACGCCCGCAAGAAACGCCTCGAAACTCCCTCCGTCCGTTCCGTGCGCGACCTCAAAGTGCGCATCCAAGAGGTCCACACGTCCAACTACCGCGTCTACCGGGCCCGGAAGGTCTGGCGCGAGCTGAACCGGCAGGGACATGCCGTGGCCCGCTGCACCGTCGAGCGCCTCATGCGCGAACTCGGCATCACCGGCGCCGTCCGCGGCAAGAAGGTGATCACCACACTCCCCGGCGGACAAGTCGAACGGGCTCCCGACCGCCTGGAGCGCGACTTCGTCGCCAAGGCTCCGAACCGCTGCTGGGTCGCGGACTTCACCCACGTGACGACCTGGGCCGGTGTTGTCTACATCGTCTTCGTCGTGGAGACCTTCTCCCGCCGGATCGTCGGCTGGTCCGCGGCCACCGTGAAGGCGACGGTCTTCGTCCTGGACGCTGTGGAGATGGCGATCTGGCCGCGCGACCGCGACCAACGCCCGGTTGGGTCAGGCGAGTTGATCCATCACTCGGACGCAGGGTCGCAATACACGAGTTTCCGGCTCGCCGAGCACTTGGACGCCGCCGGCATCGCCGCCTCGATCGGACCAGTCGGAGACGCCTACGACAATGCCCTGATGGAGAGCACGATCGGTCTGTTCAAGACCGAGCTGATCAAACCCCGGCGGCCCTGGAAGACGCTGTCCGAAGTCGAACTCGCCACCGCTGAATACGTTGACTGGTACAACCACCGCAGACTCCACGGTGAGATAGGCCACGTCCCACCGGCCGAGTACGAAGCCACCTACTACACCGAACTCACGAACCCCCAGGTCACAACCACAACCTGAGATCTCTACCGAACCCGGGGCGGTTCAGAGCCTTACAACCCAGCGGCCCCATCGGCCATGTCGAGCGAGTGGCGGTCGTGAACCCGCGACAACGGCCACCATAGACTCGCGTAGAGGTAGGGTCTCAGACGCCTGGTTACCGAAAAGGACTCTCTCGGACGCCGTGCTCTCTTCACGCTCCTCCGCCTTGGTAGCATCTGTGGCCGCGCTGACATCCGGTGCGGTACTCGGAGTCCTCGCCCCCATTCTTGAGAGGACCGGCACTTCAGCCGGCCACGTGGCACATCTTGTCTTGGATGCCGGATGGTCCTGGGCAGCATTGGAATTTGGTGTCGGCCTCGCGCGCAAATCCAGGATTGAGTCCGCCATCTTGGCCTCTGTGTCACTGATCGCAGCCGTGATCGCTTACTATGCGATAAAACTGGGGCACGGTGAATTCATGACAGCTGACATAGATACCCCTTCCCAGGGAACACATGTTGACTGGGCCGGATTCTTGTCGAAGACGCTTCTATGGTGTGCGGCCGCTGCAATTCTAGGTTCTATTCTGGGGCTAGCCGGGAACCTGGCACGGATCCAAAGCCTTCGCGGCCTTCCTGTCGACTGCTGATTCCGCTGGTGGCTATCGTAGAGACGTCAGAGCGACTCCGCACTGAAGCTTCAGTACAAGGGGGTGTCGTTGGCGCGACGTGGAGCGTAATCCGTCTTATAGCGGTGGCTGTCTTCATCGTCCTAGTCGGACATGCGGTGAGAAATTGGCTGTCTCGACGTTCAGCCGTGCAGCGCGAAAATAGCGCATAATTCCGTCCCAGAGAATACGGTCATCGGCCGGCCCTTGAGCGAGGACAGCCAGAGAGCGTCCTCGTCGCGGATTTCGTGGGCCTCCATGCTTGGCGATGGGGTATTGACGTACCGGGCCATCCACAGCCGCCCTGCCACAACCGCGTGCTCATCGCTCATATACTGGGTGCATGTCCGCTATGCCTGCCGCCGAGCCGTCACCGCCTGCTGCCGAGGTGCTGCGGCAGCGCTATGTGCGAAGGCTTCCCGACGCGCTCGGCGAACTGGCCGGGCCTGCGTACGGATCCGTCCAACTGCCGCTGCATGTGGCGTGGTCGGGTCTGACGCGGTTCGACCTTGACCGGCCACGGTCGCGGATGAGCATGTACCGCACCGTGCTGGCCGAAGGGCAGCATGATGACCTGATCACCCTGCTGAACCGGGACCTCCTGGTTGCCCAGTGGCCCGTGCTGCGCACGCTGATCAGCCGCGCCATCCGCGACGTGTGGGAAGCCGCGTTCCCCGAGCTGGCCGCCGCCCGCCCGGCAGCCGCGGCGTGAACCTCAGCGACCTGCACCGCCGGCTCCTCTCCGACGTCCTGGCCATCGGTACCCCCTACCCGCTGGTCATCACCGGCGGATACGCCGTGCAGGCCCACGGCCTGGTCGACCGGCTCAGCCAGGACCTCGACGTCGCTACGGAGAACCCCGCCCCCATGGCGGAGATCACCCGCACCCTCACCTCTGGGCTGACCGACCGCGGCTGGCAGGTGCGGGAGATCGGCGTCGACCCGCTCTCCGGCCGCCTCGTCGTCACCGACCCCGCCAGCGGCGAGGAGTGCGAAGTCGACATCCTCAAAGAGGCCTTCTGGCGGCCGCCCACGCCTACCGCGTACGGCCCCGTCCTCGCTCTCGACGACGTCATCGGCACCAAGGTCCGGGCCCTGGCCGACCGCGGAGCCGTCCGCGACCTTATCGACGTCCACGCCGCCTCCCGCCACCACACCACAGCCGACCTCGAAACACTCGGCCGCCGCCACGCCCGGGACGAGTTCGATCTCGAGGACCTCCAAGCCCGCCTGGCCGGCGCCGAGTGGTACGAGGACGAGGAGTTCACCGCCTACGGGCTCACCGACGCGGACACCGTCACCCTGCGGGCCTGGGCCCAGGACTGGTGCGACGACCTCACCCGGCGCCTGCACGAACACCCAACCGACGACTGACAAGCGGTCGCGCCGCCGCGAGCTGGACGACCCAGGCGTCGGTCGCGCCCAGCGGCTACGTCAGGTGACGTGTGCGGCGGGTTCACCGCGCAGCAGGTCGGGGCGGGCATGGGCGATCGCGAAGGCCCGCCTGAGCCCCTCTATTAGTACCTGGTCGATCTGGTAGAGCCGTGCTCGCTCGTCCCGCTGGAGCAGGCGGGAGGAGCCAGCCGGGCCGACACGGCGCTGGACCGCCGGGACGCTGGTCAGGGCCCCGCCGACCCTCGCCTTCGTGATCGGGGTGGTCGGATGGTCGGCGAAGTACTGCTGCACTTCGTCGAAGGATGTGGTACCGCCCAGCTCGGTGATCCGGCGCAGCAACGCGCGGGCCCCGGGCATCAGCGAGGCGACCATCCGGAAGAGCGCCTGCTCGCTCCAGCCGTCCCCGAGGTCATCGTTGCCCAGGTCCTGCGGGCGGGGCGTGGGTCGATGGCTGGTGGTTCGGGCCAGTCGACGGGGGTGACGGGGCGTAGACCGTAGGCGGCCTGCACGGCGGCTATTGCCTGTTCGTAGGTGTCCGTCTCGGTGTCGATCGTCAGCCGCACGACACTCCCCTTCGTGATTGCTGTCGGCATTCTTCCTCAGGACGGTGGTGCGCCTGTTCTGCACACCGGGCTTGAGTAGTTCTGGAGGCAGCCACCCGTGGGAGTGAATCCCACGAGGTGAGGCCCCGCGGTAGCCGGGCCCGGCCACGGTGGTCGGCATGACGATGATGATGCGCCGGTGGCCACGAGCAGTCTCCTCGCTTTCGGCTCACCAAGCTGGGCTGCCTCCAGCGCTCCCTTCTCGGCCACCGCTTCGGCCGAGTTCCCTGAATCCCCGGCCGCCGACGAAGCACCGGGCGGAACTGGCCGAGCTGACCGTCGCACCCGAGACGGACGTCCCCGGCTACAGCCGAGCGAAGTTCCCCCACTGGATGACCCAGCAGGGCACCTGCGACACCCGCGAGACCGTCCTCGCCCGGGACGGCGAAGACGTCGCCCAGGACGGCCAGTGCCGCGCGGCCGCCGGGCACTGGGTCTCGCCGTACGACGGAGTGACGGCCGACGCGGCCGCCCAGCTGGACGTCGACCACGTCGTCCCTCTCAAGGAGGCCTGGCGGTCCGGCGTGGCGGAGTGGAGCACGCAGGACCGCCGCCTATCCGCCAACGACCTCGTGCACTCGCAGCTCGTCGCGGTCTCCGCCCGCTCCAACCGGTCGAAAGCTGACAAGGACCCCGCACGCTGGCAGCCGCCGCTCGCCGACTACCGCTGCACCTACGGCCGCGCCTGGATCTCGGTGAAGCACGTATACGGCCTGACCATCGACACCGCCGAGCGCTCGGCTCTGGAGGGCATGCTCGACACCTGCGCCTGAAAGAGGGGACGCCTCACGTGGCGACCCACGACCTCAAAACCAGATCACTAGTACGTCCTGCGAGGCGCCGTTCCTAGCGCATCAGCAGTCCCCGCATCCCCAGCCCGTAGTGCACGCGCAGCCGGTGCAGCTCCCACAGGCCCACCGCCGTGACGGAGAGCGGGGCGCCCAGGATGAACACGTACCGGATCACCGTCGGCACGCCCTCGTGGGCGCCGGTGAACATGTCGATCAGTGCCATCTCCCACGCCAACGCCATGATCAGCAGCGGCGGCACCGTCTCGTGGATGTCCGCGGTGCGGAACACGTGCTGGACGGCGAGTCCCACGCCCCAGACGACGAACGGCGTCACCCAGAAGAGGACGAAGAGGGTGAACGCGAGGATGAGGCCCTTCGTCACGGTGAAGTGGCCCTCCACGAGGGGTTCCTGGCCCTCGAAGAACCCTGAGAGCACGATGATCGGGAAGACGGAGGCCGCCGCCATCATGGCCACGATCGCGCCGAAGCACCGCCCCGCCCGGCGCAGCAGGTCCCGTCGCGCCGCCGGAGCGGCCAGGCCGTACAGGACGCCGACGACGACCGGGAGGGTCGCCGCCAGCACGAGGGCGCTGGTCCACGACTTGTCGACCTGCTCGTCCGCCGCATCGCTGAGCTTGGGGGCGAGCTTGTAGGCGTAGGACATCCACAGGAACGCGCCCACGCCGACCAGGGTCCTGATCTTCCGCATTCGCGCCACCTCAGGATCCGAGACGATGCCCGGCCGTGACGGGGTGAAGACCCTGCGCGCGGTGTGGATGGGGCCGATCCGCCGCCGCAGCCGGGTGATCGGCCCGCCCGGCGGCGGTACCGGCGGCCCCGGGTAGGGCGGCTGGGGCTGTGGCGGCACGTAGGGCTGGGGCGGATAGGGCTGAGGTGGCTGCGGCTGGTAGGGCTGCGGCCCCTGGGGCGGCTGTCCGCCCGGGTTCCAGTTGCTCATCGTTCGTCCCCCGATATGCGAGTGTGCGCCGCGATAGGCGCGATCGCCGAGTGTATTGAGCACACAGGGTCCGCGCAGCCCTCGCCCCGGGTCGTGCACCGAACGGCCACAATTATGCAAGTCGCCGCGCTGCGCAGGGCACGCCTCGGCTCCTCAGGAGCAGCTGGCCGGTGCGGGAGATCGGCGTCGCCCCGCTCTCCGGCCGCCTCGTCTCCGCGGCCCGCACCGACACCTTCCTCGGCGCCCGCTACCGCCGCATCGTCAAACGCCGAGGCCACCTCAAGGCCCTGGTCGCCGTCGCCCGCTCCATCCTGGTCACGGTCCGGCACCTCCTCAACGACCCCACCGCCCGCTACCGCGACCTCGGCCCCGACTGGCACACCAAGAACCTCGATCCCGCCCGCAAAGACCCGCGACCTCGTCCGCCAGCTCACCGCCCTCGGCCACGACGTCACCCTCACCCCGGCAGGCGCCTGACACACCATCCACACCCGGCCAGCAGCCCCCCGGAACCACCCGAGCCCAGGGGCTACCTCGCGCCCACCTGACCGTCGAGTTTTCCGGTCAGAGTCCCACCGTCCGGGAGATCGCCAGGCTTGCCGTTCGCAGCGCAATCCGAGCGGCGACCTGGGTCCCGCCCTCGTCGGGCGCGACTAGTGACAGCGCGCCCAATGAGTCACCGCGACGGTTCAGGATCGGGGCGGCGACTGTCGACATCGTGGTGGGCCCGGTGCGTAGTGGGTTGGGCACCGTCATGGCACAGACACCCTCCCCGCGGACGGTGGCCATGAGCCGACGGAGGTGGCCTGCGTCGGTCGCGCCGGCCAGTGCGTCATCCCGCACCTGCTCGGGGGCGTGGGCCAGCAGGGCGATGCCGATGCCGGTTTCGGCGAGGGGGAGGCGGCCGCCGACCCGGTACTTGACCGCTGCCGCGTCCCGGGCCGACAGGCGCTCGACGAGTACGGCCTCGTGGCCGTCGCGTACGGCGAGGAGGATGTGCTGGCGGGTGACCTGGTGCAGGTCCTCCATGAACGGGAGCGCAGCGGCGCGCAGTCCGTGGCCGCGGGGAGCCAGCGAGGCGATCTCGAGCAGCTGCAGGCCGACGACGAAATCGCCGTTGTCGAGGCGTTCGAGGGCGCCCACACCCATCAGCTGGGCCGCGATCCGCGACGTGGTGCTCTTGGGAAGACCCGCCCGAGCCGCGAGGGTGTGGAGCGGCAGGCCCTCCCCGGACTCTGCGAAGGCACCCAGGACCCGGAACGCTCGCTCCAGGATCGGCTCGCCGTGCAGTGGCCGTCCCGAGCGACGGGTCGGCACTGGCGTCCCACTCATCGAAATCGCCGGTGCGCGTCGCTGGTCACAGGTCGAATACTAGCGCCGTGACTCAACCGCACGACGACGCGCGGATGTCGGTGTTGATCGCTGGCGCCGGGCCCGCGGGGCTGGCCGCCGCGAGCAAGCTTGCCCATCACGGCATCCGATCCGTCCGCGGTCGAGCCGCGCCGCGGGGTCCATCCGAGGCCCCGCGCGAAGACCACGAGTGTGAGGACGATGGAGCTGTTTCTGCGCTGGGGCGTCGCGGATGCGGTACACCGCGCGGCACCGCATTCACCCGCCTGGTGTCGACGTGTCGTGTTCTGCGGCATCTTCGCCAGCGAGGCGATCACCGAATTCCAGGACGTCTTCGGCCTCAGCACCGCAGAGCACGGACTCGCTGCCGAGTCGGGGCAGGGGATTGGTACAGCCGGTTGTCGAGTACGTCCTGTGCGAGCACCTGGCGCGCACCGGTCTCGCCGAGCTCCGCCTCGGCGAGCGCCTGCGCGGCTTCACGGAGCAGCCGGACGGCGTGAACTGCGAGGTCATCCGCGCCGATGGATCGACCTACCGCCTGGTCCCGGAGTACCTGCTCGGCTGCGACGGCGGCCGGAGCACGGTGCGGGACGGTATCGGCGCCACGCTGCACGGCACCGGAGCCCACTCCTCGTGACCGCACCATTGCCCGACGACACGGCCATCGAGCCGTTTGGGGCCACCAACCGCACCGTCGAGGAACTGCTTCGGACGCACGGTTCACCTTGCTATGGGCCCGACAGGGTGCTCAGCAGCGGAGCCGTCGGCCAGCCCCGACCTCATCCCACGCCGCGTGGCCCTCGCCCGGCGCCGGGCCGCGAAAGCACCGTCCACCCGTGACGATGGACACCGGAGACCAAGGAGACAGCAATGGTGACTGACCCCGCACTGCGCGACGTCTACGTCCCGCACACCTATCCCGAGCAGCAGGCCGATCTCGGTGAGATCACCATGAACTACGCCGAGGCCGGTGAGCCGGACAAGCCCGCCGTGCTGCTGATCCCCGAGCAGACCGGCTCATGGTGGGGGTACGAGGAGACGATGGGCCTCCTCGCCGAGGAATTCCACGTCTACGCCGTTGACCTGCGGGGCCAGGGGCGCAGCAGCTGGACCCCGAAGCGGTACAGCCTCGACAACTTCGGCAACGACCTGGTCCGGTTCATCGCCCTGGTGGTGAAACGCCCCGTCGTCGTCGCGGGCAACTCCTCCGGTGGCGTCCTCGCGGCGTGGCTGTCGGCGTACTCCATGCCCGGGCAGGTCCGGGGCGCGCTGTGCGAGGACGCCCCGTTCTTCGCGTCCGAACTCGTCACCACGTGCGGCCACTCGATCCGCCAGGGGGCGGGCCCGCTTTTCGAGCTCTTCCGCACGTACCTCGGCGACCAGTGGAGCGTCGGTGACTGGAAGAGCTACTGCCGCGCGGCCGGCGCCTCGTCGTCGCCGATGGCGCGGTACTTCGTGGCGGACGAGATCCCGCAGCACATGAAGGAGTACGACCCGGAATGGGCGCGGGCCTTCTGGGAGGGCACCGTCGGACTGCACTGCCCGCACGAGCGCATGCTGACCCACGTCAAGACGCCGGTGCTCCTCACACACCACACGCGTGGCATCGACCCGGAGACCGGCAACCTGATCGGAGCGCTCTCCGACGAGCAGGCCGCCCGGGCCAGGCTGTTGATGGAGTCGGCGGGGGTGAAGGTCGACTACGAGTCGGTGCCGGATGCGTTGCACATGATGCACCAGTTCGACCCGCCGCGGTACGCCAAGATCTTTACGCAGTGGGCGGCCACGCTGGCGGCGTGATCGGGTGCCGCGGTCGGCTCGTCATGTCCGCTGTCGTCATCCGCAGCCGACCGCGGCGCTCTCACGGACCGTGCGGCACCTGTGGCGGTGGATGTCTCGCCGAATTATGGGGATGCAAGGGCTGAGGCGCCCATCCACCGCTGCGGCCCGGTGACAAGGTCACGATCTCCGTCGATGTTCTCACCACCATCACCTCGAGGATCGTTGCCTACCGCGACCCGCACGCGTCGCTGACCACCGAGTGATTCGGTTTCGTCGACTCTCCACGAGACCATTGAGAGAAGGAGACCCGAAACACCGAGGTCGATGAACTGGTCGCGACCAGCGCTGACGGCGAATACGTGCCCATGCGGATTCCAAACCAGAACGACCCGCGCAACTACACCCGCGTGTGCCTGCCGAAGACCGCGACCAATGGCTCGATATCGTCGGACCCGACGACGAACCTGAAACCACTCCATCAGGCGATGGCGAGCTCACCTTCACCGGAGAACCGCTCGACACCGCCTGCCGCTACGGCGAAGAAACCATGGTCTTCAACGACCCCCGACCCCGGCGGGCCAAAGCCGATGCCAGGGGCCTTCACACCTTCGATGAAATCCCCCAGCGCCTCTTCAAGATCCCCCGGCAACGCGAACAGCGCCTCGACATCACACCCCAGCAGCGCCACGCCACCGCGGCCCTGTACGGCTGCCCAGTCTGGAACATCGGCCCCTGCGCCGGCTGCGCAGCGCCGATCCACCGGTACGGCCCAGGAGGGGCCCACGCCTGTCGGCCCTGTAGGGCTCGAATCGCCTGATAGCCGGTCCTCTGAGCGAAATCAGGCCCACTGCAGCGAGTTCGGAGGTGCGAGGAGGCGTCATGCCGGGGCAATGGGTTCCGGCTGGGAGGAGAGCGTGTCAAGCAGCTGTCCGAAGGTGATCTTTTCGTCGGTGGGGCCGTAGTCGAGGGCCTTGAGCAGGGCGTGCCAGCGCTCTGGCTGGGTGCCGCACTGGGTGAGCAGGTGGGGCAGCGCGATGTGTGGTTCGGTGCGGGTGAGGACTTCGTCAGCGGGCAGCTGGCGCAGGTGGTGCAGGGTGTGGTGGCGGGAGTTGAGGATGGCGCGGTACACGTCGCTGGAGGTCCACAGGCCGTCGGTTTCTGGGGCGTCGAGCCAGGACTGGAGCACGGCGCACGGGTCGGGGTGACGGTCGAGTTCGTCGTCGGTCAGCAGGCGCAGCACGGTCTCGGTGTCGTCGGCCGGGGCGAGGGCGGCCGCGGCTGTGTGCAGCCAGTCGGGGGCGTGGCTCTGGTGTCCGATCCAGGAGAGTTCGAGCGGGTGCAGCGCGGGGAGTGTTTCGGTGACCGCGGTGCGCGGGGTGTGCGGGTTGCCGGCGAGGGCGAGCAGCGCGGCGATCCGGCGGTGCTGGGAGTTGCGCTCCAGGAGTCGGACCGGGCTGAGTAGATCGGTGCCTTCAGTGATGCGGGACAGTCGGGGGCTGGGCGGTGCGGAGACGACGGTTGGCTGTTCCAGTGTGGTGAGCAGGGCGCAGGCCTCGGCCAGGTGTTTGGGGTTGGCGCTGAGCTGGGCCAGGTCCTCGGCCACGGTGGTGATGGTGTTGCGGTGTTCGTTCTTCGGCGTGCGGGGCGGGGTGAGCAGGCGGCCACGGCGCACGCACTCGTCGGCGGCCGCGTGCAGTTGCTTGGCCGCGACGTCCATGACGCTGGGGTTGTAGCGGACCCGTTCGGCCATGCGGTGGAGCCGGTGGCGGGCGGTCACACTCGGCTTGGGCAGGCCGGCTCTCCGGCAGGCACAGGGCGGGCAGACAGGCCCGCAGCAGATCGGGGCCGAGTGCTGGCGCAGGTTCCGGCGGTTCGGCCGGGGCGTCCTGCGTGCCGCGGGAGAGATAGTCGCCGGCCGAGGCCGCCATGCGGGTGCGGTGTGCCTCCAGTTCGGCGTGATCCAGCAGGAGGTGCTGGGCGGCGGTGCCGAAGGCGGGGTGTTGGACCAGGGTGGGCCACCGGTGGGGGCAGGTGGCGAGGATGTGCCAGGGTGGGCCCTCGCCGAACTCGATGGGAAGAGCCAGGTGGGAATGTTCGGAGATCTCCCATCCCTCGTGCTGACCGGGGTTTTGCAGGAGGCGGGCGAGCGGAGTGAGGGCGTACTCCAGCACCGCGTCGAAGAGGGCCGGGGGCATGGGCGGAACGGCTCGGGGTCGACGTGGTAGCGGTTGGGGTTCCAGTCGTCGACGACCCGCTCAAGTTCGGTGCTGTGCAGGTGCGGAAGCAAGCTGATCGCGTCGTCGACCTGGCCGGGATGCCGGGCCAGGCCGATGATCAGGTCTGGTGTCGGGCGGTGGGTATGCAGGATCACGGGCAGGTCAGCGGCCGTGACCACGCCCTGGTCGGCGAGATCGGCGACCTGCTTGTCGTCGGCCTGTTCCAGGACGCGTCGGCGCAGCGCCGGGTCGGCTGCGCGTTGCAGGAGGACGGGAAGCGCGGCCGCGAAAGCCTTCTTGCGCCACTCCTCGCCACGGTTGTCGACGCCGTAGAAGGCACGGGAGGTCGTGCACAGTGCCTCGATCACTACGGGTAGCGCTTCGTCTGGCAGTCCCTCCGTGGCGACGAGCTGCTGCCACAGCGGGTACGTCCGGGCGTTCACCATGTTCGACCCCTCCCCAAGGTGCGACACTGCGTGACCGCGCGGTCACCGCATATGCCTGAAGGTGACGGTACGCTGCGGCGACCGCCCGCTGGCACCGAACTCTGTAATAGGCGTCAGGTGTGCAGCGCTACGCCATACGCAATCGCGCATGGGCCCCGATCCGTGGGGTGTGGACGCGCGCCGCTGGAGAGGCTGGCACTGGGAGCTCCAGGGTTCTCGTCCGAGTGCTGTCGCCATGGTATGGAGAAACTCGCGCGCCTTTGGGACAGCCCTACACGCCTATGGACTTTTGGAAGCGATGATCTAAGTGTGCCGTCTCATGATGAGCTTTCATATCGGCACGAAATCCGTCGCTGTTCGCAAAATGTTCGTGGTATCGCTTTCTGGCGGGTGTTGTGGTGGTGTGGCGGTCCCGCTGGCGTTCCCGGGCGCAGCGGGCGTTGTGGGGGGTGGGGGTGGGGCGGGGCGCGCCCCGGGCTGGGGCGGGGCGGCTGTGGGCGCTGCGCGCCCGTCGCCGCCTTGGCCGACGCCGCCCGGGAACGCACCGCCCAGTACCTCCTGCGGCGCCCGGCCCGGTGCGACCAGAGCCGCGACCAGCAGCGCGACCCCGTGCTCCGGCTCACCGGAGCGCGGCCCGGATGGTGCGACAGGCCATCATCAGGTGGTCGGCGATCTGCGTCGTATAAGTGCTGACAGTGTGCCGAGGCGGAGGCGCGGTCGACGGGCACCCCGCTACGACGTAGGCAAAACCGTCCGCCGCGAGAAGACACTCATCGCTCTGCAACGGTTGAAGGGCTAAACGCCCTCACCCCCGCTCCGCATACTGATGGCATGGAATTTGCCGTCTTCATGACCTTGCCCGGACTGGTCATCCTGCTGACAGTCGTGGCCTTCGCAGATCAACTGCTTCTCCGTGCCGGACGGGCCGGACTGCTGCCCTGGCGGAACAGCGTCCGGCAAGGTCAGATATCGGCGACCGGGTTTGAGCAGCTCCACGCGAGCTTTTCACCCGGGAAGCAGAACGAACTCAAGGAGCGGCAGTCAGCACTGCTCATGAGGGATGACGAGGAAGATGGGGCGCCACCGAACCGAACAGAGGTAGACCTGGAGGCAGGGACTGCGGTCGTCCGGATCCCTCAGGCCGATCAGTAACAGGCCCCCATCACAGTCAGACCTTAAAGAACTTCCCAATGACGATGTCAAGCCGCCGCCGTGACGGTTGGTAGTACCTGGTAGCACGCTCCGTCGCGGAGCATGGCCCACAAGACGTTGGCCCGTCGACGGGCCAAAGCCAGCAGGGCCTGTTTGTGTCCCTTGCCCTCGTTCCGCTTGCGCCCGTAGTAAGCCTGGGAGGCGGAGCAGGTTCTCAGGCTGGCCATCGCGGAGAGGTAGAAGGCACGGAGTAGGCCGCGGTGGTAGCGGCGCGGGCGACGCATGTTGCCGCTGACGCGGCCGGAGTCCCGCGGCACGGGTGAGAGGCCGGCGAAGGACGCGAGGCGGTCGGCCGTGCCGAAAGCCTCCAGGTCGCCACCGGTGGCGGCGATGAACTCGGCACCGAGGAGGGCGCCCATGCCGGGCAGGCTCCGGATCACCGTTGCGTGTCGGTGCTCGTTGAACCGGGCCTCGATGAGCGCGTCGAGTTCGGCGATCTCCTCGTCGAGGGCCAGCACACCCTTGGCGATGCGGGCGACCATGGCGGCCGCGAGGGTCTCTCCCGGCAGGGCGGTGTGCTGGGCCCTGGCCGCCTCGACAGCTGTCTCGGCGAGCGCGACGGCGTTCTTCACCTTGCGATTCTTCAGCCAGGTTCCGATCCGCCTGGCGCCGCTGCGACGGATCGCGGCCGGCACCTGGTAGCCGGTCAGCAGGACGACCGGACCCTTCTTGCTCAGGTTCAGCGCGCGCTCCAACGCTGGGAAGAACTCCAGAAGTTGGGCCCGCAGCCGGTTGGTCTGACGGGTGCGGTCGTTGACCAGGTCGAGGCGGCGGGCGGTTAGGGTGCGCAGGTCGACGGCTATCTCGTCGCCGGGCCGCAGGAGACCAAGGTCCTGGCGCATGCGTGCCTGGTCGGCGATGACGAACGCGTCCTTCTCGTCGGTCTTGCCCTGGCCGCGGTAGGCCGTCGACGCCTGGTGCACGGCCAGGCCGGTGATGTAGACCATCGGCTGGTCGTGGCTGAGCAGGAGGCCGATGAGCAGGGCGGCCCCACCGTGGTTGATGTCCACCGCCCACAGGGCGTCCTCGGAGAGCGCGAGTACGTCTGCGATCAGTTCCAGCAGGGCCGGTTCGTCGTTGAAGACTCGGCGTGAAAGGAGGCGTTCGCCGCGTTCGTCGACCACTACACAGTGGTGGTGTTCCTTGCCGATGTCCACTCCGGCCCAGATCTGGGGCACGGGTCACCTCCGCCAGCTCGTCGTCACACATCGATCCCGCAGACGACCTCGCCGACGTTGTCCTACACAGCGATCGAGTCGCGTATCCCAATTAGCGGTCGAGTCGTCGCGGGGCTCCGGGCGGCCAAGTTCTTTGAGCCATCCAACGGCGACAAGCTCACAGCCATACCCAGAACCCCTGGGTCCGCCGATCTTACGAATGACCGGCTCAAACCCACGCTTGGAAGGTAGGACAAGCTGAGTACCCGTACTCAGGTCCCCGTCACTGTTTCGTGAAACGGTGACGAGGTGGCGAAGAGCAGGACATCCCGCGGAGTGAAGGGCGCGCTCGTGTCGGCCGCGGCGGCCATCGTCTGCTACTGGGTGTGGGCCTCCCTGCTGGAGTGGGCGGACGACGTAGCCGAGGCCAGTGGGCATGCGATGGGCGCCGGGTGGTTCGAAAGCCTTCTAGCGTTGATCACGGGCTTCCTGCCGATGCCGGTTCTGTTGTGGGTGGGGATGCGGCTGCTGGGTGAGCGGGGCAACCATCTGCTCGTCCTGGTCGGGGCCGCGGCATGGTTGATCATCGGTGGCCACGTGGCTGACGACTTCGTCAGCGTCACGGCCACTGCCGCGCTCCTCGCCCTCTTTGCGGTGCTCGGCGGTCTGCTGTCTCTGGTTGAACTTCCGGGAGAGTGATCGGCCGGGAACAGTCCTCCTGAAGAGCGCCGGGGGACACCTCTCCTCTGCCAGCGCGAAGAGAACTGAATCGCTACCTGCTGTGAAGTCAGTTTGTACGGTTCACCTCCGCTCGCGCGGAGAGGACCGCCTCCAGTCCAGGAACCGCCAGTTCGGCTCCTCCTCGCCCGCCTCGCCCGGGAAGCCGGCCACCACACCCAGGCCGAGCGTCGGCTGCCCCAGGGCAGGACCTTCCACGCGGGAAGTTCGTGTCAACTGTCCTAAGAGCAGTGGTTCTTCAGGCCGAAACCGGTCAGGTCGGCCGTGACCGACTGACGTGCGGCTTGCCCGAGCCGGGCCCGGCGGCAGGTCTCATTTGCGTGCTCCTTGCGATTCCATGCCTACGGCCGGACTGCGCAGCAGAAGCCTCTATCCGCCGTCCCTGCCTGGTGGGCGACGGGTGACGATCCGCGGTGAGATCGCCGGGCTCGTTCGGAGGCCGGCCGATGTCGAGGAGTTCCTGCGACGCGCCGGCGCCGAGGATGTCCGGCTGGACGATCCGAACTGGTCGAGTGGCGCGGCCCCGGCGTCTGGTGACCTTCTCGGATCACTGGTAGGGCTGCTGGGCCTGGCCAGGGGCCGTCGGTGCCGGGACGGCGACTTCGGGAACGGCAGCCGCCCGTGCGGCACGCTCCCGGGCAATGTCGTCCTCCCAAAGACGCCGCTCTAGTTTCCTTTCCGTGCTGTAGACGGACGCCACGATGAACCCGGCAATGAGCACCCAGACGAAGCCGAAGATGCCCACGGCCTGGACGAACTGCGCTGTCTGCTGGTCAGGGGCACGCTTAGAGTCAGCCAGCCACCTGATCAGCAACACCTCGGCAACCACGTGCAGAATCACTGACCAGTACCAGCCGGAAAGTACGAACAGGCTTGCGGCCTTCCTCCGCCTGCTCACACCGGCCGGCTCTGGAGTCCCGGACCGGATCGCAGCAAGAACGGCCTCGCGGCGCCGCCTTCCGTTGTCCCGGCCGTTCTTTGTCAGCGCCGTCATTTCCAGTGAGGCGGCCACCAAGACAATCGGAATCACCGTCACCATCGCCGAGGCGAACTCCTCGGTCATCCGCACAGCCACTGGTCTCCCCCTCCGCGCGCGTGCCAGAAGTGTAGGAGGCGATGCGTGCGCGCTCGCCGCACAGTAGAACGCATGAGCGAAAACAGGTTTGTGGGGAGGACACGACGCCGGCCTGGGCATCGACGTCAAGCTCGCGCAGACCTACGGGATCCTGACACTGCACCACCGCCTGGTCCGTGACTACGAGCACCGCACCGCCTCGTCCGCCGCCCTGCGTGCCTGGACTGGTGCGACGAACCCACCCGGCGCTCGCACGAACACCCCAATGACGACTGACAACAGGGATCGCGCCGAGGAGGGCTGGACGACATAGCGTCACGTTCAGCGATCACGTCAGGTGGCGGGTGCGGTGGGTTCGCCGCGCAGCAGGTCGGGGCGGGCATCGGCGATCGCGAAGGCCCGCCTGAGCCCTTCCACCAACGTCTGGTCGACGTGATAGAGCCGGGCCCGCTCGTCCCGCTGGAGCAGCCGGGGTGCGCCGGTCGGGGCGACGCGGCGCTGTACCGCTTTGATGCTGGTCAGGGTCCCGCCGAGTTTCGCGGTGGCGATCGGGGTGGTCGGATGGTCGGCGAAGTACTGCTGGACTTCGCCGAACGAGGTGGTGCCACCCAGGTCAGTGATCCTGCGCAGCACCGCGCGGGCCCCGGGCATCAGCGAGGCGATCACCCGGAAGAGCACCTGTTCGCTCCAGCCGTTCCCGATGTCATCGCCGCTGAGGTCCTGCGGGACGGGGCGCGGGTCGACGGCTGGTGCTTCCGGCCAGTCGGCAGGGGCGACGGGACGCAGCCCGTAGGCGGCCTGCACAGCAGCAATCGCCTGCTCGTAGGTGTCCGTCCCAGTGTCGATCGTCAGCCGCACAACGCCCCCTCCTGATCGCTGCGGACATTCTTCCCCAGCTGTTCCCGTCCCCGGCTCCACTCGGTCGCAACGCCGATCCGGTCGACTTCACCCGCATACGGAGCCGGACCGGGTGCCGCGGAACGCCGAGGGCATCGCGGCCGCGTTCGAGGGGAGCGGCGGATGGAGTTCTACCGCGAGCTCTCGGCGGCCGCGCCGGAGGATGCCGAGGGGGTTCTGTGCCGCTGGTGGTGCGAGGCGATGCTGGACACGGACACGTCCGGTGGCCGGTTCACCGAGGCCGCGCTGAACGGCACCCTGTCCACGACGAGCATCGCGGCGGCCAGCGCGCGCCGCCGGGCGGCCGGGCTGCCCGTTGAGTGAGCTGCATGGCCAGGAGCCGGAGGGCTGGCCGTGTGAACTGTCCGAAGAGGTCGACGCGCTGCTGGCCGACTTATCCCTGCCCGGCGAGATCTTCGGGGCGATCATCGCGGCGACCGTTCAGATCAACGAGACCCGCGGCATGGTGCCGGGCAGCACCGCCTCGCTGAAGTGGTCTCAGCAAAGACGCATGCCGCTCGGCCGGGACGGGGTGCTCGGTGTCGCCGAGTACGTCATCGTTGCCGACGCCGACCCGCCGTACATCGTCCTCACCCGCATCCAGCTGTACTGACCGTCCCTGACGGCCGAGGGCCTCTTGCTGGTCGCTCCATGGCCAGCGCGGCCAGAGCGAAGACGCGCCGGGCGTACGCGACCGAGCAGAACCGCTGCTGGTTCGGCGTTGGACCGGTTCCGGTCCCTGCCGATGGCACGGTGGGCGGTGTCCTTCGGGCACACCGGCGCCAGCTCCCTGATCGGCCTGCCACTGCTCGCCGCCATGGCGGGGACGGGCTTGCCCTTGACGTCTTTTCCCTGGTCACAGCCGTGTTAGCCGGATTTTAGCGGGGCGGCACGATTGCGGTAGCGGCCCCGGCCAGAGTTGTTGTCGTACCGAGCAGACCACGACACCGACCACTCCGGGGGGACCCGAAATGCGATCCAACACCGCCCGCATCGCCCGCCGTCGCACCCTCCGCGTCGCCGCCGCGGTCCTGACCGCAGCCGCCGCCCTGACCCTGACGGACTGCAACGACTCGGACACCGGCGCGAAGTCCGCGGGACAGGCCGACACGGCCCCGGCCGGGTCCAGCGGCTCATCGGGTTCCTCCGGCGGTGCGCAGGGTCCCGACGCCAAGGCCAAGGGTGGCTCGGAGGCGGGCACCGCGAAGGATCAGCCGGGTAGCGGGCAGGCCGCCACCGAAGGCGGCGGCAGGGCGCACGCGGGCGTCGAGCGCTGCCGCACCGAAAACCTGGAAGCCGCCTTCGCCACGGGTGAGGACGCGCTCTCGGTGCCGGAGGAGGGCGCGGACGGCTCGACGACCGCCACCATCGTCCTGATGAACAAGGGTCCTACTCCTGCAAGCTCGGCGGCTTCCCCGGTGTGGACCTGATCTCGATCAACGGCGGCGAGCGCTGGTCCCTGGCCCGCTCCTCGCAGAAGTGGAGCTCCGTGGAGGTGGAGGCCGGCCAGAGCGCCGAGTTCGCCCTCAACCTCGCCTTCACCAAGGAGAACGAGGGCTTCTACCAGCCGGCCTGGGTCGAGATCACCCCACCAAACGAGACCAAGGCCCTCAAGATCGAGTGGCCCTGGGAGACCGACACCCTCGTCGACCAGCGCAGCGCCACCCACCCCGGCACCTTCGTCAACCCCATCGGCTGACCAGCTCACAGCTGCGCCATGAAGGTCCAATGCCCCGCTGCCCTGGTGTGTGACGCACCAGGGCAGCGGACTTCCCGTACCACCCGCTCCATGGCCCGGCACCATCGTCGTGCCCGTCGACTTCCTCGGCGGCGTACGCAGCCGCTCCAGCCCGCGCCGGGCCAGCGGCCGCCATCGCCCGGCACCGTGAACACCTCGCAGCTGGACGTCAGCGAGCCGTCTCCACCGCTTCCTACGCCAACTTCATGTCCTGGTCGTCCAGCAGACGCAGGGAAACGCGATGGCGGCAGTGTCGGCGGCCGTGCGAGAGTACCTTGCTCCAACTGCCGACGACGAAGCCCGAGATGAACCAGGACGACGCCCTCAAGCAATTCAGCCACATGGCACGGGAGAGGGCATTCGGTCAACGAATTGGGTCGGACCGACTGATCCAGGCGGGTCTGGACGCGCTGGTCGCCGGCGTCGACAGTCCCTCGCTCGCCATGCTTGCCGGTCTCCTGCGGAGCGAAGAGCCCGAGGCGCCTGAGCTCTTCGACCGAGTGCTGGAGGAACTGGGACTGCGTTTCTACCCCCCGGATGACCCACAGGAGGCGAAGTGGGCCATGGCCGACTGGATCGCTGAACAGATAGCCGACGGATCCCTCGACCCCGCCACCGGAACCCACCTGATCTGGACAGACATCGCGTATGACCTCGGCTATCCCAAAGACCTGGAGGCACTGGTCCACTGCGCACACAACCTGGCCGGCTGGGAAGAAACCTGGGGCGTCTCCGTCGAGGAGCTCAACAGAGAAGCGATCGAGGCCGCGAAGCAATTCCTGAGCAAGCGAACGGCGGAAGAGCCCAAGAGCTGACCATCGGCTTGACCGCACCCTCACCGCATCCACTGGCGGCCAGCAGCAGGCGGCTGGAACGACCGGTGTCTACTGGGAATCCATCCACATGGTGTTCCGGGCGCGCCAGGCATGTGGTGGCGCCGAGTTTCCTGGAAGCAGTTGTTGAATTCACCATTAAATTGCGCACTATGAGATCCGGTCATCTTCGACGCTTATCGGCCACTTTGTTTCCTGCTAGGCGTGTCATGTTCGAGCTGGGATGCCGGGACGCACCGGGCTGTGCCGCAGTGGCGAGGGCTCGATGGGGCGAGAGGTAGGTGAACTGGTGCGGGGCCCGGCTCGGAAAGCTGCCTGTGCCTTGCCGGGCCCCGCACCAGGTCGTAGTCGGCGGCCACTGGGCTGATGGTTTTGTGTGCGGTGCCGTCTGGTTCTGGGCTGTAATGATGCGATGACTGTGAGTTTTTGGCCATTGTTACTGCAGGGGTTCACGTGAGCCCTGCGAAGAGCGGCCGAGCCTCTGGACGGTCTTGGGTCGTGACTCGCCCATGCGCAATCTGGTGTCGACCTGGGTTGATTCGGCATCCACCTCCATGGGCGAGCGGTGCAGTCGCTTACGAATACATTCGAACGACACGAAAGATAGTGCGACACTCGCACGCTTTTGGTCGTTATCTAACATGATCATCGCCGTGAATCGGTCATGTGGAGATATGTTCGTGCGGCGATCGCGAGCACGACAGCGCTGCACCGGGGGGAAAGCGAAAGGTGCTTCCTCCGTCATGCCTGCATGGCTGATGTCATGCGCAGGACACGGGAGATGAGAATGCACATGCACCAGAGAGCCGTTGGTCTCGTCGCCGGGGCCTTACTGCTGGGATTCGCCGGCGCGGTCCCGGCCCATGCCGAGGGCAGCCGCACCACGTACTTCTCCGGCTGGCACCCCGGCAACGAGTCCTCTCGCTGGAGTGACAACAACACCGACGGTGTCAGCACCTCGGTGACTCTCAGCGGTTGCCACACCGACGGGGCCGATGGGTTCAAGAAGGCCAACCTGAAGCTGTGGAAGAACCGCGACCTGCTGCCTGACGATGACAAGGGCTCCCGCACCAACAGCTGCGGCAGGTCGGCCTGGGGTGACCAGTCGTCTGGTAAGTACTACTTCGAGCTCTTCAGCTTCAACACGGGCGGCACCATGAGTGCCAACAGGGTGGTCATCGCCTACTAGAACCTGAAGACGGTACGGCACGTCTTCATGGGTGCCCCGGCTCAGGCGGGCTCTGCCTGCGTCGGGGCACCTCCCGCTTCGCTCCTCACCACAGCCTCCTCGGGGTCACCCCTGGCGGCGGATTGTGCGGCTCATGGCCTTGGAATTCCGTGATGTCTCCTTCCGGTACAACCGCAAGACGACCGTGCTCGACGGCTTCGACCTTCGCGTCAGCAGTCCGGCGACGGTTCTGCTCGGCCCGAACGGGGCGGGGAAGTCCACGCTGATGGCGCTGGCGGCTTCCCAGCTCAAGCCCTTGGACGGTGCTGTCACCTGGAAGGGCCGCAGCCCCACCGCCCGCAGGGATGTGACGGCGTACCGGAAGGCGGTGGCGTGGCTGCCGCAGCACATCACGCCCGTGCCGGGGCTGACCGTGCGGGAGCAAGTCGCCTACGCCGGCTGGCTCAAGGGCATGAACCGCACGGATGCCTGGAAGGCATCGGCTGTCACGCTCGGCCGTGTCGGCCTGGACAAGCTCGCCGACCGCCGCAGCCACCAGGTTTCCGGCGGCCAACTGCGCCGGATGGGCATCGCCGGAGCCCTCACCCACCACAGCGAGCTCATCCTCATGGACGAGCCGACCGCGGGCCTGGACCCCACCCAGCGCAAGGTCTTCCGGTCCTTACTCGAGCAGCTCGCCGACGACGTCCACATCCTCGTCTCCACCCACCAGACCGAAGACCTGGCCGACCTCTACCAGCACGTGGTCGTCCTGGACCGGGGCACGGTGCGCTTCCACGGCACCACCGCCGCATTCCACGCCATGGCCGACAACGCCGACAACGTCCAGGGCCCCCGCGAGCGCGCGGAAGCCGCCTACGCCCAGCTCGTAGGCGAGGAGATCTGACCGTGCTGCTCCGTACCATCGTCCGCGTCTCGTCCGGCACCCGACTCCTGCCGTTCCTGGCCGGCTTCATCGTCATCGCCCTCAGCGACAACTTGTCCGAGTGGGTTACGCCCCACTACTGGCTCTCCGCCACTGGCACCGCGACCCTCGCGCTGTCCTTCGTGGGCCCCGCGTGCGCCGGAGCCGGCGCCTGGGAGGGAAGCCGGCTCAGGCGCGCACGCATCTCCGACCAGAACGCGGTCCGCTCGCCTCTGGCCATCGCCTTCCCTCTCCTGCTGCCGGTGTTCGTGATGGGCGTGGTCGGCATGGCCGCGGCCCTGCTGGTTTCCGCGGCCGCCGCCGACGTCGGCATCGGCATGCCGAATCCCGGCATCCTCGCGGTCGAAGCGGTGCTCATCGCGGCCAACACCCTGGTCGGCTTCGTCCTGGGCCGTCAGTGGGCCCCGATCATCGCGGTGCCGGTCACGCTGATCGCCAGCTTCGTCGCCAACGCCTACCCGATCTCCTGGAGCATCGTGTGGATCCGCCACCTCGTAGGCGGAGGACTCCAGGACTGCTGCATGCTCGACCAGAGCCTGGACGTATGGGCGCTGGTGAGCGCGGGAGCATTCGCTACCGGGGTCTGCCTTTCCGCCGCCGTGCTCATCCAGTACCGCAAGGCCGTCCCCGCCATCGTCGCCGCGGCCGCGCTGCTCGCCGCAGGGTTCGCAGGCGGTGCCGCC
The DNA here is from genome assembly GCF_900105695.1 of Streptomyces melanosporofaciens. Taxonomy (NCBI): domain Bacteria; kingdom Bacillati; phylum Actinomycetota; class Actinomycetes; order Kitasatosporales; family Streptomycetaceae; genus Streptomyces; species Streptomyces melanosporofaciens. The sequence goes on from NZ_FNST01000001.1 coordinate 375,015, forward strand.
TCCGCCCACGGCATGGGCGCTGACCCGGTGACCTCCCGCCCGACCAGCGACCTGGAGTGCGACCACGGCCAGCCCCGCATCTGCCTGTGGCCCGAGATGGACCATCAAGCCGGCATGGTCCGCACCGAATCACGCAAGGCCGTCACGAGGCTCCGCCAGGCCGGCGTCGCGGTGCCCGCCACGCTGACCATGGCCGACCGGCCAGGCTCCGAGGCGACCAAACTGGCCATTGGGCCCGGCGTCAGTGCGCTCGGTATGCCCACAGGCGTGGCGGCAGGACTCCTTCCGCGCTCTCCCGCCTGCGCGGACAACGGGGAGCGCTATCCGGGCGCCGACGCTTACGGACCCGTCGGAGCGTGGCTTTCCCTGACCGCCGGCGCCGCGCCCCGGAGCCTCACGAACCGGGTCTCACCGCCGGAACTGGCCCTCGCTCAACACGTCCTCAAACAGTCCCGACAGACCCAGCTCGCCTGGTACGAGCGCAACACCCGCGCCATGCGATCCTGCAACGTACGCCCCCAGTTGGGCATCGACGGGAGCCACGGATGAACTGGTGGCTGAAGGCCCGCGCTGTTCCCGCAGTGAGTGTGTCCGTCGTTCTGACCAACGGGGTGGGACTCCTCATGGGCAACGCCGAACTTCCCGTGCCCGTCCTGACCGGCCAGTCCGGACACTTCCTCGTCGGCCACCTCATCACCCTGCTGCCCGCGGTGATGCTGCTTCACGGCATGGGACGCGGCGACCTGCGCACCGAAAGCGTCGCCTGCCGGCCCGTGCGGAGATGGGACGCCGCACTCGGCTCGGCGGTCGCCGCCACCGGGGCGGGGATGGCAGCCCTCTGTTACGCCCTGGGGGCCGACAGCATCGCCTTGGTACTGGGGCGCAACATCGCCGGATACGTCGGCCTCGGCCTGCTGCTGTTTCCCTTCCTCGGCCACCGCATCGCGGCTGTCACCGTCGCCGTCGTGCCCCTTGTGTGCGCGGCGGCCGGCTGGAGAAGCGGAGGGGGCCCCGCGCCATGGGCCTGGATCCTGTACCCCGCGAACTCCCTGGTCGCCCCGCTCATCACGGCAGCCATCGTCCTTGGAGGCATTCTCGTCTGCCTCACCCGGCAGGACCCGTTGCGGTCCACTCACTGAGGAAGCCATCAGCACAGCTGAACCCGACTACTTGGAAGCGCTGGCGAGACGTTCTCCTGCCGGTGGCGCGACCCGGGTCAGGTGACAGGTGCGGTGGGTTCGCCGCGCAGCAGGTCGGGGCAGGCATCGGCGATCGCGAAGGCCCGCCTGAGCCCTTCCACCAGCGCCCGGTCGATCTGGTAGGGCCGGGCGCGCTCGTCCCGCTGGAGCAGCGGGGACGCGCCGGTCGGGGCGACACGGCGGTGTACCGCCTTGATGCTGGTCAGGGTTCCGCCCATCTTGGCTGTGGCGATCGGGCTGGTCGGGTGGTTGGCGAAGTACTGCTGGACTTCGTCGAACGAGGCGGTACCGCCCAGGTCGGTGATCCGGCGCAGCACCGCGCGGGCCCCGGGCATCAGCGAGGCGACCATCCGGAAGAGCGCCTGCTCGCTCCAGCCGTCCCCGAGGTCATCGTTGCCCAGGTCCTGCGGGCGGGGCGTGGGTCGATGGCTGGTGGTTCGGGCCAGTCGACGGGGGTGACGGGGCGTAGACCGTAGGCGGCCTGCACGGCGGCTATTGCCTGTTCGTAGGTGTCCGTCTCGGTGTCGATCGTCAGCCGCACGACACTCCCCTTCGTGATCGCTGCCGGCATTCTTCCTCAGGACGGTGGTGTGCCTGCTCTGCACACCGGGCTTGAGTAGTTCTGGAGGCAGCCACCCGTGGGAGTGAATCCCCCAAGGTGAGGCCCCGCGGTAGCCGGGCCCGGCCACGGTGGTCGGCATGACGATGATGATGCGCCGCTGGGCCACTGCCGTGGCCACCGGGCTGGCCACGAGCAGTCTCCTCGCCTTCGGCTCACCCAGCTGGGCTGCCTCCAGCGCTCCCTCCTCGGCCACCGCTTCGGCCGAGTTCCCTGAATCCCCGGCCGCCGACGAAGCACGGGCGGAACTGGCCGAGCTGACCGTCGCACCCGAGACGGACGTCCCCGGCTACAGCCGAGCGAAGTTCCCTCACTGGGCCACCCAGCAGGGCACCTGCGACACCCGCAGCTCGTCCTCGCCCGGGACGGCGATCAGGTGACCCAGGACGGGCAGTGCCGGGCCACGGTCGGCAGCTGGCGCTCGGCGTACGACGGTGCGGTGCTCGACGCGGCGTCCAAGGTGGACATCGACCACGTCGTGCCGCTGAAAGAGGCATGGCGGTCCGGCGCCTCGCAGTGGACGACCGCGGACCGCCGGGCCTTCGCCAACGACCTCGCCCATTCCCAACTCATCGCCGTCTCAGCCCACTCCAACCGGGCAAAGAGCGACAGGGACCCCTCCGATTGGCAGCCGGACCTGGCCAGCTACCGCTGCACGTACGCCCGCGCGTGGATCTCGGTCAAGCACGCCTACGCCCTCACCACGGACGAGGAAGAACGCGCCGCGCTGACCGGCATGCTCGCCACCTGCGCCTGAGGCAAATCCCCGATGAGCAAGAGGCAGTGTCCACACTGTTCCCCGGCGCTCGACGATTACAGCGCCTTGCGTAATGCCCGGTTGATCTGGGGGTCTCGTCCTGGACGGTACGGGGTGATGGGGAGATAGCCGCTTCGTCGGTAGAGCGCCAGGGCTGCCACGTTGGCCACGCCGGTCTCCAGTTGCATGTGCGTGTATCCGCGGAGACGGGCGTCGGTTTCCAGGCGAAGCAGGAGTTCTCGGCCGAGCGACTGGCCGCGGGCGTCGGGGTGCACGTACATGCGTTTGACTTCGGCGGTGCTCGCGTCCAGGGTGCGCCATCCACCGCAGCCGGTCGGGCGGGCGGTGACATCCCGGGCGAGGAGGAAGAGGCCTTGGGGCAGGGTGTAGTCCTCGGCCGGGGTATCTGTGGGATCGTCGGCGTAGCCGTACATCTCCAGCTGGGTGGCGCGCAATTGCCGGAGGAGCTGCTGTACATCGGGGTTGTCGTAGCGAGCAGGCGTCACCGTCCACGACCGGGGCGGCTGGGTGCGTGTCGGGTGTGTCTGCATCTGATAGTCCCCGGTCGACAGCAGCGACGGCTGAGGACTTCGTAGGGCGGTACAGGCAAGCCGCCGCGGATCAGGCCCGCCGGGATGCTGCCCGTGCGGCTCCCAGGAACGGACGGAGCGCGAGCACCAGGCCGCCGCCGACGCTGTTCGCCAGGTGCTGCCGTGCGAGGAGGGCGGGCGGGACCGGCAGCCGGGCGGTAGTACCTGGCCTCGACGGTGGCCACGTGTTTGACCAGGCCGAGGAGGTTGGTCCCGGTCGCTGTCAAAGGTCGGCGGGCGTCGTATTCGGAACAAGCCGTCGACCCGCCCCAGCCCTGGGACCTGGCCCACCTCGCCGACGCCCACACCGAACAAGCCCGCCACCAGCGCACCGAAGCCCTCACACTCCTCACCGACTTCCCCGACCCGCACGCCACCGCCCTGCGCCAACGGCTTCAGGAGCTGACCACCGGATGACGCCACAGCGGCTCCGTCGGCGCGGCCCCGTGGCGCGCGGTGAGCCGTACGTGACGCGGGCCGGAGCAGTTCAGACCCGGCCCGCCGGGGGCTATTCGTCCTAGCCGTCGTCGGTCTCGTCGTCGCTGTGCGGGTCGCGCAGCTGCCGTAGGCCCAGCGCCGGCGGCCGTGTGAAGGCGCACCGACCCAGGAAGTCCTTGCCACCGGCGAGGTGTACAGCCGCCCCGCCCACCACAAGAGGGGCACCCCGGCGGACCGAGGAGCGGCAAACTTGACGGCCTGGGCCATGTGCAGCGGGCACGAGGCCGAAGAAGTGCACGGAGTGCGTGGGTGGATCTCAGCTCAGTGATCATCGCGGTGGCAGGCGTCGCAGGAACCCTCGGAGGATCGCTACTCACCCAGCGCGGCTCCGAACGAGCGAAGCGCCGGGAAATAGAGCTCGTTCGTGACCATGAAGAGATCCGCGAGAACCGTTCACTCCGACGCACCTGCTATGTGGAACTCAACCGAGATGCCCGGCAGTTCACCACCGCGCTCAACCGCCACCTGCACGTCATGAGGGAACGCGGCGCGGAGGACACCGACAGCGACGCACTCGGCGAAGCGAAGAACGCGCACCGCGATCGATACTCCGAAGCACAGATGATCGCCCCCGAAGGAGTACTCATGCAAGCGAGTGTCGTCAACCAAGCCCTGAACAAGGTCTACGGCCAGGTCAAGCGCCTCGAACGCGGTGCCCCCGGACCAGGCGAAACGATGGAGACCGCGGCCCAGGCCCAGTACGAGGTCTGGGACATGCTCCGAACTATGAGAACCGCTATGCGTCACGACCTCGGTGTGGCGCATGAAGATTGAGAGCGGGAACTCAGCTCCGTGCGGTCTCTCTTATCTGCCTCGACCAGTCAAAGGCTGACCGAGGCGGAGGTTGAAACACAAGCTCAGGCTGATTGCGGTCCGGTGGCAGGCGGAGCCTGGCCGGCGGGCTGGTCCAGGTGAACGCGGCCGCCCGGTTTCTCAAGGACGACCCTGACGGTCTGCGGCAGCTGGTGGACGCTGTGGGCCTGCTTGCCGACACCCCCCGTCCGGCAGGCACCGCGGAGTACGGCTCCCCGGACCTGCGCCGCATGCACGTCGGCCGCTACCGAGTCCTGTACGAGATCGCAGAAACCACCGTCACCATCGTGGTCATCCACATCGGCCGAACCGGCTGACCGACGTGCCCGGACCATCTAGCTGTGCCGTCTCATGACGTTGGTGCCATACCCGTAGGGATCACTCGGTCAGAAAACTCCGCGGCGGGATGGTCAGCTCGACTTCTTGGCGAGTTCGGCGAGGAACTGCGGCACTCGGCCGGCGCCGAAGTCGTAGAACCGCGCCCACTGCGGCTCGACCGCGATACGCGCCATCTGGTCGTACATGGCCCGGCAGTTCCGCTCGAACTCGGCCGCGTACTCGGCGTCGAAATTCTTCCGCGCGGCCGCGAGGTACTCCGGCACCACGCCGTCGATGATGGTCAGGTGCACCACGCCGCGCACCGACAGCGTCTTGGCCGAGCCTGGGCTGTCGCCGGCGTCGATGGTCAGGGCGACCTCGGGGCGGGCGGACAGCGCTTTTACCTTGGGCGCCGTGGCCGCGGTGGACATGACGATCTCCTCGCCGGTCCAGAAGATGCCGATCGGGATGACGCGTGGCAACCCGTCGAGTCCGTTGTATGCCAACCGCGCCATGGACGCCTGGTTCAACAGCTCGTGGGCGTCGGCCAGCTCCCGCTCGATCTGCCTGGGGTCCACGATCGTCGTCCTCCTCTGCCATGCGGCCCCTCGTGGCCGCTCATGTCCCTGGGACGGAGCCGTCGCCCCGTCCTCGACACACCTCCCGCGGCAGCTCACGATCGAGGAGTTCGTGGCACCAACGTCATGGGACGGCACATCTAGCAGCCCCGGGCCTGAGCTTGGCGTTTAACGTGGGCGGGCTTGGTGTTCCTTGATCGACTCGGCGCGTTTGACTGTCTTGCCGACGTCGTGGTGCCTGGCCCGCTGTTTGTTCTTCGAGCCTGCAGGCCGCCCGGGACCTGGTCGGGACGGTTTCGGTGCGGTCGCTGGACGGGCCGTGGTCGCGTGGACGTTGCGAAACCCCCGCCGCACCCGGGCGGGGGTGAGCCGACGGGGCTCGGCCGGTCGTTCCCAGGGGCGGCGGAGGTCCTCGGCGAGGGGCCGGGCGAGGCGGAGCTGGGTGTGGGCGGCGATGATGAGCCAGGTCCACAGGTCGGCGGTGTCCGCGTGGCGGACCTTCGGGGCGGTCCAGCCGAGGGTCTGTTTCATGAGCCGGAAGGTGTGCTCGAGGTCGAATCTGCGCAGGAAGGACTGCCACCAGTGCTCCACGTCCGCCGGTGCGGCGGCGGTGGCCGAGCACCACAGCCAAACCGGTTTCGGGTCACGGTCGCCCGGCAGGCGCTCGACTTTCAGGCGGATCAACGTGCCGTGCAGGATGGGCAGTTCCTCTTTCGTGTGGTTCAGCCAGGGGCCGCGGTGGGTGAGCCGCGGGTGCATCCGGTCCCAGGCCATCGCCTCGGCCTTGCCGTAGCGGGTGGTGTCCGTGACCGTGGTGACCTCGGGTTCGTGCCAGCTGTCGGGTTTGGCGAAGGTCAGGACACCGCCGTGCCGACGCGGCCGTCCGCCCTTCGGCCCGGAGCGGGCGGGGCCGGGGTCACGGAGCATGACGCGGTCCGAGCGCAGGCGTCCGACCAGGACGACGGGCAGGTCCGCCAGGGTGTGGGAGAGGTAGGCGACGTCGTAGCCGGAGTCCATGACGATCCAGATCTCCGGATCACCCGCCTGCCACTGCTGGGCCTGGACCAACCTCTCGATGACATCGCGTAGTTGGCCGGCGGTGACGATGGTCGCGTCGTTGGCCGGCCCGAGGCGCACGGCGTCCAGCAACGCGACCCAGGAGGTCCGGCCGGTCTCCAGAGCGGCGACGAAGGAGTACGGCCAGCCCGGTACGAACTGGTCCCTGCTGCGGGCACCGCGTCCGTAGACGTGGCAGAACAGCCGGTCCTCGCTGGTCGGGGCGTCCGGGCGGAGCCAGTTGCTCACGTCCACAGCCAGCACGATCCGCCCGTCGGCCGCCCTCGGCAGCGGCAGGCCCACCAGCGCACGCCGCAACCGCGCCGGCTCCAGCCAGCCCCGGTCCAACGCCGCGTACATCGCCCCGTGTCCGCGCCGGTGCTCGACCGCCAGCGACAGTTCGACCAGCGTCTTCACCGGCCCGTCCGCACACAGCACCGCGTCCGTGAGCTCGAAGAGCGCATCCGCGCGGGCGTAAAGGCACTCGTAGAACTCGACCCGAAAGCGGGACAACACGTCGAACGCCTCGCCCGCGGGCGCGTGGACCGGGAGACTCATAACAGCGGCCGTTCTCTCGTGCTTCGTGACTCGACATCTCGAAGCGTGGAGAACGGCCGCCTCCGCTGTCCCGGGAAGAACTGCAGATCAGCAGGTCGGGTGATCTGCGAGGTTAAACGCCAAGCTGAAAGAGCGTTTTGTCCTGGAGAGGTTGTTTGGTTCGATGTTCAGGTTTTGCGCCAGTTTGGGGTGGATTCACTGGCGAGTCGTCGGCTTATGAGGTCGATCATCGCAACGTGGATTATGGCTTCGGACCGGTGAGAGTGGGTCTCGTAGTCGCGTGCGAGTCGGCGGTGGTGCATGAGCCAGCCGAAGGTCCGCTCGACCACCCATCGCCGGGGAATCACCTTGAACCCTTTGACGCCGGGATCGCGTTGGACAACTTCGACGTCGATGCCGAGGCGGGCGCCGTGGTCGATGACTTTCGTGCGGTATCCGGTATCGGCCCATGCCTTGGTCACGTGGGGGCTTGTGCTGGCGATCTGGGAGAGCAGGTGGATGCCGCCGACGTTGTCGGAGACGCTGGCCGCGCTCACCCAGACTGCGAGCAGCAGTCCGAGGGCGTCGACCCCGAGGTGGCGCTTACGACCTGCGATTTTCTTGCCTGCGTCGATGCCCTGATCGGCTGCCGGCACGTTGGCGGAGGTCTTGACGCTCTGAGCGTCGAGCACGCAGGCGCTCGGCTCTGCGCTGCGGCCTTCGGCTTCACGAACCAGGCGTCGCAGCAGGCCGTTGAGCTGGTCGAAGACGCCTTCCTTCTGCCAAGCGGCGAAGTAGCCGTAGACCGTCTCCCACGGTGCGAAGTCGTGCGGCAGGTAGCGCCAGGGGATCCCGGTGCGATCGACGTACAGGATGGCGTCCATGATGCGGCGAAGGTCGTGCTCGGGTGGACGGCCAATGTCCAGGCCCTTGCCCCTGCGCTGGGCCCGCCAGGCGGTGAGCGTGGGACCGATCAACTCCCAGCGGGCATCGGACAGGTCGCTGGGATACGGGCGTAGTCGCGTCATGTTTCGGTAGTACCGTCGTGCACGACGCACTCACAGGGCGCAAACAGCGTCAACCGGGGGCGCTTTGGGATCAGACAGGAGCGACTCGACTCAAACGGGCAGAGGCATGGAGTCTCCTGCCTCACAAGCCGCATTGACCACTCTTGCCTCAGCAGTCACAGACCCACTCACCCCTCGAAGCACCACCAAACAACCTCGCCGGAACAAAACGCTCTTTGAGTGCCTGTTTCTGAACCCCGTATCGGCAGGTCAAAAGGGTGAGCGGTGGAGACACAGGGCGGCATTGTGGATGGCTTCGGGGCTCGAGGTCGTTCCATATTGGTGCAACGTGGAAGGAACGCTCAATCAGTTGCGGGCTGACAGAGAAGTCCTGTACCGCACCAGTTCTGCTGGTTGAGATGGTCGAGCATGGCCGTCTCTGCCGGACCCGGATGGCGCCGCACGCCGACGAGGACGGGCTCGGTCAGGGAGGGCAGTAGCGGGCAGGCCAGTTCTTCGAAGCCTTCGGGGATGGCCGAGGCCGGGACCACAGTGACGCCCAGGCCCTGCGCCACGAGCCGCACCGCAGTGGAGATCTGTGACGCTCGGGCCACCGTGTGCGGGCTGAGGCCCGCGTTGGCGAGCAGGCGGGCGAGGTAGTCGTCGAGCAGGCTGGCGTGCCGGAACCGGATCCATCCTTCTGACGCCAGGTCTTCCAGGCGCAGGGCGGCGCCGTTTGAGAGAAGGGGGTGCCCCTTCGGCAGGACGGCGACGTAGGCTTCCTCGCCCAGCCGGTGGGTGTCGAAGGTGCACCCGGCGGGGATGCGGTGCACGAGGACCATGTCGAGGGTTCCCTGGCGGACCAGCCGTTCCATGTCCGCGGGATCGGGCTCCTCGTGGAGAGTCACCTGCAGCTTCGGGTGGCGACTGCGCAGCTGCCCCAATACCTGGGGCAGCTGGCGTGCTCCCAGGCCCATGTGGACAGCCATGATGAGTTCGCCTGCCAGTTCCCCGTTGGCGGCGCGGGCGGCCGTGATGGCACGCCGGGATGCGGTCGTCGCGATCTTCGCCTCTGCGAGGAAAGCCCGCCCTGCCACCGTCACCGTCACCCCGCTCGGGGTGCGGGTGAACAGCTGCACCCCGAGGTGCTTTTCCAAGGTGCCGATCTGCTGCGACAGAGAGGGCTGAGTGACCCGCAGGCGTTCTGCTGCCGCTGTCATGGAGCCCTCGTCGGCGACGGCCAGGGCGTATTCGTATTGGCGCAGGTTCATTCGCATCCACCTTCGGCATGACATAGGAGATGTCAATGCAGAGTATACGTTGCCACTATTTGCCTCTATGTCGGGCCAGTCCTACCGTGGTGCACGCCCAGCGCAGCCACCAGGTCCTGAAAGCTGCGGGACGGCAGCCGCGTCCTGCGGGCACGCACGTCCTGCGACGCCAGCTGCAAAAGCAGGATGAGGCAAAGCAATGTGTCCGGTGCTCACAGTCTCGACTCAAGGAGAAAGCGTGCGTCTCGCGAATAAGGTAGCCCTCATCACTGGCGGGAGCGCGGGCCTTGGTCTGGCGATTGCCCAGAGATTCGGAAGTGAAGGCGCCCACGTCTACATCACGGGGCGACGGAAGGAGGCGCTCGAAGCCGCGAAGGCTTCCATTGAGGGACATGTCACGGCGGTCACCGCGGACGCTACAGTGTCGGGTGATCTCGACAATTTGGTCGAGGCTATCCGTCAGGAGAGCGGACACCTCGATGTGATCGTCGCGAACGCTGGAAGCATTGAGCGGATGAACTTCGGGGACGTGACCGAGGAACACTTCGACCGCACATTCGACCTCAATGCCCGCGGCACACTGTTCACCGTCCAGAAGGCGCTGCCGCTTCTACGAACGGGCGGCTCGATCGTTTTGCTGGGCTCTATCACGGCATTCAAGGGGGATCCCGGGGCAGGGGCTTACAGCGCGGCGAAGGCCGCCGTGCGCTCCTACGCGCGCACGTGGGCGGCAGAGTTCGGCGACCGGGGTCTTCGGGTCAACGTGCTGAGTCCGGGGCCGATCGACACACTCATCATCGATGGGCAGGCTGAGTACTTCGGTCAAGATCCAGTAGCTCTCCGAGCTCACATGAGTACCCTTGTCCCGATGGGCCGCCTCGGGCTTCCCGAGGAGATCGCCAATGGTGCGCTGTTTCTCGCCTCGGACGAGAGCAGTTTCATGACAGGCGCAGAACTCTGCATCGACGGCGGTATGGCTCAGGTATAGCCGCATCGGCCGGAGCCGAACTGGGCATGAGCTTGTCCTACGCTTTTAGCGCGGGATTACTCCGCTCATTCGTAGCATCGGTGAGTTCGAGAACTCCGGGGTACGGCAGTTAGCTTGTCGCCGTTCGATGGCGGAAAACTTAGCCGCCCGGGAACTGATGACGGTCAGTCGCGTTGCTCCTCGGGGGAGGTCGACTGTCCGCTCCTGCGGGAGCTTCGACGGGTGATCTGCCTGGCTATAAGGGTGATCGCGGCCCATGTGAACGTAACCCCACTCGCAGAGGGGGCGCAACGCCTCGTCGAGGCTGACCCCGAAGGGTGTCAAGGAGTACTCCACGTGCGGCGGCACCTCCCGAAAGTCCTTGCGCACAATGATGTCATCGGCTTCGAGCTCCTTGAGCGCACCGATAAGGACCTTCTCGGTCACGCCGTTGAACGAGGCCTCGCAATTTCCCGAACCGGCGAGGCCCTTCCGAGGCGAGCTGCCACACGACCAGGTACTTCCACCGGCCGCCAACCACCGATAGTGCTGCGTCGAGCCCACAGTAGTACTGGCGATCGGTTCTCATTGTGGCTCCTGTTTTACGAAAGCACCCACGCCTGGAGGCACTTACAAAAAAGTAGGTACTTGCCCGTGGGAAGTAACGGCATGTTCCCTCGGTTCTGGCGTAGGTAACCGGCCTAGCCGTCAAGCCCCGTCCCGGGTTCGGGCGCACGAGCCTCGGCGTCGGGGAGGCAGACCAAACCAACTGAATGCAGGAAAGACACATCGATCATGCCCGACACCTCCAGCACCACCGACATCGCCGCCGCCTCCGAGCGCCGGCCCTCCGCGGAACGTCGTCCTACTTCGAGGAGCATTCACGTGCCTGCCAGCAGCGCTGCCGCCGACCGCGCGGCTCAGACCCTGTCCCGCCCGTTCACCCTGCGCGGGCTCACCGTCCCGAACCGGATCGTCATGGCGCCGATGACGCGCGACTTCTCGCCGGGCGGTGTCCCCGGTGCCGATGTGGCGCGGTACTACGCGCGCCGGGCGGCCGGCGGGGTCGGGCTGATCGTCACCGAGGGAACGTACATCCGTCACGACTCGGCGGGGGACAGCGTCCGAGCGCCCCTATTCCACGGCGAGGACGCCCTGGCGGGCTGGAAGAACGTGGTGGCGGAGGTGCACCGCGCGGGCGGCCGGATCATGGCGCAGATCTGCCACGTCGGGGTGCAGCGCCCCGAGGGCGCGGGCCCGGTCCCCGACGCCCCGACGGTCAGCCCGTCGGGTATCGGGCTGGACGGCGCCCCGGCCGGTAAGGCCATGACCCAGCACGACCTGGACGCGGTGATCGCCGCCTTCGCCGAGGCCGCCGCCGCGGCCGAGCGCACCGGCTTCGACGGCGTCGAAGTGCACGGCGCCCATGGCCTTCTGATCGACCAGTTCCTGTGGGAGGGCACCAACCGCCGCACCGACGGCTACGGCGGTGACCCGGTCGCCCGTACCCGGTTCGCCGCCGAGATCGTGGCCGCCTGCAGGAAGGCCGTCTCCGCCGACTTCCCGATCGTCTTCCGCACCTCGCAGTGGAAGGTGAACAACTACGACGCGCGGCTGGCCACCACCCCGCAGGAGCTGGAGGCGGTCCTCACCCCGCTCGTGGAGGCCGGGGTGGACGCCTTCCACTCCTCCACCCGCCGGTACTGGGTGCCGGAGTTCGAGGACTCGGACCTGAATCTCGCGGGCTGGACCAAGAAGCTCACCGGCAAGGCCACCATCAGCGTCGGCTCCGTCGGCCTGGACAAGGCGTTCAAACCGGGGTTCGAGAGCGGGAGCCGGACCGGGGTGGCGGGCATCGAGAACCTGCTGGACCGGGTGGAGCGGGACGAGTTCGACCTGATCGCGATCGGCCGGGCCCTGATCGCCGACCCGGAGTGGGCTCGCAAGGTCCTCACCGGGGACACCGAGGCGCTGATCCCGTTCTCCGTCGACCAGGTCGCCACCCTGCGCTGACGTCGGGTCCCGGCATCCGCCCTCACCGATTCAGCTCAGGCACGAGTCCGTGCACCGAAGCGGTTTTATGTACGGATGAGTCCTCGACTACGGTCCGGTGGCTCATCTTTGGGCATGGCATTCACCACCCACCGCGGCCGGGGCACGGCCCCCGCGGTCGTGACAAGACCCGGCCCGCTTCGGAACCCGAGAGTCAGACCGATAAACCGAAGATCACAATGCACGACCAGGAATGACCACCTTCTGATCGAAGATGTCATTCGGATGCGTTCGTGATGCGGTCACTGTGACCGTTCGCCGAACGTTTCCTTCCGGGCCCTCCAGGCCCTCATGACACACCGCCGGGAGCAGTAGACGGCGTCCGAGTGCCGGTCCACCCCAGCCACCCAAGCGGCCCCGCACTCGGGGCACTCCGCCCGGCCGACACCGCTCAACTCCGCGGCCACCCGCTTGCGCAACCGGCGGTCCCGGCGCCACTGCCTGGAACGACACGCCGCCGAGCAGTACACAGCATCGAGCGGTGCTTCCGGCCTCAGCCGTTCACCGCAGCCATCGCACACCCGCTCTCCGGCTTGCCCAGTGCCTCGACCAACCTGCAGGTCGTCATCGACGCCAACAGCCGCCTGGTCGTGGCCATCGGCCTCCCGCTGCCCGGCAGCCGCAACGACTGCCGGGCCTTCACGGAGTCCGGCGTCGATCGGGCCTGCCGCGGAGCCCCGACCATCGCCGACGGCGGCTACCAAGGCACCGGTCTCCTCATCCCGCACCGCAAACAACGAGGCCAGAGCCACCTCAGCCCACAGCAGGAAGCAGAGAACACCGTCCATCGCCGAGCCCGTGCACGGGTCGAACACGCCCTGTCACGGCTGAAGAACTGGAAGATCCTGCGGGACTGCCGACTCAAGGGCGACGGAGTTCACCAAGCCATGCTCGGCATTGCCCGGTTGCACAACCTGGCCCTCACCGGATAACTCACACCCCATACGGGACAACCTCTAGGCACGCTGCGTTAGTGCTTTCGTCCCAATGCGGGCATGCGCCCAGCAGGGACTGCGTCCGGCGCTCCTGTCCATCAGAGGACCGCTGGTCGGCATTCGGCCGTCACAGGCGTGGTCTAGCCTGCCGAAGCATGGACCTAGACCTGGCGGGACGACGGGCGATGGTGACGGGGAGCAGCGGTGGCATCGGTGCCGCAGTGGCCCAGCGCCTGGTCGATGAAGGGTGCGCTGTGTTGGTGCATGGTCGCGACCCTGAGCGTGTCGGCGAGGTCGCGGCGCGGCTTCGTGCTGTCGGCGGGGTGGCGGACGTCGTGCTGGGGGACCTTGCTGATGATGACGCCGCTGGGACGGTGGCCGAGCAGGCCCTCGAGTGGGGTGTGGAGATATTGGTCAACAACGCCGGCCCATTCGCCGAGCATGACTGGGAAACGGCGGAGCCGGCGGCGTGGTTGGACGCGGTGAACGGGAACGTCGTGTCCGCGGTGCGGATAATCCGGGCCCTGGTGCCTCGGATGCGCGAGCGCGGGTGGGGGCGGGTGGTCAATGTGGGAAGCCGTGCCGCGACGACTCCGTTGCCGAACATGGTCGAGTATTCGGCGGCGAAGGCGGCGGTGGTCAACATGACGACCAGCCTGGCCCAGCATCTGGCCGGATCCGGCATCACCGCGAACACGGTGAGCCCCGGAGTGATCGTTACGGACAGCATGCGGCAGATGTTCGAAGACGGAGCGGCTGCACGAGGCTGGTCAGGGCAGTGGACGGAGTTGGAACCGCTGGTGGTGGCCGAGTACGCCCCGAACCCGACCGGCAGGCTCGGCACTGCGGAAGACATCGCGGCATCGGTCGCGTTTCTCGTCAGCCCGCTGGCTGGCTACATCAACGGCATCAACCTGCGCGTCGACGGGGGCATCGCGTCGGTGCCGTAACGGCCTCGCCGGGCTCGAGTGGGCAACCATCGACGCAGCGTGACGCTCCACAGTTGTTGAGCCAGAGCCGGTTCACGTGAACAAAGCCAAGGCCCGGGGCGCGCGAGATGGTGTGGGTGCGGAGCAGCTGTATGACGACTACCAAGCACCTCGCCACGCTGCAGTTCGAGGTGGACGGTCCAGCCGTCGAGGCCGAATGGACCGTTGTCGGCACTGCTCAGCATCGGTACGCGGAGTGGGTCGGGCTCTACGGAACCGACCCGGCTGTAGTGATCAAGCTCATCGAGGAGACCGGCGGCCGCCGCCGCGTTCGCAAGACCTGGGCGGCCCAGGGCGAGACTGAGGAACCGGCCACCTGAGCGTCCGCCGCAGCGTGACGCCGCTCCGGGGCTTATGGGCTCACCTCGCGCAGATCCGCATGCAGCGGCGCGGTCGGCCCGTGTGGGACATACGATCAGCCGCTATGAGCATCATGCGTCGGCCGCTCGGTCACGGCCCGCAGCCGCAACGTCATGCCGCTGCCCAGCTCGAGACGGGCAGCGTCCGCCGGATGAGCGCCGCCGAGGCCCACATCGACGAGACGCCGCTGTACCGGCCTGGTGGGCTCGAACACCTCGCTCACCTGCGCGAGCGTGGGGTACTCGGCTCGCCGGATCAACCCGCCTGAGGGTAGGCGCGGGCGGCTGGGATGCCCGGCGGCTCCTGTCCAGTGGCTGCGCCGATTCCTCTACTCGCAGTAGAGTCGGGGTATGGCAGACGAAACGAGTATCAAGGTGAGCTCGGCTACGCGTGATCGGCTTGCCGCTCTGGCGGCCGAGGGCGACACGACGATCCGGCAGCTTGTCGAGGAGCTCGCCGAGGGCCGGCCAACCCAGGCCGAGTACGCGGAGCGCGCCGCGCAGGCCCGCGCCGAGCTCGCCTCCGTCCTGGGCAGTGCGCCCAGTGAGCAGGCCGAGGCGAAGGCCCGTGGTCTCCTGGAGCGTCTCGCTGCCAGCCAGGGTTCGGCGGCCGCGTAGTGGGGCCGATCGCGGTCGTCCTGGACCACACGACCGCCGCCGCCCTCCACGACCCCAAAGATCCGTACAACGAGGCCGTTGCCGCGTTCTATGTCCAGGCGTCCGGGGGCCTGGGCACCCTCTATGCCCCGGTGCTCTCCCTCACGGTCGCTGACACCGAGCAGACCGGCCTCCTCGCCTACATCCACGGACTGCGGTTCATCACGATCGAGCCCTTCGACACACAGGCCGCGCTCACCGCCGCCGCGTTACTGCACGCCGGGTACTCCTGGACAACCGTCCACGCCATCCACGCCGCCCGCCCCTCCGCCGACTTCCCTGCAGGGCGCTTCCTGCTCACCCTGACGCCCGAGATGTACGAAGGGACCGGCGTCCAGGCGGTGCACCCCGACCAGTAGCAGGCCGCTCCCGTCGGGCCGCAGAGCGGTAAGCGCCGTATCGCTTGAAAGCCCGCCACGCGAAGGGGACGCAACCCCGGTTGCGTCCCCTTGCCCGCGGTCGGTTACGACGCCGGCCTCTTCCTCGAAGTCTTCTTCGCGGCCGTCTTCTTCCCGCCCGTGCTCGCCTTCTTCGCAGCGGTCTTCTTCGCGGCCTTCTTCTTCGGCGCCGGGCGCTGCCCGCTGATCTCATGCACCTCGGCTTCGTCGCCGGTGTCCTCGCCGCGGCTCTTCTTGGCAGCCCGCACGCTGTCCTGTAGGGCGGCCATGAGATCGACCACCTTGCCTTTGGGTTCGGCCGGCGCCTCCATCTCGGGCGGCTCGACGCCCGCGGTCTTGGCCTCGATGACGGCTTCCATCGCCTCGCGGTACTGGTCGCGGTACTGGCTGATGTCGGTGCCGCCGATGGCCTCCATCAGCGCCATGGCTTCGTCGACCTCCGAGTCGGAGATGTCGACAGCCCTGGGGGCGAGTCCTTCGGCCGAGCGGATCTCATCCGGCCAGTGCAGGACCTGGAGGACGATGGCGTCGCCGACTACTCGCAGTGCGCCGAGCCGCTCGCGGTTGTGCCACGCGAACTTGGCGACAGCGACCTTGTCGCTGCGCTGGAGCGCTTCCCTGAGCAGCACGTAGGGCTTGGCGGCGACGGCGCCGTCGGCTTGGAGGAAGTAGGGCTTGCCGAAGCGGATGGGGTCCAGCCGTTCGGCATCGACGAAGGCTTCGACATCGATGGCCTTGGCAGTGGGCAAGGGGAGGTCGTCGAGTTCCTGGTCGCTGATGGCCACGAGCTGATCTTTGGAGGCTTCGTAGGCTCGCCCGATCTCGTCCGGGTCGAGTACGCGGTCTTCGATCTCGCAGACCTTGCGGTTGCGGATGCGGCCGCCGTCGGCGGTGTGGATCTGCCGGAAGCTGATCGAGTGGTCCTCGGTCGCGGGCATGACCTTGATCGGAATCGTCACGAGGCCGAAGGACACGGCTCCAGACCAGACAGGGCGTGGCATGGCGTACCTCCCACCAGCCCCCCTGGGGTCGACTCCAGCGTAGATCAGCCTGATGGGGTAGCCGGGCCACGGCTACGTCATCCGGCTCTCCCCTCCCTGTGCGCGGCGACACTCCGGGCGCTGCACCACCGCCCCAAAGAATCGAACAGGTTTATGATTCGGGCATGGCCAGAGCCTACGACTTCCCTGAGGACCTGCTCACCGCGCAGGAAGAGCTTCACCAGGTCGTCCACGCCCTCAAGACGCTGTACGACCGCCTCCCGTGGTCCGTCGAACCCCATCCCGGCTTCAACGACCCGGAGTACTGGCGCCCGCGAAAGCGCCCCGCGACCGACGGCTGGACCGAGGAGGACCGGGCGGAAGTACAACGGCTGCGGGCCCAGCAGCAGAAGCTGAGCATCGAGGTCGTCACGCACCCCTTCTAGACGACGCTGGAGGGCCCGGACCTCGTCACTGCACGGACGGTGCTCAAGTACGTCCACGACGCACCAGATGTCGACGCGCCCGCCGCATAGCGGTGACGGACCCCTTCAGCCCCGACAGTCCGGACCCGGACGCTCCCGGGCCGCCGGCATGGGTCGAGCTCGCTGACGGCCAGAGCGTCACGGCCCAGGTCATCGGCCGCATCCACCGCCCCGGCCCCGGAGGCGACTGGTGGTACGAGCTCCGCCTGCCCATCTGGGCCGAAGCGCAGCTCCCGGACCGCATCACGGTCGTACCCGACTCGATCATCTTCCGCGTCCCCGCTCGCCTGGTCACTCCCATCGAGGACATCGACTACTCCGGCGTGCCGACCCGACGGGAACGCCCACCAGGCCGACCACCCCGCTCCAACCCCGCCGCCCCAGCAGGCCGGTGGAGCGTCCAGCACCTGCCCGCGCCCATGGGCGGCCCCGGGCGCCGGGTCATCCACCACGAGTCGTGCTGGCTACCGACCGGCGACCCGGACCTCACGCTCGACCAGGCGCTGCGCGAGCTCGCCCGACCGGGCAGCGAAGCATGTGCCGCCTGCGACGCCCGCCACCTCTCGCGATCCTGAGGGCGACACAAGCGGCCAACCTCCTGAACCACGGAGTGCGCACCCGGGCAGAAGCTGGTGAGGATGCCGCTGGAGGAGAACGGGTTGATCACCAGCTACCGGCGCGGCCGGGCACGGTACGGGATCGCTGGCCTGCTCCCGCCGAAGCTGGAGCAGTTGAGACGGGCCGTCCTCGCCGAGACGCCGCCGGTCGCCACCGAGACGGCGTCGAGCCGGCATGGCCGATCGTCCCGTTCAGCCGCGAGGAAGTAGGTCCTCTGACGCGAGGCTAGCCGGACGAGGGCGAGGATGCGGACGCCGATGCCGATGGTGCGCCGTGTGCCGGCTCCGGCGGAGTGTTGGGCAACTCGCGGATATGTGGGACCGGCGAAGGCAGCACCCAGACCAGGCACATCACGGCCCCGGCCGTTGCGATCCACAGGGTCGGACGTAGCCCGATAGTCGTGCCGAGTGCTCCTCCCGCGAGGGCGCCCAGCGGGCGCATGCCGTGGGTGAGGGTGCGGTAGGCCCCATTGACGCGGGCGCGCAGGGAGTGGGGGATCAGGGCTGTCTGGAGTGAGCCCAGCGAGATGTCGACAATCATCGCACCCACGCACGAGCCGAATTCGGCGAGGAAGAGGAGGCTGAGGACGAGGGGGTCCGGGCCGTCCGCGAGAGGTACGAGCAGTAGCGGGACCGGGAAGGCCGCGAAGCCGACGATGACGGCGGGCCCGATGCCGACGCGGCGCACGAGACGGCCGGTGAGGGCGGCACCGACCAGCCCACCGATCGCACCGACTCCGAGGACTGACCCCAGCACGCCTGCGCTCAGGCCGAGTTCGGTGGTGGCGTAGAGCACGAAGAGCGTGTGAAAAGTGAAATTGAAGAACTGAACCGTGGCGGATCCGGCGAACGTGGCACGCATGACGCGCGAGCGGAGGATCCACCGCAGGCCTGCGGTGAAGTGCCCTTTCGAGGGAGGCACGGCCGACGGTTCGACGGGGGTTATGCGGGCCAGACAGCAGGCAGAGGCCAGATAGGTCACCGCGTCAGCGAGGAGCGCGAGCGGCGCGGTGAACAACTGGACGAGGAGACCGCCGGCACTGGGACCCGCGACGAAGGACATGGCCCGGCTTCCGTTGACGAGGGAGTTGCCCTCGATATAGCGCTCGGCGGAGATGAGCGAGACGAACAGGATGGTGTTGCAGACGTCGAAGAGGACGGTCAGTGCGCCGATCCCCAATGCGACCGCGTAGAGCTGCGTGAAGGTGAGGGCGTCCAGGACGTACGCGATGGGAACCGACGCGACGAGCAGGGCCCGCGCGAGGTCCGTGGCGATCATGACGCGGCGGCGGTGCGCTCTGCCGTCGGCCCAGGCGCCCGCGGGAAGAGAGAGCAGCAGGGCGGGCATCAGCTGGGCCGTGGCGAGCCAGCCCATCTGGGCGGCGTCGGCATGGAGGGCAAGGACGGCGACGAGAGGGAGGGCGATCTGGGATAGCTGGTCACCGACCAGGGAGATGCTCTGGCCGGTCCAGTAACGGCGGAAGGAGCGCTTGCGCAGCAGGTCGGGGACGGCCGCGGATAAGCGGCCCGAGGCCGTCATCGCGGGCCGCCCGCGCTGTCCGGAGCGATGGGGGTCTCCTTGTTGCCTGCGGGCTGTTGCGGCAAGGGAAAGGCGGCCCGGATGATCTGGACGAGCCGCACGCCTTGGGGGCGGGCGGCAGGGTCGCCCTGCCGGTCCTCGTACGGGTGCAGCAGACCGTCGAGTTTTTCGCCGAGGTCGGCGAGTTCCTCCGCCGTCAGATAGAGAACCTGGTCGCCGATGTGCTCGGCCTCCTGCCACTCGCGTGGCAGATCGTGGCGCTCTTCGATGGCGCGGGTCATCAGCTCGAAGTAGCGCTCGGCGACCGCCGTTTCCAGTGCCCTGCTGGCCTCCGCGACGGCAGGATCTTCGGAGTAGTTGGGCCACTGAGTGAAACGTGCAGTGGCCCGCCAGGGTTTCTCGCGGCCTTGGCCACCCGGTGCGACCTCGACCAGCCCGTACTTGGCGAGCATCCGCAGGTGGTACGAGCAACTGGCGACGGATTCGCCGGTGAGCTCAGCCGCACGGGTCGCGGTGAAGGGGCCTTCGGTACGGAGCAGGCCGACGAGGCGCATACGGGTGGGATGGGCGTAGGCGCGCAGAGCAAGGGGGTCGGTGAGCCGGGTCGTGCGGGCCTGGGCTCCCGTTGGCTGGTCCTTCTGGCTGTTCGACACGTTGTAAAGGTATCTTTAGAAAGATTCCTTTACAACGGACTCTGCGTCACCCTCGCGTCGGCATTGGGGTCTCATGGGGCCTGCTGTTGGTGCTGCGATAAGCGGCTGGGTGAGGTGGCGTTCGAGGGCGGGGATCCAGCGCACGGTGCGGTGATTCTCGGGTGTGTGCTGCAGCTGGCCGCACCCGAAAGGGTTCCGGTTACGACTGATCAGCGGTGACGTGGAGCAGCAGCAGGTCGAAGTCGGGGCCGTCGGTGGTGTTCTGGTAGGAGCCGGCGTGTTGGTAGCCGAGTCGGGTGTACAGGTCCTGGCCGCGCTGGTTGGAGGGGAGAGCGAGGAGGGAGGACCAGCGGGGGTTGATGGCTGTGATCAGTGCGGCGTGGAGTCGGGTGCCGATGCCGCGGGTCTGCCACGGTGGGCGGACCGCCAGTTCACACAGGCCCATCAGGCGTTCTGTGCGGGCGTCTTCGGGGACTTGGTCGACCAGGCCGGGGCCGAACCAGTAGTCGGCGCTGCAGGGGAAGCCGTAGCCGAAGCCCACGGCGGTGCCGCGCTCGTAGGCGACGACCAGGACGAGGCCCTGGTGGTGCTTGAGGTGTCCGGTGATCTGGCGGTGGAGGGCGGGGACGGACAGGCCCATCGCCTCGGCGCCGGGGTTGTCGACCAGCTCGGGGTGGGCGTCGGCCCAGATGTCGGCGAGCAGGGACAGCAGGGGCGGGACCTGGCCGGGCCCGTAGGTGCGGATCACCACGTCGGCGCGGGTGCTGGGGGCGGTCATCGTCTCCTCCTCAGATGACGACGTCGGCGGTGGCGCGGTACGCCTGAAGCCAGTCGGCGACCGCGGGGACCGCGGCGTGCCGCTGGAGCGCGCTGGCCATGTTGTGCAGCTGCTGGAGCAGACGGTCGGAGCGCACCTCGGGGAGGTAGGCCAGGGCGCGCCCGGCGGCCTCGGCGGCGGCTTCCGGGTCCGGCCGGTCCCTGACCGCATGGTGGATGGCGATGTCGGCGGTGTACAGGGCGCGGTTGCGGGTGAATTGGTCGCCGTGGAGGAGTACGGCTTGTTCGGCCCCTGCTGCGGCCCGTTCGTGCTGGTTGAGGTCGGCGCGGGCGAGGGCCTCCAGCCCGGCGAGCTCGCCGGGGGTGAAGAACTCCAGCCACATCGGGTCGGCGTCGCGCGGTCCTTGGGCGTACAGCCGGTGGGCCCGCACGATCGCTTCGTCGGCTGTGCTGGCGTCGCCGAGCAGGGCCCAGCCGCCGGCCTCGCGCATGGCGAACAGCGACAGCATGCGGTGTGAGCCGTAGGTGCGTGCCACGCTCTGGGCGCCCTGCGCGGCGGAGATCGCCTCGCGGGGCCGGCCGGATGCCTTGGCGAGCAGGGACAGGCAGCCGAACGCGTGTGCTTCCAGGCTCGTATCGTCAGCGATCCGGGCGGCGGCCAGGGCCTCGCCGTACAGCGAGCGGGCATCGGCGGCCCGGCCGGAATCGTAGGACAGCCACCCGGCCGCGATCGACAGATGGCCGGTCGCCGACCGCAGCATCCTGCCGGCCCTGTCGGTGTAGGTGCCTTCCTGCTGCCACTGGTAGGCGGTGTGTAAAGCGCGGCCGGCGTCCCGGCGCAGCGCGGCGGAACCGTGCTCGTGGTCGTGGGCGTAGAGGGTGGCTACGGCCTGGTCGACGCGGTGGACTTCGGTGCTCCCGATCCGCCCCACGGGCCGCGCTGTGCTGGTGCCGAGGGGAACCAGGGACAAGGCGGCGCCGCCGCCGTCGGTCAGGAAGACACGGCGGTCGACCGGGTTCTCTTCCCGCTCGGCTGTCTCGGCCGTCAGGGCGGGGAGAGCGAGGTGGAACCCGAGATCGAGCATCGTGCGCCCGGTCATGCGGGTCAGGATGCGCCGGTACACGGCGCGTCGGCAGTCCACGTCCCCGTCTTCCCAGGCCGCCACCAGCCGGGCGGTGCAGCCGACGTGTTCGCCCATCTGCTCACCGGTGGCCACGACGCGCGGGGCGAACTCCGTCCGGGACATCTGGAACTCGCCCTCGCGCACAGCACGTAAGCGGGTGTTGGGGGGATTGCGGCGGTCAGCCATCGAAGGCTCCCGGATATCAACGAGGAGTGCAGACGACCGTACTGCTCCCTCCGCGTCCCGTGCCCTGTCTGGACCTTGTTTCACCCTGTCCGGGCATTTTGCATCGTTCTTGCATCGCTTCGGCGTCGCATCCGCCGCTTGCTCCCGGGTTGTCTGGAGTCCCGACACGACCCGTTCAGGAGGCTCTTGTGTCGAACGCGTCCCAGGCCGACTCTGTGTGGTCCGGGCGGCTCGAGCCGGACCAGGCCACCCGTGACACGTGGAGCTCATCCCCGCACTCCACCGTGTTGGTGGGCTGCGGCCTGGAGTGGGACGCCATCGTCATCGCGCCGCTGGAACGCGGCCTGGCCGCGCTCTCCCGCCTCGGCCTTCCGATGGACCGCGGTTATCCGGTCCTGGCCGACTACGTCCGCCAGGAGCTCATCGTCCACGTGCCCGCCGGCACCGCTCGCCGGTGCACCGCTCAAGGCACCCGCTCCCTGACAACCGGCTCGTGGCTCCTGGTGCCGGCAGGCCAGCGTGGATCCATCTGTGCCACGTGGCTCAGCATCCCGCACCACACCCGCCTGCGATTCGTTGATCCCGGCGAGTTGTCCGACGCACTGCGGCAAGTTGATCAGACCGGCGCCGCCTCACATGCCAGCCTGCTGCCTCCCCCGTAGGAGCAGGCCACCAGGAAGCCCCGGCGGGCGACACACGGCCCGCCGGGGCTTCTACTGCCTTTCTCCGGCACCGGGCGCCCCCGTATATGGAGGGCAGTGAGTGGTGATGTCGGAGCAGCTGGCCATCGCGAGGCCCGCGGCCCCCGGCATCCCGACCCGAGGAGAATGCCGAATTCGAACCTATGGTGACGCATCGGTAGCGCTGAGTAAATATTTTCCGGTTGTCTCCTGCATGATCGTCCGTTTGTGGGCGCTATGAGGGTGGAGGGCTCCAGCGGTCCTCTGGTGCCGACCGAGGCATCGTCCGCGACAACTGGAAGGGGCCGAAAGGCCGTGAACGTTTCGTCAGCGGGAGGGGAGCCGGTGACGCCGGAGGAGAGCTTGAGGCGCCCGCCTGGTGCAGTCGCTCTCCCCGCGGACTTCAGGGCGTTCCACCAGCTCTACCGCGCCGCGTACGTGCGCTGGGCCGAGATACACCTCGGGTCGAACGCGGACGCCGAGGAAGCCGTCGACCACGCCTTCGAGCAACTCGCACTGTCCTGGCAGACCGTACTGACCCAGCCGACGCCCGAGGCGTACGCGTGGAAGGTGGTCAAGAACCGCACCATCGACCTGGCCCGCCGCCGCAACCGCCGGCCCGTGGTCGCCGACGTCGCCGCGTTCGAGACCTGCGACCTGCGCAACGCCGTGGACCCGATCGGCGAACTGGAGACCTCACTGTTCGTCTACGAGGCGATCAACGACCTCCCCGACCGGCAGCGGGACGTCATCATCCTGCGCTACAGCCTCGGATACGACGCCGCCACCACCGCACGCATCCTCGGCATCAGCCCGGCCGGGGTCCGGTCCACCGCGCGCCACGCCAGACGGCGCTTGCGCCAGGTCCTCGGGCTGGACGAGCAGGAAGGAATCCGTGATGGGCACCCAACCGATTGACCGGATGCTGGCCAAGGCCCGCCTGGAGCCTCGCTTCTACCCGCCGGAGAAGCTGGCCGCGGCCGAGGAACGGATCGCCGCGCGCGTCGCCGGCCGTCTCGTGCTCGGAGCGTTGAGCTACGACGCCACCGTGCAGTCCGCACGGGCCCAGTCAGCGCTGCCCAGACCGCGGCAGCAGCCGAGTGAGGGGTGGCAGCCGGACGAGAAACTGCTCGAGGACGCCGCCGGCGCCCTGCGTGCGGTGAGCCGCATGGTGGTCGGGGACGAGGGCGCGCTCCAGGAGATGTCCTCGTTCATCGGGGACCGGACCCTCGAGCCCGACGGCGCGGTGATCCTCGGGTGCGTGCTGCAGCTGGCCGCCCGTGAGGACTCCGCCCAGTTCTGGTGGCAGTTCGCCGCCGGCGCCGGTAACTCCACCGCCACCTACTGCCTGTACCTCCACCACCTCGCTCTGGGCGAAGGACTGGCCGCCGAATGCTGGTACCGGCAGATGGTGGCCGACCGGCACACCCCCGCCCCCGCGGTGCACGAGGTCCTCATGCACCGTCTGGACCTGGGCCGGGAAGGCCAAGAGCCCACGGCCACCGTACGAATGGCCGTACTCCCGGAGGCAGCCGAAGCGGTCGTCCGATACGTACCGACCGCGATCGAGTACGTGGACGGCGTCGAGCTGCCGCTCCCCACCGACGGCTTCGCCGAACACATCGAAGAACTGGCCGCTGCCCACTGATCAGACCCTGGATGCCGGGCGGCGGCCACCCCAGCCGTCCGACATCCGTTGCTCATAGCTACCCAATGACATGCCTGAGCGCCTGATGGGTGACGCCAGCGGGCCCGATCCGGTACGTGGACCATCAGGAGGTTGACGCGACGGGAACGCGCCCACACCTGCCATGGTGCGGGCTCTGACCACATGCGGAGGCCGCCCGGACCGTGGCAGGATGACGGCATGTTGACCCGAAAGGCCGATGCCACGTAGGCGTCCGAAAGGGCTGCGCGCGAAGCGTTGGCAGCCCAGAAGAGGTATTCCGGTTCGCCGGGTCCGCGGTGTGTCTGCGGCGACTCGCGTGGCGATCCGGAAGCTCGACGAGGACCGACTATGGCCAGGGGCTGTGGCTGCTGCCCTGGCCGAGTGCCAGTGGTATCTGAAACAGCCGGGGCGCGTACTGCCGGATCCGGAGATGGCCTGCGAGTGCTGTGATCCTCTCGTGGCGCGAGATCGACTGGAGGACGTGCTGCTGTGGCTTCCCCACGGTGCCAGGGCAGACCTTGGCAGGCTCGTCTCCAGGCTCGATTCGGAATTCGAGCGCCGGGCCGCTCCTCTCAGCCCCCACCTCATGCTGGCAAGTTCATGGGGTGCGTGCGGATGGTGGCGTCGGCGCCTCCTGGAGAACTGAGAGGCAGGGTGGTTCAGCTCCGTCGCCGTACGCGAGGTGACGGCCTGGTACGCGGCACGGATCGCCGCCGAGCGCCGGGCCCCGGTACCCGATGAGGACCGCATCCAGGAGCTGAGCACCGCGCGGCACAAGGCCGTGGAGGATCAGGCCAGAGCCGAGGAGGCCAGCCCCGAGGAAGCCGCCCGGATCGCCGCCGACTACGCCGCCCGGCTGCAAGCACTCAAGGACCAGTAGCCCCGGGCAGGTTCAGGGAGCAGGGAAACCGCTGTCGGCTGCGGACGGTCGATCGGCAGCGGCTGGACCCGCGCAGGCATCAACGGGCGGGCCAGCTCGGCGATCTGGTCCAGCTCGCGGCGGTGCTGGGGCAGCGACAGCGGGCCGCTCCTGGCGGAGCAGCGCCTGGCCATCCCGGCGGATCACCGTCACGGCCGTGATCGCCGGATGAGTGTGCGCCAGCTCCATGATCTCGGCCAGTGCGCCGAAGCAGGTGTCATGCCCGGTCCGGGAGGTGAACCGGCCGTTGATCCCGATCTGCAGGGCACGGGCGTACCGCAGCGCGGTCCCCAGCCGACTGTCGGCCGCCCGCACGGCAAGGACCACCAGCTCGACCGGGTAGGCGGCGGTCGCGAACGGGAGCGCGCTGGCCAGAAACTCTTTCGCGCTGCCTGGCGTGCCCTCGATCAGGACATCGCCACGCTGGCCCCGTACGTATGCCTCGGCGTCGGCGGACCAGGCCCGGTAGCCGGTCCGGATCGCCCTGCCCGCGTTGCGGGGGTCGTCTTGCAGCAGTTGGTAGTAGTCCGGATGCGAGGCCTTGAAGTCGTCGCCCTCCAGCTTCGTGGTCCCCCGCCGCATCGCAGCTTGACGGTCCTGGCGACCTTCGACTTTCCCGCCCCGGGCTGCCCCAGCACATACGCCGCTCGCGGGTCGTCCTGGCTGATGATGCCGTTGAGGTACGACGGCGCGATCAGCTCCTCGAAGACCCGCTTGTGTTCCTCAGCCGAGAGCCGGTGATAGTCCACGCCTGGCGCGTCCCGGCGGGGCTGGGCAATGCGGCGAACCGGCTCCGCTAGGGCCGCGGCGCGCTCGGCGTCCCGCAGGACGGCCAGGCGCCGGTCCTCACAGCGCACATCGCGGTGCAGACGCTCGTCGGTTGTGGCCAGCTCGCGGCGGAAGGCCGCCGTCTCCCGGGCGCTGCAGGGCAGCGACCGGCCATAGGCCACGGCCTGGTCCGCCGCTGTCCGCCGCCATGCCCCGTCGATCAGCTCGTTGTCGTAGAGCACCGTGCCGTCGCGGCGTACGACGGTGGTCCGGTCGGCCAGGTGCTCGGCCTCGATGACCGCCAGCGTCCGCAGCATCCCCTTCGAACAGGCGTCGTGGTTCTCCCACGACACGTACCGGCCGCCGCCGTCGATGGATTCGGACAGGAAGCGGGCCACGGTCTCGAGCTGACTCCAGGCTTCCGCCGTGGCCAGGGCCACCACCTCAAGTCGGGTACGGACGCGCCGGTATGCGGCAGCTGAGGCCCGGAAGTCCTCGGGGTCGGAAAGGTCCGACTCGACCACCGCGCCGAAGCGCTGGGCGCGGACGTAGTCCTCTACAGCGGCCTGCCAGCCGCGGATATCGGGCCGGACCTTTACCCCGGTGGTGCGGACGTCGGCGGCCAGCAGCTCGGCGTAGCGGCGGTGCGCCGTTTTGCAGAGGTCGCTGCCGATCCGCACCGCGCCGCCAGGGTGGTTGAGCGCCGCGTGCACCAGGTCCGCGATCGCGGTCTTCCCGGCGCCCGGCTGCCGGCCGACGACGACCACGGTCGGCCGGTCCTGCCGTATGGCGTCTTTCGTCCACGTGGGGAGGATCACCTGGTCCAGTCGGACAGCGCGGCTGTGCCCATGTCCGTCTCTCGCGCCATCGAGCCTCCCCACGTGGTGATCACTCCACAGTGATCCCAAACTCAAGGATAAGCATAATGTAAATTCAGGGTTAAATCCGTGGTAGTGTTCAGGGTGGAGGTGGAGTATGCCGACGGAGGATGAGCTGTTCAGTGCGGTTGACGCGCTGCTGCAGGGGGAGCCGCAGATGCCGCCGCCCGAGGAGCGGGCCCGGCTGCGGGAAGCGGCCGGCGTCACGCAGGCCCGGGTGGCACAGGTCCTGAGCACGACGGTGCAGACCCTGAAGAACTGGGAGAACGGCCGGTCCGAACCGCGGCCGCCGCGGCGTCAGGCGTACCTGCGGCTGCTGGACGGATGGGCGGCCCAATACCCCGCTCCCGAACAGGGGCAGGCCCTGGACACATCAGCGGCCGCGCCAATGGCCGGCCGTGCGGAGATCAGCGGCGAAGGGAAGTGACCCGGGCGAGCGGCTCTCCCCGGTGGGAAGCCTTTGGCGACCTGTTCCGACAGGTCGCCAGGGGCTTCGTGCCGCGCGGGCCCATGGGGGAGGGGCTGGGTGAGCTTCAGGGGGCGTGTGGTCAGGTAGGCGCGGGCGGTACAGCTCGCAGTCGGTCGAGGCGTTCGTACATGGCGCGGACGAGCCGGGCGCGGTTGTGCACGCAGCGCATGGTGCGTCTCGCCGGTGTCGACAGCCGGCGGTCCGCCTCGGCGAGCACCACGTCGGCAAGTGCCCGCTGCTTGTCGCTGGCTATGGGGAGCCCGGCGCAGCGGCGGCGGAGGTCGGCGGGGACTCAGCGGTCCAGATCCGACCGCAGGGCTGCGAGGTGGTCGAGGGCTTCTTGGCCGAGTTCGTTCTCTACGGAGTGGACGACGTCGCGTGCACGGTCACGCAATGCAGAGCTGGCGATCACGATGTCGTCTGACGTTGTGTACGCGCGAAGATGCTCGACCGCGGCATACAGCGCGTCACGCAATGGCGCTACGTCGCGGGCGATCTGCGCGAGCAGGCTGCCTCCCTGGTAAGCGGCGATCAGCATGTGTGCGAGTCGCGCCGGATCCGGTGACGCGTCGAGTCGTCCGTCATCTTGCATCCGCTCGAGTCCCGCTCGGAAGATGTCCCGCCATTCGGCGAAGACGCGGGTGAGGTCGTCGCGGACATCCAGATCGGTCTTGACGATCTCGCTCGCGAGGGATCCGAGGCTGCAGCCGTTCTCGAACGGGCGACCGGAGACGACGAAGAAGTCCGCCCACTCCTGGTACGCCTCGAGCGTGTCGAAGCCGGCGAACCGTTCGCTTCGGTGGAAGCCGAGCACGCTCTCGGCCTGCCAGTCGATGACGGCGCGCACCAGGCTCTCCTTGTTCGGGAAGTAGTGGCTCAGCTGCGAGCCGCTGACCCCCGCTGCTCTTCGCACCAGCTCGTTGTTCGTCGCGTGGACCCCGCGCGTGTAGATCAAGTCCGCGGCGTGCTCGAGGATGCGGTCTCGCGTCGCCAGCCCCCTGCCCGTGAGCCTGCGGAGGCCACGCGATCCATCGTTCATCTGCATGTCACCACCCTATCCACAGATTGGGTTGAGCAGCCCAATCCGAGTCGATTGGGCTTGACAGCCCATTCCGCGTCGTGTTCACTGCAAGTGGGCCAAGCAGCCCAGACTGATACCGACCGGAGGACGACCACCATGTCTCGTCTCAGCACGCCCGAGCTCACCGACATCGACGCCAAGGCGCAGGGCACGCTCGACGCCATCGCCAAGCAGTTCGGCTTCGCTCCGGGCATGTTCACCACGCTCGCCGCCAACCCGACCGTCCTCGAGATCGTGATGGGCCTGCAGGGCAGCATCGCCAAGCTCCTCGACGCGAAGACCCGCCACACGATCGCGCTGGCCACGTCCCACTCCAACGACTGCGACTACTGCTCGGCGCTGCACGGATACATCTCCGCGAACCTCGGAGGCATGTCCACCGAGGAGATCGAGCTGGCCCGCACCGGCGGCTCCACCGATCCCAAGCGTGCCGCCGTCGCTCGCTTCTCCCAGCAGGTGATCGAGACCCGCGGCCAGGTAGGCGACGAGGACATCGCCGCGGTCCGCGAGGCCGGGTACACGGACCCCGAGATCCAGGCGATCGTCACCGTCGTGGTCGTCACGCTGCTCACGAACTACCTCAACAACGTCAACGACACCGTCGTCGACATCCCCGGTGCGGGCGCGTAACCAGCGACGTCGAAACCGCGTCGACTGGCACGGAGGTCGCCCCAATGAAAGCGATGTTCACCACGTACTGACGTGACTCCAACGCCCAGAAACCACCTCCTGACCCGATCTCTTCGACAACGAAACGAAAACCAGGCATGGATCTCAATAATCTGATCACCAAGCACCTCACCCGCTACTTCGACCCGAACAAGAAGATCCCCAAGGAGACCTTCCAGCTCCTGCTGCGCTACCTACGCACCTCGCCGACGACGCTCAACATCCAGCCGAACCACTTCCATGTGCTGGAGACGCAGGCCGGCAAGGACAAGCTTGCGAACGCTCTCGTCGGCCGCTTCGCGGACAACGAGGAGAAGGTGCGGAACGCGTCGCACGCGATCGTGTTCACGACCCGCAAGACGATTCCCGACGAGCACTTGCAGGAGATCTTCGCGAAGGAGCGCGCGGACAGTCGCTTCGCGGACCCGGAGATCCAGAAGGGATGGGAGGCTGGAGCGTCCAACTTCGTGGAGATCCAGTCGGAGAACTATGGCGGCGACGTGCTCCACTGGCTAGAGAAGAACACCTACCTCGTGGTCGGCGCGACCATGATGGCCGCCGCTTCCCTCGGAGTCGACGCCACCCCGATGGAAGGGTTCGACCGCGCGGCGATCGACGAAGCGTTCGGCCTCACCGACACCGACTTCACCACGACGCTGCTCATGGTGCTCGGGTACCCGGACGAGACGCGCGTCTCTCGCCAGCCGATCTCGCGCTTCGACGCCGAGAAGATCTTCACCCACATATGACGAATCGAGCGGGTGCGCGATCCGCGCGCCTGCTCGGTTCTGGGGGACTCGACTGTCCGGCGCCTTCGGCGACCGGCATTGCCCGGCAGGCGGGAGTGGACCGAACCTTTCTCTATCGCCACCGCGACCTCCTCGCCCTGGTCCACGCCGCCGAACTGGAACCACGCCGGCACGACTCAGCGAGCCCGTCGCCGGTGAGCATGGCCTCACTCCAGGCCGACCTCGCCAACGCCCAGGCCCGCAACACCCGACTCGCTGCCCGGGTCCAGCAGCTCGAGAAGCGGCTGTCGCAGGCGATGGACGCTCAAGCCTGGCAGGAGTCTGGGCTGGGCGCCCCCGCCGACATCGACGAACTCCAGTGCAGGGTAACCAGGTTGGAGCAGCAGAACGTAGAGCTGACCGCTGCACTGGAAGAGAGTCAGGCAGACCTCGAAGCTGCCCCGGAAGCAACCGCGACCTAACCAGAGCCTTGAATCAAAGATGACATCCGGATTCACAGAACTACTCGTAAATTCCCAAGCGAGCCGCTTCGGCAAACTGCTTCTGAGGGGACGTTCGTGTCATCTATGCGGCGGTTTGCGATAGTTGGCGCTTGCCGGGAATCGGCGCGTGCAGGCAGAACGATCGGTATGTCTCTTCGGTCGAGGCACACCTGGCCTTGCTCTTTACCCTGTTTTCTACCGATAGCTCCTGTCCGGTTCGAATGCGCGCCTGAAGTTAGCTTTTGCCTCGCCTGATCGAGCGATATGCCCGACCAAGAGCCCCGTGCATGAGTATCCCCATGACCCCTTCGCGGCAGCGCCAGCCGTACTCGAGGGACCTGTCCGACGCCCGCTGGGCGCTGATGGAGCCGACCTTGACGGCCTAGCGGACCGAGCGGCAGAAGACCTCGCTCAACCTCGGCGGCAAGGTCACTGACCTGCGCGAAGTGATGGACGCGATCCTCTTCCTCAACCGGACCGGCATCCCCTGGCGCTACCTTCCGCACGACTTCCCGCCACACACCACCGTGTTCAGCTACTTCAGCGACTGGATCGCCGACGGCACCGTCGAGAAACTCGGCGTCCACCTGCACCGGATGGTCCGCGAGCAGGAAGGACGCACCGCCGAGCCCACCGCCTGCGTCATCGACGCCCAAAGCGTCAAGACCGCCCCCAGCGTCCCCACCGACACCCAGGGAACCGATGCCGGCAAGAAGATCGTGGGCCGCAAACGCAGCATCGTCGTCGACACCCTCGGCCTCTTACTCCTGGTCATGGTGGCCGCCGCCAGCATCTCCGACAATGAGGCCGGCAAACAACTCCTCACCCAGATCGCCGCCGACCACCCCACGATCACCAAGGCTTGAGTTGACACCGGCTACAAGGCCCAGGCCATCGAACACGGCGCCACTCTCGGCATCGACGTCGACGTCGTCCCGAGGAACACCCAGGTCAAGGGGTTCTCGGTGGTCCCGAGGCGGTGGGTCGTGGAACGAAGTTTCGGTTGGATCATGATGCACCGCCGACTCGCCCGCGACTACGAGGCCAAACCCGCCCACTCGGAGAGCATGAACCGACTCGCGATGATCTCGAACCTCGCGAAACGAGCAACCGGCGAAACACCCATAACTTGGCATAACCCATGAACTATCCCTCAAATAATCGGGACGTCCTCTGAAAACGCTCAGTCTTCGCCATCGGCCACTGGCTTCTGCCATGGCCGTCGCCCGGTGATCTCGAGCTCGAGAGAAAAGCTGAGGAAGGTGCGGATGCCCACGATCACGGCCAGTACTCCGACGCTCACAAACGTCGTTTTGTGACGGCGACTGTACGGACGATATCGTCGCCCACGGGGGAACTCCAGCTCCGGCAGGATCGACCGCCCGACGCGACGGCGATAGCCGCGATACAGACCCGCCTGTCGGCGAGCGAGCCGGATTACCGCGACAACGGTCGCCAAGAGCGTTCCCACGACTACGATGGCTACGCCGGTGGTGTCAACGGCTTGACCAACCAGGTCCACGGTGTCTTGGGGCTCTACAGCTTCCCCCTCTCACTCCCACCCGAACCTTTGTTCGTGGTATATGTCGGCTGCGTACTCCTCAGTGCATTCGATCGATTACTTCGTCAGTCGACAGCAACGCATTGGCCCAGAAACTGTAGTTGATGATCGCCGCCTGATAGCCGTCGCCCCAGACCGGGTGTCGGGGTCCAGCTGTTGCATCCCTGGCCACGGTGACCTCAAATCCCTCCTCGATGAGGTGACGCATATGGGACTCGACGCACATGTTCGCCAGCATCCCGCCAAGAATTATCCTTCCTATTCCCCGTTTGCGCAGTTGCAGTACCAAGTCGTTGGTTTCCGGTCCGAATACCTTGTGCGGGCTGGCGACCACCGTTTTGCCGTCTTCGATATAGGGCCTGAAGCGGTCCAGCCAGTCTGCACCAGAGTTTCGGAATCCGGTCAGATCGAGCGGTCCCGTCCGTGCGAACGTGCGGGTCTCGAGCTCGTTTGTCTCGAGCGGCCCGTTCATTCGCCATCCATAGTCGACCGGGTAGAAGTAATGGGGCGAAATGAAGACCTCGTATCCGCCCGCCTTCGCTGCCTCGAAGATTCGCTCCATATTCTCGACGGTCCTGTTCTCTGTGACGCTCGCTCCCACCGCGTCCCAGCTCGTTCCGTCCTCGCTCAACACGTCGTTCTGCGGGTCGGTGAACACAACCGCCGTGTCGATCTTCTTGATTTCCATCTGGCGCTCCTTACGCGATAACACACCATTGGTGTGCCGGTACTGATTCGGACTTTGAACGTGTGCAGTCGCGCAAATCCGAGTTCGACGGATTTCTTGCCGGCCGCGAGAATCGGAACGATCTGGTCATCGTCACTGTGCACGATCAGCGTCGGGACGTCGATGCGCCCCAGGTCCTCCGTCAGGTCGGTCTCGGAGAATGCCTTGTCGGGGTCGTAGGCCGCCTTCAGGCCCACCTGCCCACATCCGGAACATGTCCCGGACGCCCTGCGAGACCTACGAGCCTTCCGGTAGGCCCTGTAGAAGCTCGCGCTCAGGTCGTAGAACTGCGAACGGTCGGTGGGGAGCCCGTTGCGGATCTCGTCGAACACCTCGATGGGCGTGCCTTCGGGGTTGTTCGGCGATCTGTATGAGCCGGGGGGATCGCGCTCAGCAGCAGCACCTTGGACACCCTGGACGTACCGTGCCTGCCGATGTAGCGGGTCACCTCGCCGCCGGTGGTGGGGTGGCTCACGAGAATCGCGTCTCGCAGGTTCAGTTTCTCGATCAGCTGCGCGAGGTCGTCGGCGTATGTGTCGAGTTCGTTGCCGTCCCGCGACTGGCCCGATCGCCTGCCACCCCTCCTCGCGCGGTAGCCGTTCCTCGCGAGGAGGTGCAACTGGTCGTCCCACTCGGCAGAGTAAAGCGGCCACCGTTGGCTGAACACGACCGGCCGATCGGTGCCCCAGTCATTGTAAGTAGCTTCGCGTGTTGTCCGTTCCGTGGTACTAAAGGTTTCCCATGAGCGGTTCCGTCCGGGGGCCCGTGCGGCAAGTATTCGGTGCCTCGGATGTCCTTTCTCCGGCCGGTGCGAGGTCTTTTCCGGAGAGGTGCGGATTGTTCCGACACTAAGCGATGCGGCTCGACGGAATACGGACCCTTCAACTCGAGTGCCGTACTCACCCTCGAGGTGTGTGGCCTGAGGACGCGCTGTCCCGGGCCGTTCGGCGCTCCAATTCACGATGCCACGGGACGTTCCGCATCAGTGAATTGCTGCGCCTCGGTCGCCATCCCTGCCATCCCCGAGGTGTGAACGGTATGCGGGGATGATCCTTCCGCCTGCCGGGCTGATTTCGGTCCTCGAAGCGCGGGGGCGCCCTCCTGGGCTAACCTCGATTGTTCATGAGGGGCCGTCGGCTTGCTGATGGGCCCCTTTGCGGTGGGGGTCGGTGGGGATTTCGGGGTCTGGGCAGGTGTGCGCGGCTGTCGCGTCGGGTGTGCGCCGGGTTCCACGGTTCCGGTCGGGGTGGTGCTGCTCGCAGGGATGGGAAGGCGCTGGTCAGCCGGGGTTGGGGAGGGCTTGGAGTCGGTCCAGGGCAGGGTGATCACGTCGGTCCAGGGCCGATGCCGGGCAAGTCGGAGGTAGCGGCGGCTGGCGGTGACGAGCTGGGCGGCGGTGGAGAACAGTCGCAGCCGCAGGCGGCGGGGTTCCCAGAGCCGGGCTTTGCCGGTCGGGGCGAGCTCGGTCAGTTCCCGGCGGGCGGTCGCTGTGCGATCCGGCCTCTGGCGTACCTCGCACACACGGGCCCGGGTGTGAGCTGCCGCTTATACTACGCCGGCTGCATCGCCTGCCCGATGCCCCGGCCCTGGCTTGGTAGTCCACGTGCTCGCGGCCCAGGGCTCGGCCCGGGGCCCTGTCGGCCGTGGCGCGGAGCGGTGTTCGCGTCCATCCCCGTCATTGTCTCTGCTGTGGTGCCGGCAGAGGCCCGCGGTGGGTGGTCAGCTTGACTGTGGGCGTCCGAAGAGCAGGTCGTAGCCCGGCGGGAGTTGGAGCAGGGTACGGTTGATCAGGTCATCACCCGCGACATCGGCCACGACGCTGAGTACCGCGCTGACGTCCCAGGTTGCGGTTTTCTCGGTGGCGCCTTCGATCCAGGCTGCGGTCGCCCGGATGAACCGCTCGGGTGACAGTGGTTCGTGCGCCTGGAGGGGACTGAGGAGGATCAGCGCCAGCGATTCGGGCAGCCGGTCGGCCAATTCGGCGCGTACCTCACCCACCAGATGAGCGCCCAGCAGTGCCAAGACGACGCGGGAGGCTCGCTCTGCCTCCTGCGGTGTGGGATATTCGCCGCGTTCCTGGATCGCGGCGATGAACGCGTCCCAGTGGATGCGCATGACGTCTTCCTTTCCGAATGGGTGGCCGCGCAGAGGCGATGCGGGCGGACGGAAGCCGCCGTGCCCGTCTCCTGCCGCGGTCATCAGCCGCTGATGTACGTGTACGGGGCGCCGCCGCTGGCGGCGATCTTGCGGGGCTTGGCCTGATCGGCGTCCGGGATACACGGCCGCAGCACGCCGTCCCCACGCGACGCGTCGACGCGATCATGGCTTGGCTGCCTCATGCGGTGCCGTGGTGCCTGGCACCTGCTGGTGTGAACCGGTCCAGCCCACGGAAGGGGTCGGTTCGCGCGAGCATCATCGATCTCCTCACTTAGAAGTCATCTCATTTGGTAAGTCTGCGGTAGCAGATGAGGGTGCAGGCGATGCTGGTGAAGGCCAGGAAGTGGACAGCTTTCCGTTCGTAGCGGCGGTGGAGTCGTCGGCATCCGGCGAGCCAGGACATCGTGCGTTCGATGGTCCAGCGGTGCCGTCCCAGCCGCTTGGAGGACTCGATGCGTTTGCGGGCGATGCGGTGTCGGATACCGCGCTGCCGTAGCCATCGGCGCAGGTGGTCGTAGTCGTAACCCTTGTCGCCGTGGAGCTTGGCCGGCCTTCGGCGGCGAGGCCCGCGGCGGGACCGGATGGGCGGGATGCTGCGCACGAGCGGTTCGAGCGCCTGGCTGTCGTGAAGGTTGGCGCCCGAGATCCCGATGGAGATGGGCAATCCGGTCCGCTCGGTGATCAAGTGGATCTTCGAGCCTTT
Organism: Streptomyces melanosporofaciens; assembly: GCF_900105695.1. Lineage (NCBI taxonomy): Bacteria > Bacillati > Actinomycetota > Actinomycetes > Kitasatosporales > Streptomycetaceae > Streptomyces > Streptomyces melanosporofaciens. The sequence continues at coordinate 410,489 of NZ_FNST01000001.1, forward strand.
CTTGCCCCGATCCACGGGATTCGGACCCGTCAGGTCCCCCCTTTGAGGGCCCTCATGTTCACCGAGTCGATCGCGCACCGCGACCAGTCCAGCTCACCGCGCGACCCGAGCTCATCCAGGACCAGGCGGTGCAGCTTCGCCCACACCCGCGCCTGGGACCATTCCATGAAACGGCGGTGAGCGGTGGCACCGGACGGGCCGAACACGGGCGGGACCTGCGCCCACGTGCAGCCAGTGGTCGCCACGAAGATGATCGCGGCCAGCACCTCACGATCTCCGTACCGGCGTCGGCCACCGCCCTGCGGACGGGGCGGCACCTCCGGAACCACCCGCTGAAACAACTCCCACAACCCGTCCGGCACCAGACGTTCAACCATCAACACACAACCAGGCTACCGGCGAGCCCAAATGAGATGACGTCTAAGAATCTGCCAAAGTTCGCCTGGACCAGAATTGTCCGGCACGTCATCGTCAAGGGAGGCGCTTCCCGAGATGATCCGTAGCTGGAAAGCTACTGGAGAAGTCGATCCCGGAAGCGGTTCCCTGAGATCGAATCCAAACGGATTCTCTCTTTGGCGGCCCGCCAGAAGGGACTGTGTGCCAGATGTGGACAGGACCTGATCGAAGGCGCGGGGTACGACCCCGATGACGTCAACGATTGGGCGAGGTGGTTCACGGCTCGATACCGAGGAATCCACGTGCATCACCTCACTTACCGCAGTCTGGGCGGCTCACACCGCCTCAGCAACCTGGAGGTGGTACACACGCTATGTCATCAACAACTCCACGCAGGGGACCGGAAGAAGAACACCAAGTCCGAGCGGCCAGAGGCCCGCTTGAGCCGTGTGCGGTGACGAGTCGCACGCACGGTTCTGAGGAGGCCGGGGCGCAGCAATGCGCCCCGGCTACCCGACTGTCATACCCGCAACTGCTCACCCCCGAGGAGAAGCTCGCCGACGCGAAGAAGCTGTTGAGCCTCCCGCGCATCGTCGTGATCTGCGGCTCCACCCGCTTCATGACCGAGATGAACGACGCCGATCTACGGGAGACCAAAGCCGGAAGGATTGTCGTCAAGCCGGGCTTTGACATGAAGTCGCCGAACGAACTGTGGTCTGATCCTGTCGAGGCCGAGGCGCTGAAGGTTCGACTCGGTGATCTGCACCGGGCGAAGATCCGGCTCGTTGATGAGGTGCTCGTAGTCGGCGACTACATCGGAGACAGCACCCGAGCCGAAATCGCCTACGCCCGGTCGCTGGGCAAGCCCGTGCGGTTCACGCACCCCGAAGTCGACCGTGGCGCCTGACCGCCCGCTGCCACCTCGACGACCAGGGCCGGCAGCCCGCCGCCTGACCGTCTCGCGGTGGCTTCGGCCGCCGCCCACCCCACACCCTCCGCAGGCATCCCTTGGAATTGATCATCTAGGCAGTGCGCTGGGCATGGAGACGGTCCAGCAGTTCCGCGGCGTTGGTCATGTGGTCGCCCACGGCCTTGATCACCGCCGTGACGTCGGCCGACTGGATCGCGCCGACGATGTCGGCGTGCTCGTCGACGGCCTCCTGCGGCATCGAGTAGTGCCCCTCAAGCCGGGTCAGACACATCCGCGTCTCGACCAATAGTGTCCTGCTGGTGCGCTCGAGGCGCTGATTGCGCAGGCAGGCCACCAGCGTCTCGTGGAACCGCATGTCCGCCGCTGTCAGTTCAGCCGGGTCGTCCGCCGTGACCGCGGTAGTCATGGCGCGGTGGTGCTCGCGAAGGCTTGCCAGCACCGCCGGATCCTGGGTCTCGGCCAGCCGCAACGCGGCCGAGGTCTCGATCGCGCGTCGCGCGTCGTAGATGTCGGCGAGATCCTCCGGCGAGAACGTCGTGACGAAGACACCGCGGTGCGGGATGGCCGTGACCAGTCCCTCCTGCACCAGCCGCTGCAGCGCCTCGCGCACCGTGGGCCGTGAGGCGCCGAACGAGGCGACAAGATCCGGCTCGACGAGTTGCTCCCCTTCGGTGATCTCGCCATCGGCCAGTGCCTGCCGCAGGCGTGCGGCGATCATGTCCGGCCGCGACGGCACCGCCACGGGGTGCGTCGCAAGCGTCGCACGGCCCCTCTTCGCACCAGCCATCCTGCACGGACCTCCTCGTCCTCCATCGACATGCCACCGCTTGCCGCGCCTGAGGGCGGCTGAAGCGGCTCATCCCCCGGCGGCGCGTGCGGGGCTGTCTCCCGAGAATACAAGCAGTCAGATCGTTTGACGATCTGACGTTCTGTGGGTAGCTTTCGCAGCGGTGGATGGAGGCATGGCTCAAAAGGTCCCTTCGTCCAGTGTGGGAATGGCGTCTTCCGCTCATCCCGACGTCCAGGACGAACAACGGCCGTGCGGGGGCCCGGGCGCCGCACGGATTTCTCTTGCGTCGATACGCGACTGTTCCCCGCACTCCGCCACGCCACCGTGTGTGCGTGCGTGACGGAAGGGGGCCGATTCAGACGTCCGCAATGAGGCGGGCCATGAAGGAGTTGACGTCTATGAATCCAGCACCACCAGGCGCGGCGGGGGAACGTGTCGGGCGCGCCGCGATGCGCAAGACGATGTGGCGGATCCTGCCGTTCCTGCTCTTTGCCTACCTCGTCTGCTACCTCGACCGCGTCAACATCAGCTTCGCCTCGCTGGAGATGAACACCGACGTCGGCATTTCCGACAGCGCCTACGGGATCGGGGCAGGGGTCTTCTTCGTCGCCTACTTCATCTTCGAGGTGCCCAGCAATATAGCTCTGACCACGTTCGGGCCCCGGCTGTGGATCGCGCGGATCATGATCACTTGGGGGATCATCGCTGGCTGCATGTCATTGGTGCGGGGGCCCCTCAGCTTCTACGTTCTGCGCTTCCTCATGGGGGTCGCCGAGGCGGGCTTCTTCCCGGCGATGATTTTGTATCTGACCCAGTGGTTCCCCCGGGAGAAGCGGGCCCAGGCGACCGCGACCTTCTTCATGGCGGTGCCGCTCGCCGGTCTCATCGGCTCGCCGCTGTCGACCTGGCTGATGACCGTGTTGCACGGGGTGGCGGGCCTGCGTGGTTGGCAGGCGATGTTCGTCATCGAGGCCGTTCCTTCCGTGCTCGGCGGGATCGCGTGCCTGTTCTGGCTGGTCGACAAGCCCGCTCAGGCCACGTTCCTCACCGAGCCCGAGCGGGCCTGGCTGGTGGCCGAGCTCGAATCCGAGACCGGCGAAGTCTCCGCCACCTACCGTCATCAGCATTCGATCCTGCGGACGCTCCTGCGGCCGGCGGTCCTCTACATGGCCCTGATCTACCTCGGCCTGGAGTTCGGTGAGTACGCGCTCGGGTTCTTTTTGCCGCAGATGGTGCAGTCCTTCAGCGATCAGTTCGGTACCCATCTGTCGCTGATGCAGATCGGTTTGATCAGCGCCATTCCCAGCGCGGTGGGTGTCTGCTGCATGATCTTCTGGGGCCGCCGCTCTGATCGCGCGCAGGAACGCACGTGGCACATCGTGATTCCCACCCTCATCGGCGCGGCAGCCATCGCGGCGTCCCCGTTCTTCTCGATCTTCTTCATCGGCATGGTGCTGGTATCGGTCACCGCCGCCGCCATCTACTCCAGCATCCCGGTGTTCTGGCAGCTCCCGTCCCGCTATCTCGTTGGCACCGCGGCCGCGGTCGGCGTTGCCGTCATCAACTCCGTCGGCAACCTGTCCGGGATCATCGCACCCTCCCTGACCGGCGTCCTCAAGGACGCCACCGGCACCTATTCGGCCGGCTACATCCTCATCGGCGTGTTCTTGCTCTTCGCCGCCGGCGGAACACTCGCGTTGCACCGCGAGACACACAGGGCCCCGTCCGGCGAACCCGCCACGTCGGTGTCGCGGGCCTCGCGGAGCGAGGTCTGAACCACCTGGTGTCCACCACTGTTCACCGTCCCCCATCACCGAAAGGACAGATATGCGCAGCAAGGACCAGTTCCAGGGCATCCAGCGCTCGCTCCAGCGTGCCTGGATCAAGGGAGCCGGCTTCACCGATGAGGAGCTGGACCGCCCGCTCATCATGATCGCTAACACCTACCAGGACTTCTCACCCGAGAACGCGCACCTGCGTACTCTGGCCGACGCGGTCAAGGCGGGTGTGCGGATGAACGGCGGCACGCCGATCGAGTTCAACACCTTCCACGTCACCGACAGTGAAGCGTTCGCCGCGCGCAGCATGCGCTACGTGCTGCCCAGCCGGGACATCGTCGCCGACTCCGTCGAGCTGATGGCCGAAGGCCACGGCGTCGACGCCCTTGTCCTGCTCACCGGTGGCGACAAGCCCACTCCGGGCATGGTCATGGCGGCGGCCCGGCTCAATCTGCCGACCATCCTGCTCTACTGCGGCCCCACCAAGTATGGCGAGTACCGCGGCAAGCACCTGTTCCTCGAGACCGTCTACGACGGTGTCGGCGAGGCGGTCCGCGGCGCCATCGACGAGGAGACGCTCAAGAACTGGGAGGACGAGCTGTTCCCTGGCCCCGGCGCCGGCGACACCCTCACCAGCGGCAACACGGCGGGCATCTACACCGAGGCGCTCGGGCTGTCGCTACCGGGTACCGGCACGCTCACCGGCGGGACCAACAAGCAGATCCGCGCGGCCAAGTACACCGGTATGCGCATCGTGGACCTGTTCCGGGAGAACGTCCGGCCCAGCGACATCCTCACCCCGGCCGCGTTCGAGAACGCGCTGCGCGTCGCGCTGTCGGTCTCCGGCTCGACCAACCTCGTTCTGCACTTCATCGCGATGGCCAAGGAAGCCGGTGTCGAACTCGACTTCAGCTTCATCGACAAGATCGGCCGGGAAACCCCCACCCTGGCCAAGCTCGCACCCTCTGGTCCCTGGGGCGTGACCGAGCTGGGCGAGGCCGGCGGTGTGCCGGCCGTCCTCAAGGAACTCGGCGACCTCATCCACGGCGACACCATCACTGTCTCGGGCAAGACCACCGGCGAGATCGCCGCCGCGGCCGAGAACACCAACCCCGAGCTGCTCGCCACCCGTGCCGAGCCGAAGGCTCCCGAAGGCGCGATCTACATCCTCAGCGGCAGCCTCGCCCCCGAGGGCGCGGTCGTGAAGGCATCCGGCGTCACACCGGCGATGTGGGAATTCGAGGGCATCGCCCGCGTCTTCGAGAACGAGGAAGACGCGATCACCGCCACCTTGGCCAGCGAGATCGAACCCGGCACGGCGATCATCATCCGCAACGAAGGGCCTAAGGGCGGCCCCGGCATGCGCGAGATGCTCGGCGCCACCTCCGCCGTCGTCGGCATGGGCCTGTCGGAGACCGTCGCCCTGATCACCGACGGCCGCTTCTCCGGCGCCTCCCACGGCCCCGCCATCGGCTACGTCGGCCCCGAAGCCGCCAGCGGCGGTCCCATCGGCCTGGTACAGGACGGCGACACCATCTCCATCAACCTCGACGCCCGCCGACTCGACCTCGCCGTCGACGAGGCCGAACTCGCCCGCCGTCGCACCAGCCGTATCGCCCCCGCCCCGAACGTCACCCGCGGCTACCTCGCCTTCTACGCCCAGCACGTCGCCCCCGCCAACCAGGGAGCGGTGATGCCTCGCTGACCCCAACCCCCGACCGGCCAACCGCCCGGTGGGCCTGCGCCAACATCCCGGCGCAGGCCCGCCAACGTTTCGCCACGGCGCTGAACCCCCGTCGAACTCACCGTTCATCCCATGGACGGGGACCCGCCAGGTCTCCGCGGCGTGGGACGTCACCCGGTGGCGAGCAACCGTGCCAGGTACGCCACAGTGAGGCGTACCCACCGTTGCGGGCCAGGAGCTCACCATGAGTGCCCAGTTCGCTGATGCGCCCCTTCTCCAGGACCACGATCCGGTCAGCGGTGTGAGCGGTCTGCAATCGGTGAGCGATCGCGATCACGGTCCGCCCGCGCAGGGCGGCGGCCAGTACCCCCTCCACCTCCTGCTGCGCAGTCGCGTCCAGGAGCGACGTGGCCTCATCCAGGATGACGATGCGCGGATCGGCCAGCAGCATCCTCGCGATCGCGAGCTGCTGAGCTCTGCTGGCGGAGACGGAACTGGCGTCGGTCAGGGGGGTGTCGATGCCGAGATCCGCGACCCACTCCGAGGCTCCGGCGCTCTTCAATGCGCCCCACAGGTCGACGTCGTCGGCCTCGGGCTTGGCCAGGGTGAGGTTGTCCCGGACCGTACGGTGGAAGACGTGGTGTTCCTGGGTGACCAGGACGACCTGTCTCCGCAGCTCGCGGGGTGAGAGGGAGGGCAGGGGCACCCCGCCGACGGTCACCGAGCCGAGGTTTGGATCGGCGACGCCGGCAAGCAGTCGACCCAGTGTTGACTTTCCGGCACCGGAAGGACCGACGATGACCAGCCGCTCCTTCTCCCTGATGTCCAGGTCGACATCGTGCAGCACAGCATGCCCGGGACGATAGGAGAACGACACGCCACGGACGCACATGTCACCGCTCTTCGGCCGATCGCGATCCGGCACGGTGGCGGTGGGACGTCGCCGTCCACCGGCTTGGATGACGCCTGCCAGGCGGGCCAGTGACGCGCCGCCCACCTGCAGTTCGTCGAGCCAGTACAGCAGGCGGCTCACCGGGGTCTGGAGTTGCGCGGCGTACAGCGTCGCGGCGGTGACGGTCGACAGCGACATCAGCCCGTGCACGTAACTCAAGCCACCGATGGTGATCGTCAGGACGAGAGGGAGAAGATACCCGGAGTCGGAAACCGGAAAGAACAGGTTGCGTAGCCGTAGCGTGTCGTGCTCGGCCCGGAAGGACACCTTCGTGCTGTCCTCGAGGATCGCCGTTCGGCGGTCGTCGATCCGGAGGGCCTCGACCGTGGCCGCGCCCTCCGCGGTGGCGCTGACGCAAGAGGTGAGGCGCGCATACGCCGCGTTGGCATGCAGGTACGCTCCCCGTGCCCGCCTGAGGTACCGCCGCGTCATCACCGCGAGGACGGGGAGCAGGATCAGGTAGGGAAAAATCAGGAGGGGCTCCAGGAGGAGCACCGCGCACAGCGTGATCAAAAGCGTGGTTCCGGCGCTGAGCACATCGGGGCCGGCTTGCCGCACGGCCTGCGTCAGCGTGTCGACATCCCGGGTGCTCCGGGTGATCAGGTCGCCGCGATCGGCCTGTTCGACGGTGGTCAGGGGCAGCCTGAGAGCCGCGACGAGGAAGTCCTCTCGTAGCTCGGCGAGCACGCGCTCACCCAGTCGTGCCGACACGGCCATCGCCAGGCCGGTCAACAGGGCCTGCACAACGATGAAGACCGGGATCAGCAGCAGCACGTTCGGCTGCCGACCGTTCCCCTGTTCAAGCCCTGCGACCAGGCGGCCCAGCAGACGGGGGACGACGAGGCCGGACGCGATCGCCGCGGTGTGCAGAGTGAGCGCGACGGTCAGCATCCGTGCGTGCTTCCGTGCCATGTCCCGGACACGCTTCCGCACGTCCGAGGTGGAGGCGACGGGCAAGAGATTCACGGACTGCCCCCACCCCGCGCCACGAGGTTCCGGTAACGCCGGTCAGCCAGCAGTTGATCGTGGGTTCCCTCGGCCACGACGTGTCCGTCGACCACGAAGGCGACGTGATCGGCTCGGTCCAGCATCAGCGGACTCGTGCAGAACACCACGGTCGACCGCTGGGGACGGGAGGTCCTGAGCCGATCGGCGATCCGGGCCTCGGTGTGGGCGTCGACCGCGCTGGTCGGCTCCCTCAGAACCAGTACGGCCGGATCGGCCATCAGCGCCCGAGCCAGCCTCAGGCGCTGCAGTTGCCCGCCGGAGAACTCGTAGGCGGGGGTGACGATCTCGGTGTCCAGCCCCTGCGGGAGCCCGTCGACGATGCCACGTGCGTCGGCTGTCGCGATGGCGCCGAGCAGAAGCCGCTCATCGTGCTCGGCACGGTCCGCCGGATCGAGTTCCCTCCGGAGCGGCCCCGCGAACAAGTACGAGTCGTCGTCAACGACCAGGATCAGGCGGCGTATCTCTCGTGGCCGCGACTCCCGAAGGGGCACACCGCCGTAGCACACTTCGGAGGGGACGAAGCCGCCCAGCCGTTCGGCGAGGGTGATGGCGTCCCCGGCATCGGCACACACCACCGCGGTCCACCGCCCCGGCCTGATGCACAGCCCGCTGGCCGGTTCCTCCAGGACTTCGCCGCGCCCTGAAGCTCCGGGCAACGGCAGCCCTGGCCGGGTGGACGTGTTCAGCGACAGGAACGCGCCCAGGCGGCGGGCCGCCACATGCCCCTTGGTCACCTTGTCCGCGGCATCGACCACAGCACGCAGCGGGATGGCCAGGAACGCTATGTAGCCGAAGGCGGCGACGAGTTCACCGACGCTCATCCGCCCGGTGGCGACCTGGTGGGCTCCCAGCCATCCTGCTCCCACCAGCAGCAGGCCGGGCAGCAGCACCTCGAAGGCCGCGAACCACGCCTCCACACGGCTGACGTGGACGCCGGCACGCCGTACGCGCTGGGAGGAGGCGCGGTATCGCCGGGCGAAGCCCTCCTCACCCCCGATGCCTCGCAGAATACGCAGACCCGCCAGAGTGTCGACGGCATGTGCGGTGAGTTCGCCCTGGTACGCGCGGAGGCTTTGCTGCCTGCGGTGCAGGGGGCGGATCAGGGCGACGAGGAGGGAGGCGGCCGTGGCGGTCCCGATCAGGACCACGAACCCGATGTACCAGGAGAGGGACCACAGGACCGCCGCGGCTGTCGCGGAGGCCACGACACCTGCCGTACCGCGGCCGATGACCGACATGGCTGCCCCGAGATGGGGAACATCGCCCACCGCCAGGCTGACCACCCCACTGATGGAGGTCCGATGGACCAACTGGCGACCGAGTCGGCACGTCTGGCGGTTCAGGAGACCGATGGTCCCGTACACCGCCGCGAGCGAGGCGGCGACCGCCCAGCGATCGCTCAGCACGTTTGCGACCGCTTGTACGAGACCGCAGCCGAGAACCATGCTGACATGCAGGTGGAGGGCGACCGTGTCCCTGGCCAGGACGCTGTCCACGGTCAATCCGATGGTCAAGGGCAGAAGGGCTTGCGCGGACAGGGCCAGGACGGCGGTCAGCGTGCCCAGCAGGACCGCGCGACCGTCGAGGCGTGCGAGTGCGAGCAGCAGGCGTGTCGGCGTCGGACGGTCCGGAAGGCCGATCGGCCCTCGAGCCGGTCTCATGACGTCATCATCACTGTCGGTCCTCTGCCTCGTAGGCGAGCCACTGGGCCACCGTGCGGACACCTTCGGGCAGATCCAGCGCCGGTGCCCAAGCGAGACCATACTGCGGTGGCCCGGTCGCGTCGGATGCCTCGGCGTCGCGATCGGCGCGGTGGTCGCCTGGTGCCTCACAGGTGAACACGGTGTCCACCGGATGTACGACCTCTCCGATGACGGAGGCCAGATCCCGGAGGCTGACCGGCCGGCTGTGCCTGAGATCGCAGCGGGCGGAGGTCGGCGACCCGGACCGCAGGAGCTGGTCGAGCAGTTCGGCGATGTCCCATACGTGCACCAAATGGAACCGCGCCTCGGATCGGAGGATCAGGGTCTGACGTCGAAGGGCTTGGTGAATAAGAGAGTTGATGGGTGAGGGGCCGGTGAGCTCCGGACCGTAGGGGGTGCCCAGACGCACCCGTGTGACCGCGGGGGAATCGGGGACCAGTTCTCCGCTGGTTGGCCAGTCGGCGTTCCCCTCCGAGAGGTCCATCAGGACGACGTGACCGATGCCGGCGGAACGAGCGTGGCTGAGCACGTCTTCGCACCGCTGTGCGTGCGGCAAGGGCGGATCCGATGCGTCGGTACAGAGGGCGTAGACGAGGACGTCGGTGCCACCCAACGAACTGATGGTCTCGCCGACTTCCTCGTCGTCCAGGAAGACACCACGCGCCTGGTGGCCGCGGTCGGTCAGGTCGTTCACCAGGCAGTGGACGAGGCTGGGGTTCGTTGAGGCGATGGACACGGTGAGGGACGGCTGCTTCCGACCGGTTGTGCGCTGTCCCCGTTGGGCATCGGCTTTCATGCGGGCGCCCGCGCAGACTCCGCGCCAGGTGAGCTCACCCAGCAGCCCGGAGAGCCGAAAGAGGTCCTGCCCGGCGAACGATGTGCATAGACCCCCCGGCCCGAGAGTGTGGAGCGCGGAGTCGACAAGCGGATCGCTTCTCCATGTGGCGATCTGCTTCTCGACATCATCCCCTCCGCCATGGCGCTGCCCGAGGAATCCGAGGACGTAGGCGGCGTTCCACAGCTCCTCGACGGTCCTGGACGGCAGTGCGCTGCTGATCGAATGGGCCAGGCCGGGATCCGATGTGAGCGCTTGGACCAGCTCGGCTGAACACCTCACGGTATCGATGCCCAGGTAGGGCGCGAAGCGACGGCTGCCCACGGTGAGACGACGGTCTTGTCCGGGATAAGTGATCTGGCATTGCGCGACTCCGAACTCGAAGTACGGCACCACCGCGGGATCGACCAGGTCGGCGAGGCACCAGGGCCGATCACCCGGGTCCGGGGCCAGACATGCCGCAAGACGCAGACCGTGGAAGTCATTGCCCGACAGACTGGGCAGGTCGCCGTGCTGAACGAGATTGGGAACGGCAATGAGGGTGCGCACCCCGGCGTGGCTGAGGTAGCGCGCCATGACGACGTCGTCGGGCCACTCATCGCCGTGCCGCCGGGCGTAGGGTGCGAAGCCCTCGGCGATGTCGGCGGGCAGCATCAAGGCGACGGTCGGTGTGTATTCGGCGGCGCTAGTCACCCACCTCGCACCTGCCAGCGCGCCGAGGCGTACGGCACCGCCATTGCGGGCGTTCCAGTTGCTGTAGAAGGCGATCGCGTCGTCAGGGGCGGCAGTGGCTGCCCGCTCGGCTTGTTCGGCAAAGCCCGACGACAGCTGGGCGTCGTCCTCCAGGACCAGATGGTGGGTTGCCCAGCGGGGTACCGAGGCCCAGGCCCGCATGGCGGTGCGCAAGGACACCGGGGCTTCCGGCTCGGGGTCGAGCACGATGTCCAGGAAGCCTCGGCGAGCGGACCGGACGAGCCCCAGCGCGGCTTCCATCCGACGTGGATGCACCATGACCGCACCACTCAACCTGATGGGAGTCATCCACTCTCCTCAGACGTTCGAATGCACAACTCGCAGATATTCCTCATTGCGGTATCTGCAATTATTCGGGTCCTTGACGCGCCGCCCGGCGATGAGCCGCTTCACTTCCATGATTCCGTCGGACATACTCAGGAGGGGATTGAACCCCAAATCCCTGCGTGCTTTCGTGCTGCTGACCCGATAGGTTCTGGAGTCCTGGAACATCACGTCTTCTGTTTCGATCTCAACCTCGGGGACGCACATCTGCACTTGGCGCGCGATGTCATGCACGGAAGCGTTCTCCTTGTGCAGATTAAAGATACCGGTCCGGTCGCTGTCCAGACTGTCGACGATCGCCTGGGCGGCGTCTCTCACATGGAGCAGCGGACGGAACTGGCCTCCGCCGAAGACGCGCAGCCTGCCCTCGGTCACCGCGCGTATGGCCAACGTGTTGACCACCAGGTCCGATCGAAGCCGCGCATAGGTGTCACCGAGACCGAAGAGCGTGCCAAGTCTGAAGATGACGGCGTTGCCGTGGCGTAGAGAGTTCTCCGCCGCGAGTTTCGACCGGGCGTAGAGGGACAGCGGGTTTACAGGCGAATCCTCGTCGCACAGCGCTGTCTGCGCCCCGTACACGGAGCATGTCGAAGGAAAGACGATGCGTCCGTCGAACGTCTCGGCGAGCCACCTGACGCTCTCTTCGTTGAGTTCCTTGGTCGTATCGGGATGCAAGGCGCAGGCACCGTCGCCCACCATCGCGGCAAGCCAGATCACGGCGTCCGCCGACCTGAGGTGTTTGCACAGCAGCTGACGGTCCCGGATGTCCCCCAGGACGAATGGAGTATCTTTGAGGTATGTCTCCTCGAACACCAAGGAGTCATAGACCAGGGCTTCATGCTGAGTTCGCGACAGGATATCGGTGACCGCTCCGCCCACGTATCCTGCTCCGCCGACGACAAGTATTTTCATGGGAAGTTCCCGCCCTCATGTCCGTTCCATCGGTGTCAAGTACTCCTCTATATGGGTCACGCTGTTGCGCACCGTGAGTTCCCGAACGGCTTCGCTCGCCATGGTGGATGCCGGAGGGGAAGCGACATGACACTTCACTACATCGGCAATCCCCTCACCGCCGGCCAGCGGGGAATACAAAAACTCTGCCGGTACGTAGTCGCGCATGCCAATCGGAGTAGGAGGCGCAGGAACAGCCACCACCAAGCCCTGGCCCATCGCTTCCAAGGGCGTGAAGCCGAGCGTCTCGTACCGAGACGTGAAGAGGAAAACACCCCGACCGGCCAGGCTCCGGAACGTGCTCAGCATGCTGCCGTGCGGCAGACGCGGGCCGATGACGCAATGCCGGCGCAAGTGCGGCGGTACGTGTTCCCGGAGCTCTTCGACTTCACGAGCGCCCTGCTTGCTGCCGCAGGCCAGATAGAGGGCCGCTCGATCACCCCGGCCCTCGATGACGCGGTAGGCATCGATCACCGCGTCGAGGTTCTTAAACCCATCGGCACGCGCGGCTGTGCTGATGAGGAGAGTGCGCCCCGTCGCGCTCTCCATCCAGGACGCGAGCGGGCGTGGTGCGTCCGGTTCGGGCGAAGCAGCGTGAGACAAGAGGGGCGGCGGCAGTACCGAGCATTGGCCGACGCTGACGCCCTGTCGGCTCAGGCAGTTTATCTGGAGTGTCGAGAACTCCAGGACCCGAACGTGCGGATGGTCCCGCAGCCAGTCCATGCCGCGTTCCTGAGAACCGAGCAAAGCGTCCACTTTGGCACGACCGCCGCCGAACGCGGTGACACAGTCGTCAACTCCCATGGTTCGCGCCACGTCCTCGACGAACGGCGCGTGATGAGTGACTGCGCAGAGCACCCCGTCGGGGGTGAAGGGCAGTGTGTAGGACGACTGGTGGTACAGGACCAACGGGGTGGGTGGCGGGCGGCCTTCGCCGAGGCGGGTCACCGCCTCGGCGAACGTGGTCTGCAGGGTGTGTGCGGGGGTCTCCGTGTGAAAGGCGACCTCGGCGTAGGGACATCCCAGGCGCTGCCCCCAGCGCAGGGACGCTGACTCTCGTGGATGGGCCGGCTCCCGCCGGTAGCCGATGAGGCCCACGTGGTGGCCCAGGGCCCGCAGTCCTGCCGCAATGGTCCTCGTGTAGCCGGCCGCGCCGTACGGGATGTCCTGGGCGCTACCGAGGAAACGCGCGTTGATGACGAAGATCACCATGAGTTTCATCCGCCGGCACCACCACGCGCCGACCGACAGCTGATCTCCGCGCTGTGCTCCCGGATCCGGAGGATGACCGAACAGATCTGATCCACCAGGTCCGCCGACATGTCGGACAGCAGAGGAAGTGACAGGATCCCGTCTGCCACCGACTCGGTGTGGGGAAGGGCACCAGGTGCGACTGCCCACTGCCGGTAGGCAGCCTGTCGGTGCAGGGGCGGATCGAAGTAGCGCCGTGTGGAGATGCCCTCCTGACGCAGGGCGTCGGCGAGCATGTCGCGACTCAGGCCGAAGAGCTCACGGTCGATGATCACGCAGAGGTCCTTGTACGTGCTCTTCGCCGTGCGCGGCATCCGCTGGAAGGTGATGCCTTCCGTGTCCTTGAGGTTGTCCTGGTAGCGGGCCGCTACTTCCGCGCGCCGTGCGAGCCACTCGGGGAGACGGGGCAGGTTGTGCCTGCCGAGGGCCGCGGACAGTTCCGGCATCCGGCCGTTGAGCCCGATGACAACGCTGTTCTGGTTTCCGGGGTTGCCGTACTCGCGGGCTATCCGTAGTTCCTTGGCCAGGTCATCGTTGTTCGTGACGATGAATCCCCCTTCACCGCAGGTGAGGGGCTTCGTGGGGCTGAGGCTGAAGATTTCGGCCAGCCCTTTGGTGCCGATCCTGCTGCCATCGGGGTAACAGCCACCGAGCGCTGCTGCCGCGTCGAGGATGAGGGGTATTCCACGGCTGGTGCACAGGGTTTGGAGTTCATCCACCTCGCACGGCGCACCGAACGGGTGCACCGCGAGAACCAGCGCGGTCTCCGAAGTGGTGAGCGAGTCGGTGGCCCGCGGCGCCATCGCGAAGGTGTGGGGGTCGATGTCGGCGAATCGTGGCTCGAGCCCGTTCCACCGAGCCGCGTGCCCGGTTGCCATGAAGGTGAAGCTGGGCATCACCGCGTGACCGAGGAGACCGAGGCAACGGAGGGTCAGTGTGAGCCCCATGGTTCCGCTGGAGACCGCAACCGCGTTTCTCACGCCGATGAATGCGGCGACCTCATGCTCGAAGCCTTCCAGCTCGGCCCCCTTCGTCAGGAAGCCGGAGGTCAAAACGCGGTCCATGGCCTGGTAGAACTCCGGGCCACGTGGGGCCACGGTCGGCCGGGTCACAGGAACTTTCTTGCTCAGAATCGGCGTGCCGCCCAGTATCGCCGGCTTGTCGGCGCTCATGCCTCCTCTCCTCAGCTCAGGTAGTCCTCAGCTCCACCCTCACGGACGGTGTCCAGGGTGAAGCAGTGAAAACCACCGCCGAAGAGCCGGCGATGGCGGTGACGCACCGGCACCACAGTGAATCCGTGGCCCTCCAGCACACGCATCAGCTCCGGGCCCGCTTCGTTCACCATCACCGTCTCCGGGTCGATCGACAGCACGTTGAGATCGATGAACGGGCTGGTGATGATCAGGTCGTCGTTGTCGTACTCCGGGAAGCTCTTCATGTCCGGCTCAGGCGGCACGATCATGTCCCAGGACCGGAGCTTTTCCGGAAGCATGTCGACGACGTCCATGGACCGGATCAGGAGCAGCCCGGGACGCAGGGCGATGAGCCAGCTGTCGATGTGACTGTCGGTGAGACGGTGGACTCGATGAATCCGGAAGCGCCCTTCCAGATGGCGCTCCAGCCAATCGCACGCCAGCTCGTGATTCCTCGTCGCGACGTTGGCGATGACATCACGCCCCAACCTCAGGCACTGTGCACCGTCGAACATCATCTCGTACCCGACGTCGTAAGGGGAGGACTGCGGGTCGGTGATGGGCTCGACATTGTCTGGCACTTCGCGGTTGACGTAGGACGGATCAAAGGAGGAATCCGTCATGAGCGGGCGGGGCATCACCGTCCACCGCGCGCCCTGCCGGAAGTACTCGGCGAATATGGGAGTGAGGAACTGCGTCTCGAAGTACCGGGAGCGGATCATCGGTGGTGTTTCGATGATCTCGTCACCCAGAATGAGGGTGTTGTCACGGACATTCAGCGGCGGCACCACGGCTGCCGACCACGCCGGTGTGCGGATCTCCGTGGTGGCTTCGTCCACGTCCAGCGGCCGGTGTACGGTCACCGACAACGTCTTCAGCGTTTCGGCAATGCCCTCGATGTCCTCATTGAGTTCGTCGACGTACCGCTGCTTGATGGGCGAACGTACCGGCTCTTCCGCGCCGCAACCGTTCCCCGGCGCATTGAGTCGGGGATAGTACCAGTCGAGCCCGGTAAGATGGTCATGGAAGACCATGTCAAACGACAGTTCACGCTCGTGGGACGTGTAGTTCACCCCGGAGCCCACGACCACCTCTTTGAGGGGGGACCATTCATCGAAGCTGTTGAGCCGCATGTCGTTCTCCTCGGTCAACGCTGACGGAGATCTTTTCTCCACCGTGCTGTCAGTGCCCAGCGTGGCTCTGTCCGTACTTCGTGGCGTCGGTGATTCTCGCCTAACAACAATGGACACGACGGCGCGCACCGCACCTGGACCTTTCCCGTCGAGCCGGTCAAGGGCTGAGGGGCATGTCCCGGAGTTGTCGGCGGGATGAGATGCTCAATTTCCTGAAGATACTGCGCAGATGAGCGTCGATGGTTCTCGGGCTGAGAAACAGCTGGATGCCCACCTCCTTCGACGTGGCCCCGGAGGCAACCAAGCGTGCTATCTGGAGTTCCTGTGCTGTGAGCTTCCTGGTGACCACTCCAGCGCGGCGGGAGCCAGGACGCTCGCCTGTCGCCCTCAGTTCCCGTGCGGCACGCGCGGCGAAGGCATCAGCGCCGATGGCTGTAAGCCGTGTGTGGGCTTCGCTCAGGTGTGTACGCGCCTCAAGCCGGTACCCCCGTCGGCGCAGCCACTCGCCGTGGAGAAGTCGAGCGCGAGCGGCGTGCACCGCTGCCCGGCTGAGATCGAGCCGTCTGACCGCCTCTTGGTACAGGTCGCCGACGTCATCACCGCTGCCGAGCAGGGCCCGCGATCGGAGCTCCATCCCCAAGGCCCAGTCAGTGGGGCTCGCCTGGGCACGCTGGACGAGCTTCTCCAGCGCGGGGACGGCGAGGCCCGCATTCCCTGATCGGGCGGCTGCCTCTATGTACTCGACGGGGCCCCAGGCATGGAACCCCGCCTCATCGAGATCGTATGCGGGGCGGCATGCCTCCAGGGCCGCGTCGTAGCGCCCCAGGCCGTTGAAGAGGGTCGCCCGGGCGTACTCGAGGGCGGTGAGGACTCGTCCCTCGCCACGACTGACGGCACCCTGGTGGGCAACGGCGGCCAGTTCGGCCGTGCTGCCCTGGTCGCCGCGCCATGCGGCCAACGTCGCGTCCATGCCGGCCAGGCCGGGAGTACCGACGTCGGTGTCAACCGTGTGGGCTTCGGCCATGACACCCGCGGCCGCCGCGAACTCTCCGGCGTGGATGTGTGCGAGTGCCCGGTAGCCCAATACGCTGGGCAGCGCCCTCACCGCTCCTGCCGTGCGGGCGTGCTGAACGTGCCGGTCGGCCAGCTCCTGCCACCCGACGTCATCCCACAGATCCATGGCAACGCCGCACACCACCCAGGACACGTCTGGTGAGGGGCTGCCCGCCTTCTCGCCCCGCAGGCAGACGTCGAGAACTCGCCGCAGCAATGGAGCGGCCGCCACGAACCCGTCGCTGATGTGGCTGGCCAGGCCGTCGAGCAGGAGGTCGAGCGGTCGAGCGGGCCGCGGAGCGGAGGGTGCGGAGCGAGCGGCTCGGGCCGCTTCACTCAGGCGTGGCCCATGGGCGAACCGGCCCACAGACATCGCTGCCGCAAGCGTTTCCAGGGAGATCTCCCTGGCCAGCGCCGAGTCGAGAGGGGCCATCCGCGCTGCCGCTCTCTGGAGCTCGGCAACCGAGGTGGCGTCACGTTTGAGGTCGAAGGCAATCCGTGCCCGCAGAGCTTCGGCGCGCGCGTGCGTCGCATCGTCACGAGGGGCTGCTTCAGCCACCGACAGGAGGTGCAGCGCCGCATCGAGCGCTCCACTGTCCCGCTTGGCCTCCGCGGCGTTGAGCGCTCGTTCGACACGGCCGCGAGGCTCTGTCGTCAGCTCGACGGCCTTCTCGAGGAAAGCCGCCGCGGCGGCGATCCCGCCACGCGCCCGCGCGCACCGGGCGGAGTGTTCGAGAGCCTTCGCGGCGTCCTCGTCCGGGCCGGTGAGGGCTTGCGCATGGTGCCATGCCCAGCGGTCCAGCTCGGCACCGCCGGCCATCACCGCCGCCAGCGCGCCATGCGCCGTACGACGATCGGCTGGTGAGGCGTCTCGCCAGATAGCGGACCGTACGAGTGGATGGCTGAACCGCACCCACAGGCCGAGCGAGACCAGCCCGGCGTCGATCGCCGGCGTTCCTGCCGCAGAGGTGATGCCGAGGTGCCCCGCCGCCCGCCACAGCTGCACAGGATCCCCCGTGGGTTCGGCCGCCGCGAGCAGCAACAGCAACCGCGTGTTCCGGGGAAGTCCGGCGAGCTTCTTTCGCAGGTCGGCTTCCAAGGGAGACGGGAGCGCCCCCGTCCCAGGAGAGGTGAATCCGCCGGCGACATCAGCGGTGCGTGACAGTTCCAGCAAAGCCAGGGGATTGCCCTGAGCCTCGGAGACGACGCAGTCGCGGACCGGGCCGTCGAAGGGCGAAGGGAACCGTACTGAGAGGAGCTTGCGCGCGTCCTCTTCCGCCAGTCCCTCAAGGCGGAGTTCCGGGAGGCCGGTGAGCTCGGGGCGGTCGTTCGGCTCGCGCACCGCCAACACGAGGACGATTGGCTCGTTGTGCACTCTGCGCGCGACAAAGGCGAGAGTGTGCGCTGTTGCCTGATCCAACCACTGTGCGTCGTCGATGACGCACAACAGGGGGCGTTCCGCGGCCGCTTCCGACAACAGACCGAGGGCAGCGAGTCCTACCAGGAAACGATCCGGGTGCCCCTCCGTTCCGGTGCCGAACGTCGCCTCCAGGCCATGACGCTGAGGTGCGGGCAGCCGGTTGATGCCGGGCAGTACGGGGGCGCAGAGCCGGTGGAGGGCGGCGAAGTCCAGTTCCTTCTCGGGCTCCACGCCGGATATGGCGAGGACGAGCGTGTCCGGTGAGGGCCGCACTCCCTGAAGGAGGGCAGTCTTGCCGATACCCACCTCCCCACGCACGACCAGCGCCCCTCCTCGTTTGTCACTCATCCCGTCGAGGAGCACGCGGAGGGTGTGCAACTCACGTCGTCGCCCGGTGAGTTCTGTGTCTGCGAAGGATGCGCGGCGTCTGATCACCGTTCTACCTCTTCTCTCGCACCACGCAACGCCGTAGGGGTCCGGTCCCGGTGGCGCCGGTCGGTCAACCCTGCGGATCCGCTGACGACTGGCCCCGCCGCAGCCGACGGGGGTGGCGGCTGCGGCGGGGAGTGCGGGGGCAGAGAAGCCAGATGACCTTCCCTTCCGGTCACCACACGGCGTGTCGCTTGGAATCGGCCTGTGTGGCCTGTCTTCGTCGTCTACGCAAGGCTGCCGTACGAACGTGTCACTAGTCAATGGAGTGACGAATGCCGTGCGCTGCGGACTGCTCTCCCGCTCTGATCGGGCGAGATGGGTTGATGAATCACACATTCCAGGCGGTCTGAAGCGGGTTGCTGACGCTCGACAGGCTGTTGTGGCAGGCCGATATGACGGGCGGATGGTCGGGGACCGTCACCCTATTGTGTGGTGAGCAGAGGTGTGCGAATAGTGCATGAACGCGCCAAAACCGCGAGAGCGCCCGCGGATGGCGCGCACCGCGCGATCGCGCGGTGCGCGCCGTCGGTCCGGCGCTGTGTGTCGCCGCCCCTCCGTCCCCCACCGGTGCGCTGCGGTCGACGGACTGAACGGCAGCACCCTCCGGGTAGGGGCCACGCGGTACGCGCTCCCCAGGTGATCGCAAAGGCCGTCGTGAACGCCGCCAGGTCCTCGCAGGCAAGGACCTGCCCTCATCAGGCAGCGGCTTCGACCGCGGTTTGCTTCTTCCGCTTCCGGTAGCTGGCGGCCTTGTGCCTGTTCCCGCACTCGGCCATCCCGCACCATCGTCGGGCGCCGGAGTGCGAGAGATCGACGAAGAGACGGGTGCAGTCCGGGTTGGCGCACTCCCTCATCCGCGCGAAATGGGCCGAGCTCAGCAGGTCCACCGTGTCGCGGGCCACCGCACCGAGTACCTCGTCCACACTGCCGGTCCGGGTCAGACGGCCCGACGCCTCGAGCTGGTGCTTCGGCAGTGGCAGCCGGGCTGCTTCGTTCACTTCCGCGAGGACCTCACCGACATCGGCGTCCGGGTGGTCGCTCGGGGGCCAGGAAGCGGCGAGCGTGTAGACCGCCTCACGCAGACGGTGTAGCCGCTCCAACGCGCGGGCGTCCACTGGGCCTGGATCATCCAGGAGCTCCGCCTGGCGGACCCAGCGCCGCATGTCATCCGGGGAGTTCAGCAGCTCCGTGCGAAGACTCCGCCGCCACAGCTTGGTGCCCGCCAGATCGAGGCACAGCCGACCACTCACAAAGACGAACTCATCCACACGTCCATATTGACAGGTGACGTCTCCCGTGTCGAGAGCGGGCTGCGAACGACGTCACCCCCCAAACACGCTCAGTCTCTGGTTTCTTCCCCTCTAACCCACTTCACCTTCGTCACCCTATTGACAGGTGACAAATCGGGAGGAAGACTGGCAACCAGAAGTAACTACACAAGCTGGTGACGTAGAGGTTGTCGATCGATCCGGCTGAGCTTTCGAAAGTCCCTGGAGTTCGGCTCCGTTCCGAATCGGATTTCCCATGTTTGTTCTTTCAGCCCCCGGCGTGACGCATTCGTCACCCCACGTATCCGATGGCCGGGGTCAGCTCTGCGGGGAACCCCAGCAGGCGGCGATGACCCTGCCCGCCGAGCCCTGCCGGGTCCCGGAGGCGCGTCGGTTCGTCGGCGTTCAGCTCGACCTGTGGGGCGTGGCCGACGACGACCTGCACTCCGCGGTCCTCGTGGTGAGCGAGCTCGTCGGCAATGCGGCCGTGCATGGAAGGGCCAGCATGTGCGTCTCCCTGCGTCTGGATGCCCGACGGCTGAGTCTCGAAGTCGTTGACTGGGGCGCACCAGCTGCCCGCCCATCGTCCACGACGGGCCGATCCGACGAGTGCGGAGACGAGCACGGCCGGGGGCTGTCCATCGTCGAGTACCTGACTGAATGGATCGAGTGCCGCGAGACGGCCGACTCCCACACGGTGCGCGTCGGCCTTCGCGTATCGGGCCGGAACTCAGGGTGTCCAGACGAAGATCTCTTGGGCTGAGCCGGGCTGCCGCGACCGCCGTGCCTGGCCGGCGGTCCGCTGCGCGTCGTCGTCCGGTCGATGGCCGGTGTCGGTCGTCGGCTCCTTGTCGGCTGACGGCCGCACGAGGAAGGTCAGGACGTCCGCCCCGGACAGGTCGGCCACGATGTCGCGGGCGAGGCGGGCGGCCTCCTCGTCGGGTTCGGTCAGTGCCGCGGCGGCGAGCGGTCGTACAAGCTCGGGCCACGCCGCCATCCTGACGACCCGCAGTGCTGCCGACCGGACCGTTGATTCGGGCGCGAAGAGCGCCGGAATCACGACTTCTCCCACCGCGCGGGAGTAGCGGTCGGGTACTACGGCGGCCAGGCCGTTCAGCGCCCGGACCGTCGCCCCACCGCTTGAGCCCCGCGCCAGGTTGAGGCAATCCGCGACCGAGAAGCAGGGGAAGGCCCGGACGGCGGCGGCCTCCGCGTCGGCCATCGCACGCTGACACATCTCCGGCTCGTCCGCGCTCACCTCGGCGAACGGCACGGGCACCGGACCACCAGTGAAGAACCGTATGACGAGACCTTCCACCGTGTCCCACGTGTGAGCGGAGCCGAACCACTCGTGCTCCTGTGAGCCCGAGTACCACCATCCCTCCCGTGAGGCGAACTGGGCGAACTCGGCCTGGGTCACCCTTCCCTTGAAAGCCACTCTCCGCCAGCGCCACCAACGCCCCACAGCGCCCACCCTCCGATGTCGTCGATTGTCAGCACAGACGCGCGCCGGACCCCCGCGAGCAAGGTGGCTGTGCCGTGCTCGCAGGGGCGGCGTCACGTCGGTCTTCGGATCCGGCGTCCCTATCCGGAGATGTCTTCCAGGACGGTGTGCTTGGT
This sequence comes from Streptomyces melanosporofaciens, assembly GCF_900105695.1. NCBI lineage: Bacteria > Bacillati > Actinomycetota > Actinomycetes > Kitasatosporales > Streptomycetaceae > Streptomyces > Streptomyces melanosporofaciens. Next base: position 431,964 of record NZ_FNST01000001.1, read on the forward strand.
CTCGGGCAGAAGTGCCACGACCACCGACGCGGCGATGAGGAAGAGGCCCGCGCTGATGGTGAAGACGGCTGTGGCTCCGGCCGCGTTCAGGATGATCGGAACGAGCGTCGGGCCCAGTACCGCGCCGAGCCGGCCGGCGGCGGTCGCGGTCCCCATCCCAATGCCCCGGCTGCGGGTGGGGAACAGTTCCGGGGTGTAGGCGTAGAGCGCGGACCACATCCCGAAGAAGAAGAACTGGAGAATCGAGCCCGTCAGGATCAGCTCGGTCCGGTCGCCCGCCTGTCCATAGGCATAAGCGGCCACTGCCGAGGCCACGGTGTATCCGGCGAGGCAGAACTTCCGTCCGACGCGTTCGACCAGATAGGCCGCGGACAGGAAGCCGGGGATGCCCCACAGGGCCATGAGCAGGACGTATTGAATGCTGTGAATGACGTCGAGGCCGCGTTCGGTGAGGAGGCCGCCGAGCCAGGTTGTCAGTCCGTAGTAGCCGAGGAGAATACAGAACCAGACGGCCCACAGGGACAGCGTGCGCCGTCGGTACGAGGGGGAGAACAGATCGCGGATTCCGCCGCGTTCCGGGCCGGACGCGGTGGTGATGACGGGGCCCGCCGGTTCCGGCAGGGGCTTGCCGGTGGTGGCTTCGACGGTTTTCTCGATCTCCGTGATGATCTGCTCCGCTTCCGCGTACCGGCCGTGAGTGGCCAGCCAGCGGGGCGACTCGGGGATGAACCTCCGGATCACGAGGGCCCATAGGGCCAGACATGCCTCGATGACGAACATCGCGCGCCAGCCGAGTGGCTCAACGATGAAGTACGCCAGCGTGCCCGCCAGGACGAAGCCGACCGGCCACGCGCCTTCCAGAATCGCCGCGCCGCGTCCGCGCCGTTCGGCGGGCAGGAACTCGGCCATCAGTGCCGCGGCAACGGGGAACTCGGCCCCCATGCCCAGGCCCAGCAGGAACCGGAATGCCAACAGGCTGGAAAAGTCCCACGACAGGGCCAGGGCGATGCCGGCGACGCCCCAGACGATGATGCTCCACTGGAAGACTCGTCGGCGGCCCACCCGGTCCGCCAGTGCGCCAGCCACCACCGCTCCGACGAGCATGCCCAGGAAGCTCGTGCTGCCCACGAGGCCGGCCTGCGCGTGGTCGAGTGCGAATTCGGTGCTGATCGGCGACAGCATGAAGGTGAGCGACGCGAGGTCGATGGAATCGAAGAGCCAGGCCGTGGCCACGACCAGCAGCAGCTTTCGCTGATAGCCGGACCATGGCAGTCGCTCGAGTCTGGCTGCGAGTTGGCCGGCGCCGGACGTCTCCGTTGCCGGACGCGGCACTCGACCGCCGGGAGGGGGAGTGGATGCGGTGTGGGTCATGGGGTTCCTCTGCGGATGACGGGCCTCGAGGCCCGTGAAGAGGCATTCACGATGAGCATCACCCCTCTATGGGGTGGCGGCTGGGGTAAACGTGCCGTCGATTGCGACACCTGTCAATACGGTGACGGAATTACTGCTTCGAGGTTACGCCGTCGTTATGGATGGGGGCCGCGGAGCTGGCGGCGCCACAGCACGGCCCCATCGCCACGGGCCGGCCTGCGGCAGCACGGCCCGTGGCACAGGAGGTGTCACCCCAGGACGGCCAGGGCGTCGATCTCCACGAGACATCCGGCCGGCAGGCCCACGTACACGGTCGTGCGGGACGGGAGGGAGCCCTGCTCGGTGGCGAGGTACTCGGAGTACAGAGTGTTGAACTCCCGGAAGTGGGCGGTGTCGGTGAGATGCGCCCGCACCATGATCACGTCTGCCCAGCCCGACCCGGCCTCGGTGAGCACCGCGGTGACATTGTCGAGCGCCTGAAGCACTTGGGCGGCCAAGTTGGGATACTGATCGGTCGAGCGGAGATGGGGGGCGCCGGGCGGCAGTCCCAGTTGGCCCGCGGTCTGGAGGATGTCGCCCTTTCGGCTGCCGGGTGAGTACGGGCCTGTCGCGCCCGAGTGGGTGGCGGGGACTATGGCCGTCTTCGTGCGTGGATCGCTCACAGAGATTTCCTTCTTCGGTTCGGCTCTGGTCCGGATCGGGAGACATGTCGTGGGGTATCCCGGCCCGCTGATGGGGCGCGGGACGGCGCGGGGCCGATACAGCCGATACGGGTGGCTGCTTGCCGCGCCGCGTCCTCAGCGCTCCTGGAGGGGGGCCAGCGCGGTGCTGACGCCGTCGAGGATCTCGTCCAGCACCTGCGCCGAGGTGGCGAAGTTGAGCCGCAGATATCCGTCGGACTCCGGGCCGAAGGGTTCCCCGCCGTCGAGGAGGACCTTGCCCTGGCGGAGCACGTACTGGACCGGATCTTCCGTGAGCCGCAGCCGACGGACGTCGAGCCAGGCGAGGTAGGTGGCTTCGGGAAGCCAGTGGCGCAGTGCCGGTACCCGGTCGCGCAGCACGTCGTGGACACGATGGCGGTTGCGGTCCAGGACGGTCAGGAGTTCCTTTTGCCAGGGATCCCCGTGTCGCCAGGCCGCCTGGGTACCGACGACACCGAGGGTGGAGACGGTCCCATACAGGTCCGGTGGCTGGGCGTCGCGGGTGGCCAGCAGCCGGTCGGGGCCGTAGTGGGTGACGGTGCAGCGCAGGCCGGCGAGGTTGAACGCCTTGGTCGCGGAGGTGATGGTCACCGTCCGCGCGGCGGCGTCGGGCGACAGGGACGCGAAGGGGATGTGCCGATGGGGGGCATGGCTCAGCTCGGAGTGAATCTCGTCGCTGATGACCAGCATGTCGTGCCGTCGGGCAATGGCGGCGATCTCCTCGAGCTCGTCCCGGGTCATCACCCGGCCGGTGGGGTTGTGGGGGTTGACCAGCAGGAGGACCTTGCAGCCGTGGCGGGCCACACCGTCGGCCAGCGCGGCGAAGTCCATGTGCCAGCCCTGGTCAGTCTGGATCAAGGGCACCGGAACGGCGGGACGTCGCATCGTTTTCAGCGTGGCCAGGAACGGGGGATAGTTCGGCGTCTGGACGGCGACGGCGTCCCCTGGGGAAGTGGCCAGGTGGAGCAGGAGTTGCAGGCACTGTATGAGGTCCGTTTGTTCGCGGACGCGGGATGGAGCGGCCTCCCAGCCGTAACGGGACGTCATGCGCTCGGCGAAGAGCCGGCGCAGCGGGCTGCCGTCGGGCCAGTCGGGATAGCCCAGATCTCCGTAGGTGACGGCCTCGTGAAGAGCCTCGGCGACGGCCCGCGGCATGGGGTAGTCCATGTCGGCCACCCAGGCGGGCAGCACCGTTTGATCCACGCGGTGCCACTTCACCCCGGGGCGGTTGCGCAGCCAGTCCCGGCCGAGGTCATCGAAGCCCGGGACATGGCGAGGCTCGGCGGCCGGGGCTCCCGGGACAGGGGGCGTATGAGTCATCGCGCCGTTCCGTTCAGGAAGACGTCCCGGGTGATCTGTACCTGCCCGTGGTGCTGGGCGAGTTCCTCCAGCACATGCAGCTGAACGCCGGCACAGCTCAGCGGACGGTCGGGGCCCTCGAAGGAGGCGGGCGGTACGTTGCGGGGCGCCGCCTGTGCGTCGACTCCCCGCAGGTCGTCGCGCAGACGATCGAACAGCGGGTCCACCGTGCTCTTGAGATCGGTGACCGTCCCGACGGCGGTGAACTCCGAGGCCCGGTCCCGGCCCACGGACCTGCCGGCGATGACGTGCCCGATCCAGTAATCGGCCACGCCAGTGCAGTGGTAGGCGACCGCGAACGGGCTGTTCGCCCCGGCCAGCGGGGGCACGGTGTTGGCGAGTTCGTCGCCCAGTTCCTCCAGTGCGCTGATCATGCCGTTGAACGCGCGGCGCAGGAAGTACAGGTACTCGTTCAGTTCCATGGGTTCCTCATGAGGATGCTGGTCAGGGCCATGACGCGATCAGGCCGTGGCGATGGGGCGCGGCCGAGCGAGGGCGTGGGGGAGCCGGGTGTGCGGTGACACGACCCTCGGCGGACGGCTGGTGACGGTCGCAGGCTAATCCGCGGTTGCGTAACCAGTCAACCAGGTGACGATCGTGAGACGCGGCACCTCATGGACCGGTGTCCAGGACCAGGTGTGCGGGTATCCGGCGATGTGGCGGTGACCGAGTTCGTGGAGCTTCAGGCGCCCGGCGAGTCGTGCTAGCCGCCAGCACTCTGACTCGCTGCTCAGAGGTGTACCTGGGTGATCGTTGCGCGTACGGTACGAGACGTTCTGCCGTCCGTCGTACGAACGTGTCGTCCTCACCGTCCTCGATGTGAAGGAGAGTCACCGTATGGGCACTGCTCCCCTGGGTGCCGTCCTCGGGCTTGCATCGGTCGCCGTACTGACGTCTTTGGTTCCAGCGGGCACCACGTACGCGTCGGAGCCCGCCGCCGGACGGGCCCACTGCCCCCGCCTCTCTTCCTCGCTCTCCTGGTACGGCGACAACAGGGAGCAGCTTCAGCGAGTGATCGACGGGCACGGAACATGCGGCAACCCGCACCTGCGTCATGGCAAGCGGCCGGTCGCCGCCTTCGACTGGGACAACACCGTCACCAAGAACGACATCACCGACCTCGCCATCGCCTGGGCTCTCAAGCACGACAAGGTCTTGCGACCGGCCCGCTGGTCCGACACCAGTCCCTGGTTGACCGAGGAAGCCGACCGGACACTGACCGAGGCATGTGGCACGGACGTGCCTGTCGGTGCGGCACTGCCGACTTCCACCGACACCGCCTGCACGGACGAGATTTTCTCCATCCGTAGCGAGGCCACCTTGATGAACGGCCACAATGCATTCGCGGGCGAGTGGAACAGCCGCCGGACCCTTCCCCAATACGCCTGGGTGCCTCAGCTGTTCGCAGGCCACACCGAGGCTGTGGTCACCTCCTATGCGCGGAAGTCCCGGGTCGAGGCACTGGCCGCGCCCATCGGCGCCACCCAGCGGGTCGGCAGCCACACCCTGCACGCCTACGCTCGCTACAACCTGCAGATCAAGGACCTGATCCGGGTCCTGAAGAAGGCGGGCTGCGAGGTGTGGGTGGATTCAGCCGGCAGCACTCCGGTCACCAACGCCTGGGCACCTGGCGTCGGCGCCGACCGCCAACGCACCCTCGCCATCCGCAACCTGGTCGACCGTCAGGGGCGGGTCACCTACACCCAGGAAGGGTGCGGTGGCGAACCCGACAGCAGGGGCAAGGTCATGCCGTACATCGAGGGCAAGCGCTGCTGGCTCAACGAGAAGGTGTTTCGGTGTCACCGGCCCCGCCGCCTGGAAGCAGCAGCCTCCTGAGAAGCGCCTGGTGATCGGCGCGGGTGACGCCGACACCGATGTGACGATGGTCGGCGATGCCACCGGCGCGGGCCTGGTCCTCAACCGGAACAAGAACGAGATCATGTGCCGGGCCTACGACAACGCGGCCGGCAGCTGGCTGATCAACCCCATGTTCATCGATCCGCTGCCGCGCAAGGAAGCCGCCTACCCCTGCTCCACCACCGGATACACCAACCCCGACGGCACGCTGGGCCCTGTGCGGCGACAGGACGGCGGTGTGATCCCGGACAAGGAGGACTCGGTCCACGGAGGCTGAGCTTGTTGTTTAACGTCCAGTCGCTTCCGCTTCTGATGCGAGCGATGCCCGAATGATGTGCAGCCATCGCTGACAGACCGGGACGGTGATCGGTTCGAAGAGCTCGGGAGTCGATATCTCAAGGAGGAACTGTGTCAGCAGGTCTTCGTGCCCGTCTTCGATGTCCACTCCGTCTTCGAAGTGGACCGCGTTCGCCCAGTCGACGAGCTCATCGGAGTGTGCAAGCCCGGTGGCTACCTTTGTCACGGCGGCTGCGGCATGGCTACGGCTGAAGGTGACAGTCCCCTTCGCTTCGCTCTGCCCAACGGTCTGGATGAGATCGGCCAACTCGCCGCGCCAGTGCACGAGATCTGCAACGGGGCCGCTTCGAGTCGTGTCCACGGTGCCATCTTGCTCGGACCATGGTCGTCGTGCAGCGGTGTATCTCTCAGTTCGGAGCCGGCACTACTCGGCGAGGCTGGGTTCCCTTCTTGCTCCCGCGTGAGCATTCACGCCCCCGACCAGGCCGAACTCGTAGCTCACGCCGGCTCTCCACGACACACCCAGGCCCATTCGACACGCCGGGCAACATCACGCAAAAGGACCGAACAAGGTCACCCGAAGGGTGGGGAGATCAACAGAGCAGGTTTGCCCCACGGCTGAGCAGCAGGTGAGGAGATTCAAGGTTCTGTCAGCGATCTCGTGAACGCCAAGGTCAATCGGCTGCATCGCCGGGAATCCCCTGGTCATGGGGGATGTGTACTTATCGGCTGAGAACGTGTTCTTCCCTGGGACTGCCGGTGTGAGGGTGGAGCGTGTGGAGGAGCTCGTGGACGGGAGGATGGTCCAGCTGTCCAGCACATGCTTGTCGAGATCGTGTCCGGATTGCGGTGTCTCATCCCGTCGGGTCCACAGCCGCTATGGTCGGCACCTGGATGACCGCCCCGTTGCCGGCAGGCCGGTGCTGCTCCGGCTGACCGTACGCCGGTTCTTCTGCGATACCGGAAACTGCCCGCGCAGGACGTTCGTTGAGCAGATCGACGGTGTGAGCGAGCCCTATCAGCGGGCCAGCTTCAGCCTGCGAACCGAGCTGCGCTCCATCGCGGCCGAACTGGGCGGACGGCCTGGAGCTCGATTGTGCCGGAAACTCTCAGTTCCAGCAGGTCGGATGCGGCTTCTTGGGCACCTGCCCGCTCCGGCCGTGCCGGACCGGGCCCCACGCGTGCTTGGCGTGGACGAGTTCGCCTTCCGCCGCGGCCGCCGCTTCGGAACGATCCTCGTCGACATCGAAACCCGCCAGCTCGTCGACGTCCTGCCAAACCGGAGGTCCGAGACGGTGGCCGCGTGGCTTCGCGGCCATCCCGGTGCCGAGGTCGTGTGCCGTGACCGGGCCAGCGCCTACTCCCGCGCCGTCAGGGAGGCCGCCCCTGACGCCACTGAGGTAGCTGACCGCTGGCACCTGCTGCGCAACCTGTCACTCGCCGTCGAACGGGTCTGCCATGAGCACCGTGGCTGCCTGCGTAAATACGCTGAACACCAGCAGCAGGCCCAGCCACAGCAGCCCACCTTGGAACTCCTGCCGACCACGCTTATCGTGGACCGGATCCGGTGCCGACATGAGGTGATCAACCGCATGGTCGAGACCGGCTTTCCGGTCAGCGAGATCGCTCGCCGTCTCGGCCTCGACCGCAAGACCGTCCGCCGCTACCGTGACACCGACTTCGACGTTCTGCTCGCCTCAGCCCGCGACCGCAGGAACGTGCCCCTCGACCGGTTCAAACCCTACCTGCAGGCCCAGTTCGCCGCTGGCCACACCAGCGCCAAAGAGTTGTACGACCAGATCTGCGAACGTGGCTTCTCCGGCGGCTACTCGACACTCTCCCGCTACGTGCGAACCCTGCGCGACGGCACCGCCGTTCCAGCCCCGGCACCGGTCCCGAGCCCCCGCACCATCTGCGGATGGATCATGCGACCGCGCGAGAAGCTATCGCCTCGTCAAGCCTCTGAGCTGGAACGCGTCCGTCTGGCCTGCCCGGACACCACTGAAGCGTGCGACCTCGCCCGCGCCTTCAGCGACTTGGTCCGAAACCGGCGCGGCCACCTCCTCACTGAGTGGATCCGGCAGGCCGAACGATGCGGCCAGCCGTCGATCCGATCCTTCGCCAGCTTCCTCCGCCAGGACCTCGACGCCGTCACCGCCGGGCTCACCCTCGCCCACAGCTCCGGCGTGGTCGAGGGCCATGTCTGCAGAGTCAAGCTCCTCAAGAGGAGCATGTACGGCCGGGCATCCTTCGAGCTTCTGCGAGCCCGCATCCTCACACCGCGTTGATCAGGTTGTGCGTGAGGTGGTGCAGGCGCAGTCCGCTGGCCTGGTCGAACGCCGGGCCTTCCAAGGGCAGCTTGCGCGTGGCGCGGTAGGCGGTGAAGCGTTCGCCTGGTGGTTCGTCCAGGAGAGAGGCCATCGGCGTGACAGCCTTCGTCACCGAAGTGGCGAACAGGGTGAAGGATGCCTTGGTGAGGGCGCGGAGCGGTTGTGGCAGGTCGCCGGGCATGCCGGTCGACACCACGCCCGGGTTGTAGCCGACATAGCGAATCGGGGTGTCGGCATGCAGGGCGGCGAAGGCCACGCCGAGCAGGTCGTTGGCACGGAAGGACTGCAGCGTGGCCTTGAAGCCGCTATAGCGGCGCGCCAGTTGCAGATCGTCCCAGTGGATCCGGCCCAAGGGGACACCGGGAGTTGCCACGTTCATAATGACCGGCTGTGGCGCGGACTCCAGCACCTTGCGCAGGCCGTGACTGAGGACGTAGCGACTCAGGTAGGCGAGGGCGAAACTGTGCTCGAAACCCTCGCGGGTAACAGTGCGCGAGCCGAAGAGCCGGTACCGCTGGGCGCACAGAACGAGTTTGTCCACTGAGGAACAGGTGCCCTCGATCCTGGCAACCAGGTCCCTGGCCGCCGCGACCGACGTCAGATCGGCTTGCAGGAAGACCGCGCGGCCAACGGCCGAGACCGTCGCCGCCTGGGCCAGAAGGGCCTCGCCCTTGGCGGGCGTGCTGCCCACGGCGATTACGCGCGCTCCTTGGCGCAGGTAGTGCAGTGCGAGCCCCTTTCCAAGCCCGTCGGTTCCTCCGGTGATGACCACGGTCTGCATCCCTGGCTCTCCTTCCCTCCGAGCTGTGCGACGACGGGCGGTGCGGCACCCCGACCAACTATCCGGATATCTGCTATCCGGTTCTGTCAGGACCGTAGCATGAAGCGGATATGATGTATCCAGTTACGGATCGATCACGTCGTTGGAAGGGCAGTTCATGGGCAGGCAGAGGGGGGAAGAGGAACCTGCTGCGGCAGGGGCACGTCCGCTGAGGCGGGATGCCGAACTCAATCGCCAACGCATCCTCCAAGCCGGGCGCGAAGTCTTCGCCGCACGCGGACTGCAGGCGACGCTCAACGACGTCGCGCACCACGCCGGGCTCGGAGTGGGCACCGTCTACCGGAAATACCCCGACAAGCAGGCGCTCGCGGAGGCCGTCTTCACCGAAGAGCTCGACGAGATCGCGGCAATGGCACAAAAGGCCCGGGCCGAGGGCGACGCCTTCACCGCTCTTGCCGGCTTCCTTGAGGGAGCCCTGGGGCGGGCCGCGCATAACCGCGGGCTGCGCGAGTTGATGCGTCACGGCGCCGTCGAGGGCACCGGCCTCGCCCGAGCGCGGCGGGAGATCACATCGCACTGCGAGGCCCTCGTGGCACGGGCCCGCACTCAAGGTGCGCTGCGCGATGGGGTCACCGAGACCGACATCGCACCGATCGCCGCAATGATCGACGCCATCATGGCCCTGCCCGGGGAACGTCCCGAGCTCTGGCGACGCTATCTGGCGATCATTCTCGACGGGCTTCGCACCCAGCCGCGCCAGACACCGCTGCCCAGTCCTAGCAGCCTCGGCTGATTTCGGCGTTCACCAGATCGCTGACAGAACCAGATTCAAATAGCCCCATCAACCGCGCTGCCCATCCTGCTGGGACTACGAAGAGGCGCAGGGGCACCCGCCGGGGGAGCGCACACTGTGGTGCCGGCTGGGACGTCTTGGTGGGGCCGCTGAACAACGTCGAAGCCAGGTGAGGTGATCGAGCCTGGTGCTGACGGCGGCCGCGCGTGAGTCGCCGATGTCCGTCAGGACCGCAAGGGCCCGCCGCAGACGGGACTGCGCCGCGGTAGGCCGCAAGCCTCAAGCGTTAGGCGTACGTAGGCGCAGTGCTGCCACAAGGCCCAGCGTGCCCGATCGTGGTACGCACCGCCGACCACCGGCACAATCAAGATTCGCCCCAGGTTCTCCCACACCCGTTCCAGCACGCTGCCACCACAGCAACCGGACCCACACGAAAGCAGGCACACATGCGCAAGACACGCACCGCCCTCACCGTCCTCGCCCTCTCGGCCGCTGCGCTGACAGGCATGACCACCGGCGCCGCCGCCACCGACAGCTTCTCAACCAGCCGTGCGGCCGCGGCTCCGTGCACCGTGCCCGACGCGTTCTGCGCCACCAGCGGCAGCGGCGACCAGCTCGTCCTGCACTGCGGCGAGTCCGCATTGGTGCCTTGGAGCGGCGTCGGATACTGGGACAACCGCCTTCCCGGAGGCGGCATAGTCAAGATGTTCGACTACTACGGCTCCGTGAACCATGTCGCGCCCGCCGACTCCGGTCCCACCGAGATCAACTGGAGTCTCGTCTGGGGGCTGCGCGCCTACTGCTGACACCTGCTCGACGCCCGGCGCGTGCGAGAGCACTGTGAAGTCAGCAGGAGCTGCGTCAGAACCCTGCGACATGGGCCGAAGGCGGCGCCGGAGCCTTCGAAACGCAGGGCGCCGCCTCACGGTGCGAGCCCGGTGGCTTCGACGTTGTTCAGCGGCCCCACCAAGACGTCCCAGCCGGCACCACAATGTGAAGTGACGGCTTGAAACGGCCTCATTCCGGCCTGGCTTTGACCAGGCGGTGGTCACCAGGAGGAGCCACTTGAAGCCGTCACGGATCTTCACGAATCGGGGCCAGCTCTAGCCGTCCGGGCGAGGCCCAATGACGACGTCAGAGCCACCCAGATCGGCGTAACGGCCGAGGCGCTGGTGCTCTCGCGTGGTACGGACCCGGAGATCATCCGCGAGGACGCGCCGGGCATCATCACCCGCGGGGTCCAGGACAAACCGGTGGAGATCTATGCCAAGGGCGCGGCGGTCGGCATGCCGGTCATGCTCACCCCGAGCGCGCACTTCGTGGCGAAGGTTTTGTGATGCCGGTGCCTCGACTGAAAGCCGCCGTGTACGTGCAGGACCCGGTCCACACGGGAGGAGCTGATCCTCCTGCCTGGAGAAGAGCCCGAACCGCGCCTCGCCGCGCTGGTGATCAATCCCGATGCGTGGGAGGCTCCGGTCGAGGGATGCGGGTCACAGCCGATCGCGGTCGGCGAGCCGGGCCCGACCGCAGAGAAGACGGTCGACCCGGAGCCGGAGGGCGCCGGCGGAGGCAGTTGGAAGAAGTCGCCGCCACGCCGCTCGCGATCCGCTTCGCGTCTCCGTGACCTACGGCCCGCCACCCGAAGCACCTCGGCGGCGGGCCGCTCTGATACAAGAGGAAGGCGCGCTGGTGGATGAGTTCCAGCGGTCGTGGCTGCTGGCGCAGCTCAGACCGGACTCAGACCCGGCCGATCTGGAGCGCCGGTTCTTCCGGCTGCGGTCTGCTCGTGCGGTGGCACTGGAAGTGCTGGGGGAGCGGCGAGCGAAAGTGCTTGCCGACCCGCTGAAGGTCACCGTCGATGGCGTCGTGACCATGGACCTGCGAGAGAACTCACGCGGCATTGAGCTGCAGATCGAAGCCGTATGTCAGACCCTGGCCCCCGACGACCCCGAGGATGAGGGCGAGGAAGGGAACGCTCTGGCGACGTCGGTCATCGTGCCGTCACTCCTCTACCGATAGGAGTGGCAGCCTGCAGATGGCTTAGCCAGGCTGGGGGCGGGAGGCCCATTCTCGCTCAAGCATCGCGTGCACGACGGAGTCGCGCCACTGTCCGCCCTTTTGGATGTGCTCTCGGATGATGCCCTCTTCGACCATGCCCACGCCCGTCATAGTCTTCGCCGAAGCCTTGTTGAGCGGAGAGCGCGCTCCCCAGACACGGTGAAGATGCAGGTCCTCGAATGCGAGGCCGAGCAACAGACGTACGGTCTCCACACCGTAGCCAACGCCCCAGACATCCGGGTGCAGCGCGAAGCCAATTGTGGCCGCGCGCTGCTGGTGCGGATCTGTGGCCAAGCGGCCGAACCCGATCAAGTGGTTGCTGTCGCGCTCGATGACGGCAACCGCGTACTCAGTGCGTGGCGTCGCTGTGGCCGAGGTGATGGAGTGGGCCACGATGTGGCCCACCTCTTCGAGGGTCCGCGGCTCGAATGACAGATGCTCTGTGGCCTCGTGGTTGCCGTAAATCGCGAACACCGCCTCCGTATCCTCGAGGGTGAGTTCACGGAGATTCAGGCGCTGGTTTGAGCGACTAACCGGGTACATGCGGGGGACTTTACTCGCGAGGCCCTACCCCGGCAGAGCCGGGCGCCGGGGCGGAAAGATCTCGATCTCTTCCTGAAGTTGGCGGGCTGCGATGGCGGTGCGAGCGGGCCCGCTCATGAGCGCCTGACGGACGCGCTGGGCCGAGACGATGATGCCATTGTTCCGGTGCGAGTACGGCAGGTCCAGGACGGGTCGGAGGGCCGCTGCAGCGCCTTCCACATCTTCGCTGTGGAGACGGACTAGGGCAAGATCGCACTGTGTTCCAGCCAGATCACCGAAGGCCCAGAACGGTGCTTCCGGGTCGCTGAACGCCCGTACAGCGTCTTCCGCTTGGGCCGCCAGATGCGCACCGCCGTGACCGAGCAGAGCCTCAGCCTCCACGCTGTAGTAGAGCTGTTTCTCTCGCGAGTAGGTGAGTAGACCGCCGAGTTCATCGAGGTCGTCCAGGACGACGCGGTCGCGACGCTCGGTGGACAGCTGATTCGCTGAGCGCACGGTGCCCTCGTCTCCCAGGACGGCCGCCGCCCGCGCCTCAAGGCCTAGGAGCCACAGACCGACAGTGCCCTTGAGATTTGCCGCGATGTGCCCACCCTGCCGGGCGTAGTGCAGAGCGTCCGTGGGCTTGTCAGCCCAGAACGCGATGAGAGACTTGAGCCCTTCGACCAGCGCACTCAGCCCATCATGCTCCGCATCCCTGGCATGGGACGCGGCGACCCGGGCCATCGTGCTCGCGTGGTCGCGCTGTTCCATGTCGTTGAAGCCCTTGGCTACGAGGAAGGCAAGCACGCCAGCGTTGAAGTGGAGTTCTCGGAGCTGTGATGGCCGAACCCTGCCGCTCTCCAGCGTGCGGAAGACCTGCTCCTGTGTCTCCAGCAGATCGGTCCAGATCTCGGACAGGGGCTCCCGTGGGTATGCGCCGACGAGTCGAACAAGGTCGTCGTTGAGCAAGCCCAATGTGTCGTCGCCCACCCTGTCGCGGTCCGCTCCTAGAAGAAACTGTTTCGCGCGCTGAACAGCCATCGCGCCCGTCCTTTTCATGTGATCCAGGTCCATGCCGAGATTGGCATGGGGTGCAGTCGGTGACGTGCTGGACAGGGGGCGAAAGTCCGGAACGGTTCCCGCAGGAACCTCGGTCCACAGATCGGCGATGCTGTATCCGAGCATTTCCACGATGACCCTTCGGAAGGTCTTCTGCGGACGTCGTCCGTTGTAGAACCACGCCTCGAACGTTGATCGGGATGGATCTACGTTCTCAGCGCCTAACTGAGCAGCTGCCTTCCTATACGGCGGCAGGAAGTCGTCCAGGGTACGAATGTCCTGCTCTTCGAGGATGTACCGGAAGAACGTGCGCATGGTGCCTCCCATCCCGTCCGCCTCAGCGCGTCACTGCGACGACGATAGAACGCCATCCCCCAGTAACTTGCCCCTACGGGCGATGCATAGACGAGCTGCACACAGTTCGAGGAAGAGACGAGGGAAGACGTCAACTTCGGGCTGAGAAACGAGGGAGGAACGAGGGTAGAGCCGTGCAGCCGTGATTGGAACGCTCGTACAGCCCTTGCAGAGAGTGCTTGAGCGAGCACAATCATGGACTTCAGGAGTTCCCTCGTGTACGAGCAGCCAGCGGCGGTCTTCGAGTCCCCGAACCTGGGTGCCGCCTTGGTCCCATGTGGCACCCAGTGGAACGGTCTGCTGGCGACCTTTCCCAGTCCGGAGCAGGCGGCCCAACCGACCTGCCTGGGTCAGGGGCGGGGACTCCAAACCCGCATCGCTGAGGTGCCGCCGCCCTGTCTGCGTCGCAGATCTGTCGGTGCCGTTCACTCGGTGCTGCGCAACCCCCAGAGGACGTGATGAAGACGACTTCCGTCCGGCCGTTCGGAGCCGCACACTGCACTGTGGCAGCGGGGGAACCCGCCGCGCTCTCCCACGTCCTTGACCGCGATGGCATGCGGATGAGTTTTCCGATCAGTCCCCGACGCGGCCATGACCACATCCCCGTAGAGGATGCGCGGCGGGTACCGGCGATGCGTCACCTGGCCAAGGCAGGCCTGGATAACTGCGGCCTCGCCGATATGGCCGACGATGTGGAACTTGTCGTCTCTGAGCTGATCACCAATGCCATCCGGCACAGCCACGGCACGCAGATCACCATGACCCTTCGCCTCGTCTCCAAGGTTCTACGGATTACCGTGCGCGACGACACCTGCCGTCGGCCGCGGATCCAGCGTCCGGGTGATGAGGCCGAGAACGGGCGCGGTCTATTCCTCGTTCGGCAGATCGCCGAACAACACCGGGGCTCCTGGGGGATCAGCCCCGACGGCACTATCACCTGGTGTGCCCTTCCCATCCGGAGGCGCTGATGCCTACACCGGCGATCACCCTGCTCCCGAAGCAGAGAAGGCCCCTTGACGTTGCACAATGGACACCTCCATTGGACGTGGACGCTCTGGAGCGCATCCTGGCCGCATTCCGGAACTGGGACCCACTCGACTGGGACGCGATCCTCGAAGACCTGGCCGATGTCTTGGGCCAGGAGGCGCCTGAACACGAAGAGCTTGTCGGCCTCGCTGATCGCCTTCATAGCACCCTCATACGACTCCTCAGCATCGCTTCGGCCGGCCACGCGGATGAGAAGGATCAGGAAGCGGTTGTGCTGATCGAGCGGGCCCGCACCTTGGATACCGAAGACTTCCCGGACGACCGCTGGAAGGCCCTTGGCTACGTTCGCCGGCTGGGGTGGACCATCAACGAGCTGATGGAACGCCTTTCCCGGACCGGGCACATCGATGCCGTCTCCTGATCGCGTCAACTGGACCACCACCATGTCTGGTGGGGGCTGGCCGCCGCCCCTGCTCCAACTGCCGGGAAGGGAGGGGCGGCGGCAAGGCGTGACGCAGACCCTCTACTTACCTTTCACTCCCTCGTCGGCGATTTCTTCCCGTTTTCCCCCGCGGAGTCTCGAGGCCGCCGAAGAGGAGCTTTACGCGGAGAGCACCATCCGAAAGGACTGAACCATGCGTCGGGACCAGCACCTTTCCTCCGGCGGCGGGCTGCTGCCCGGCTGCTCCAGTGTTGTCCTTCGGCGTTCACGGCCGCGTCAGTATTTCGCGGGCAAGGTGCGTGTGCCGTACATCGCTCCATGGACAGGAGAAAATGCGCCCCCGGCCCTGATCACGACGCGACACGGCCGCGGCGGCATGGGCATCGGTTACGCGGACGAATACGGCATCGCCGACCGCCGGCGGGGCGCACTGTGGATCCGGGTGCCGGTCAAGCCCGGGGCTGGCGCGCCACTGCTCGATCGTGTGCACGCCTTGCGCCAGCGGCAGGCGATGAATCACATGCTGTGCCAGTTCTGTGGCCGCCCCGCTGATGACCGACGTGGGCGGCATCTGTTCCTGTTGGACGCGATATCCGGCAGGCCGATCACAGATGGAGGGAGGACTGCCACGCCGCCTGTATGCGATGGCTGTGCCCTTGAGGTACGGGGCCGTCCTTCCGTGCGGAGGAAGTTTGTAGCGGTGTTGGTGGAGGACACCACGCTCTGGGGTGTGGCCGGGATTGTGTACTCGCCCGCGACCCTCAGGCCGGTGCCCGGCGAGCACGACGAGCGACTCACGCTCGTGGCGTACGGCGACCCGCGACTTCGTTGGACACTCGCCTGCCGCGAAGTCGTCACGCTCCACGGCTGCACGGCCGTGGACCTTGAAGACCTGACCGGGCAGACCGCCGCCTGAGCCGTCCATCCCCCGTTCCATCGCACCAATACGCACGAAACAAGAAAGGATCATGGTGGTCAGCCAACCGCCACGCCGTCTGAAGCTCTCTGCTCGTGAGCGGGAAGCCCTCCAGCTCATAGCGAGCGGAATGACTCCGGCAGAAGCGGCCACGGAAATGGGGGTGTGTACAGCTAGGGTGACCGACTGTTTGAGATATGCCTCGGCCAAGCTCCGCTCACCCGAACGGCCGGGTGCCGTGCACCGGGCTTACATGCTCGGGGAGATCTCCCCTCCCGAGTCAATCGACGGTGCGGACATCGTGCTCAGCGCCGGACAGTACGACGTTCTCCGCGGCTTGGCGGGTGGCCAGGAGCTGGGGTGGATTGCTGCGAATATCGGGGTCCGCGCGGACGTCGTACGCAGAGTAGTGCGTGAGCTGATGACACTGCTCGGCGCCCAAACAGAGGCACATCTCATCGACCGTGGTTGGGGGTTCGGTCTTCTCGGGCCGACACGGGATGACGCAACCAGCTCCTCGATTGTCAGGGACCGCGGGTGAATCTCCTGACGGGACCAGTCCGGGCAATTGCTTGTCGGCAAGTCGAGACCGCGCGACGCCGGGCCCATTCTACGTGCTCCGTCTGGCGATCCTGTTAAGGGAGGTGATGACGATTACTGCTCCGAGTGTGCTGCCGAGCAGCGTCGGCGTACTGAATAAGATTTCCGCGATTCTCTCTGTGCTGGAAAAGGGGCCGGCGTGTCTGCCGGCGGTGGTTTCAGAGACCGGTCTGAAGCGTCCCACAGTGCATCGGCTCGTTCTCGCTATGCAGGAGCTGGGCCTGGTCCAAGCCGACCAGCAGGGTCAGTTCATGGTCGGTCCCAGGCTGACCCGCCTGGCAATGGCGGCGCAGCACGCGATGGCGGATCGTGACCTGCGGCGGGAGCTCAGTGCACTGCGGGCCACAACTGGCGCAAGTGTGCGTCTTCATCAGCGGTACGGCGATCAGCGGATCTGCGTCGCCGAGGCCCTACGACTCAAGTCAACTAGCGGTGAGGGCAATTCAGCCAGGGCAATAGCGAATGCAGACCCTGTCTCGTGTGTCTTCCTGGCATGGCGGCGCTTCAGCCGGGACCACGGGGCCCGGGACGATGCCCTTGCTTGCTCCCGCATACGGCACCGCGGCTGGGTACAGGGCGCCGACGAGGACGGCCTGGTTCTGGCGGTGGCGGTGTGCGGCCGCGATGGGGAGCTGGCGGCCGTCCTGTCGCTGTCCAGCCACTCCCAGAGAACACGCCGCGGAGGCTCGTACGACTGTGAGGTGATCAAGGGCGCGGTGGAGGCCGCCGCCCGCATCGGCGCCCGCCTCTCTGCACAGGGGGCAACCAGTCCAGTCAAGGAGCTGGAGGACCGCGTCCGGCGAGTCGGACCAGGGTCTGCCGGATAGGCCCCGCTCGGGGCATCGGTCGACACCGGTCCCGGCGCCCCGAGCGGACACAATCTCCCGGCGCGAAACCGCGGCACCGCGCCCCGTACCGGGCTCACGAAGTCCCTACGAAAGGTGTGGGATGAAGACCTCATACGTCGTTCTCGCCGCCGCGTTCGGCATTGCGCATCTTGTGCAGTCCGAGAGGCAGAACCGGCAGCGGCTCGCCCTGCATGCCGAGGAGATACACCAGGAGCTGATCACCGAGGCGCTGTCCAACCCCGCGCTTCGGGTGATTTGGACAGCCCCGGGCAAGCTGCCCGACGAGGAATACACGAAGATCCTGCACTGCAACCGACTGATCTCATTCCTGTCGGCCAAGTTCCGGGCAGGGCTGCTCGACACAGCCTCCTTGCGGGTCCAGGCGCGATGGGTGATGGCACGCCAAGCAGGCCGGACCTACTGGGCGATGCTCGGCGGCTTCCGTGAGGAGGAGGCGGTGGACCGCGTCGACCGCGCCTTCAACACGATCATGGCCGACGAGCACGCGGCCATGGTGGCCGTTGACGCGATGGCCACTTGACCGAACGCCCTGTGCTGCCTCGAACCGGTACAGCCGGGCTGGCGCTCGGTCCGTGGCGGCCCTCGACGGCCGCTCCTTGGAGGCAAGGGGCGGCCGGGCTCAGCATCCCCGCAGACCGGCCACGGCCGTGACTGCACATCCAAGGAGAATCATGCTCACACCCGTCAGCCTCCCCGGTCTCGAAGAGGCGTACCTGGCCTTACTGAGGCTGGTATCGGAGGATCACGATCACCACATCTCTGCCCGTGGAAACGACGCCCGTGAGGTGATCGGCGCGAGCTTCCGCTTGTCGGACCCGCGCCAGCGACTGCCCTTCCTGGCGGCGCGCAAGGTGAACCCGGTCTTCCACTTCGCCGAAGCACTCTGGTACCTGGCCGGCCGCAGGGACCTGGAGATGATCGGCTACTACGCGCCGTCCATGCGCTCCAGCTCGCGGGACGGTATCCATCTGGGCGGTTCCGCTTACGGCCACACGATCTTCAACCCGGCCAGCGGCGACACGGCGTCGCCGTTTGACCGCGTCATGGAACTGCTCCGCGGCGAGCGGGACAGTAGGCGGGGTTACCTTCCCGTCTTCGCCGCTGACGAGCTGGCGATCAGTGACAACCCCGACATGGCGTGCCTCGCCGGGCTGCACTTCCTGGTGCGGGATGAGCGGCTGCACATGGTGTGCCACATGCGGGCCAACGATCTCGACTGTGGCCTGCTCTCGGACGTTTTCAGCTTCACCATGCTTCAGGAGTTCGCGGCCGTCCAACTCGGCCTTGAGCTGGGCACCTACACCCACTTCATCGGCTCGGCCCACATCTGCGACCGCAACGCCGACCGCGTCCACCGCGTCCTTCTGGAAGCCGTCACCCGCTCGGCGCCGATCCAGTTCCCCTTCGCGGCGATGCCAGCGAGCACCACCGAAGCGACCGTGGCGCGGGTCCTTGAGCACGAGGAGGTGCTGCGCACGAACAAGGCCCACTACAGCGCGGCACACATCACGAGCTCGGACCTCGATCCCTATTGGCAGCAGGCTGTGCTGCTGTTCGAGGTCTATCGGCAGATCCAGCACGACCACGCGGACACGGTGGACCCGGATGTCCTTGATGCTCTGGACCCGGGCCTGCGGTGGCTCGTCGGCCACCGCTGGTCGGCCTGCGCTGCCGCCCTGGACGGAGGCGAGCAGTGAGCCGGAAGCCACCGAGCGGGACCGTGGTCGAAGGCGTCGACTTCGACCGGTGGGCGGTCATCCTGTGCAAGCCCGACGCGGTCGAGGGCGGTCTGGTGGACGCCGTCCTGGACCGGATCGGCGCAGCCCAGGTCACAGTGTCGGGTCGGCTCGACCTGACCGTTCAGGCGTGGCAGGCGCATGTGCACTACTGGGACCTGTTGGTGGACGCCGACTGGTTCCCGGACCGCGACATCCCCACCTGCCTGGACGCGGAGTACGCCGACCGCCCCGCCACGGTGGCACTGGCCCACGGAGAACCAGGCGTGCACCACCGTCTTCGTCAGCTCCTGGGGCACTTCGACCCCACCCGGGCCGCGGCCGGCACCATCCGTGGCGACCTCGGGGACGACAGTCTGGCCGCGGCGCTCGCCGAGCGGCGCCTGGTCCGCAACCTTGTGCACACCAGCGATGATCCGGACTCCGCCCGTCGCGACTTCGGCACCTGGTACGGCGCTCGTCGCCGCGCCCTGCTTTCCCTGCCGAGCGCCCCGCGCCAGCGCACGTCTGCGGAGAACTGACGCCGTTCCCTCGAACTGGAGGCATCATGAGCGAGCCGTACCAGCAACGCCCCTTACCGATCCTTGCCACGGAGGCGATAGGCGAGCTGAAGCCCGCCCTGGCGGAGGTGATCGAGTACCGCAAGTCCGGTCTCTCCCTGAACTGGATCATCGGCTGCCCGCTGGACTGCGGATACTGCATCCGCCACACCTTCGACAACTTCGAGATGAAGGTCCCCCGCCGACTGATGAGCGACGAGGCGGCAGTCACCACGCTCGTCGAGCATCCGTATTTCCGGCCGCACACCACGCCGCTCCAGCTCCTGAACCGAGCGACCGACCCCATGCTGCCGGCCGTCAAGCCGCACTTGTTCACCGTGCTGCGGCACCTGGACGACCGGGGCCTGACCAACCATGTCCTGGTCATCACCCGCTGGCGCGTCTCCCCGGAGGACTGCGAGGTCCTCAACAGCTTCGAGAATCTGCGGCTGACCGTGCTGGTCACCCACTCCGGCATCGACCACGAGGCCATCGAGCCGGTGGACTCCCAGATCGCCGCCGAGAGCCTGCGTACCCTCTACGAGCACGCCGGGCGGTACCGCACCATCCTGTACTGGCGGCCGATCGTTCCCGGTCTCAACGACTCCGACGCCCACCTGGAGCGGGCGCGCGCGTTGTCCCGGCACGCGCACGCCACGGTCTTTACCGGCCTGTTCTTCCGCCAGGAGATCGCCGCCTACTACCAGGCGCACGGGCTGCCCGTGCCGTACGAGGACACCGCCCGGCGCAAGATCCTTCCCGAGGTGGCCGAGCGGCGGGTGCTCGATGCCTTCCGCACAGTGGAGGACGTCGCCGCCCCATGGGGTGCGCTGTTCCGCAAGACGAGCTGCGGCGTGGCCTACGCCCACGGAGAGGCTGACTACAACGGCCACTACGGCATCTGGGAACTGTGCGACATCTGCCCCCGGAAGCAGGTCGCGTTGTGCGACTCGGCTTGGCGCAAGCCTGACTTCGCGGAGGTCACCGCAAGCGCCCGAGCCCTTGGCGCGACCGGACCCGTTGAGATCACCGACCGGGCCATCATCGTGGAGGGTCTGGACGAGCCGCCGCGCTACTACCTCCAGCACGGATACGGCTTCCAGTGCCACGACCGCGAGAAGCCTCACCACTACCGTCGGCATGGCCGGGCTCCCATCGGCTGGCCGGCGGAGAACGGAACATCCGCACCATGAACTTCGCCACCTGGCCCGCCCTGTTCGTCGTGGACGTCGAAGGCAATGGCGCCAACCCGCCCGACCTGGTCGAGGTGGCCGCCCTTCCCGTTCGCGACGGCGGGCCGGACACCAGCACGGCCGGGGCGTGGCTGATCCGCCCGCCCCGGCCCGTCACCCCCCGCGCTGCCGGCATCCACGGCCTGACCAACGGACTTCTGGCGCAGTCACCCGCGTGGAGGGAGGTCGCCGACCAGGTCCACGGGCTCCTGGGCAGGGCGTGGATCTGCGCCCACAACGCGCACACGGACTACCGAGTGCTCAAGGCGCACCTGCCCAAGTGGGAACCGTTCGGGGTCCTGGACACGCTCCGCCTGGCCAAGGCCACGTACAAGGACTTGCCCCGCTACAGCCTTGACGCGCTGATCAAGCACACCGCGCCGGACCTCACGGCCGCTCCCGCCCAGCGGCACCGTGCCACCTACGACGCCTACGCCACCGCGCAGCTCCTCATCGCCATGGCCCGCCACTACGACACCTGGGACCAGCTCGTTGCCGCGGCCGTGCCGCCCGGCCTGCCGGGCGCCCCGAGCCAGAAGAGGACCCCACCCTGTGGTGACCCACCAGCCACCCATCCGTATCGGCGTGCTCGGCACCCACTCCACCGGCAAGACGACACTGCTCAAGCGGATCCAGATGGAACTGCGCGGCCACGGGCTCACCGTGGCCCGCACCGGCCGACTCGCCAAACGCGCCGCGGCCATCGGCCTGCCGAAAATGCAGCACCACACCGCGGCCTCCACCGAGTGGATCATCACGCAGGGCATCGCCGACGACATCGCCGCCGCAGCCCAGGGCGCCGACGTCGTCCTCGTCGACCGCGCCTCCTTCGACGCTCTCGCGTACTACCACGCGGCCCTTGAGTACCGCGGCGAGCACGCTCACCGGCTGGAGAGGGAACGACTGCGGCTCCTCGCCTCGACGCAGGCGCCGAAGTATGACCTTCTCCTGGCGACCGTGCTGGACCCGGACGTACCCGTCGACCAGAGCCACGACTACGACCACCGCTACCGCCTCCTGGTTGACCGCCACGTCCACGGCCTCTTGGCCGAGGACGGGATCCCGCACCAGCGCGTCACCAGCGACCACGAAAGCCAGGCCCGCGCCATCGAACGCGCCCTTCAGCTCTGCCTCCAGGAGGCCGCCGTATGACCATCACGCCGCCCGCGGGCACCATCACCCTCGCCGGGAAGACCGTCTCCCGGCTCGGCTTCGGCACGATGCGCCTGACCGGCCCCGGCATCTGGGGCGACCCCGCCGACCGGGCCACCGCGTTCTCCGTGCTCCGCCAGGCCGTCCACACCTACGGCATCACCCACATCGACACCGCGGACGCCTACGGGCCCCACACCGTCGAACACCTCATCCACGATGCCTTACACCCGTACCCCGAGCACGTCCTGATCGCGACCAAAGTGGGCCTGGCACGCCCCGCCCCGGACACCTGGGTCCCGCACGGCCACCCCGTCTACCTGCGCGCCTGCGTCGAAGCGAGCCTACGGCGACTGGGCATGGACCGGCTCGAACTCTGCTACCTCCACCGCATCGACCCCGAAGTGCCCGTCGCGGACCAGATCGGCACACTCCAAGCCCTGAAAGACGAGGGAAAGATCGGGCACATCGGCCTGTCGAAGGTCACGCCCGAGCAGATCCGTACCGTCACCGATGACATCACCGTCGCCGCCGTGCAGAACGTCCTCAACATGAGCGGAGACCGGCACGACCCGGCGCTCGAATTCTGCCGCGACCTCTCCATCCCCTACGTGCCGTACCGGCCCCTCGACGCCGGCACTCTCGCACGGCAGGGGCATACCGACGCAGCTCTCAACTGGCTGCTCCACCTCGGGAACCACGTCGCACCCATCCCCAGCACCAGCTCACCGGAACACCTCCGCCAACTCGTCACCGTCGTGACGGGCGCGCGGTTATGACGCGAACACCCACACCGACCACCGCGATTCCAACTGCTCGACAGCGCCACATGCGGAAGATAGCTCCCTACGAGAACTGGCGGCCGCCGCTGGTAGGAGTGTCTTTACTTGTGCCCGTCGAGACCAGCCACTTACTCCTCGCCGAGCTCCGCAGCGACCTGCTCGTGCCGTGCGGCCCTGCCCACAACGGGCAGGCCCCGGAGCAAGCCGCCCAAAATGTCCTCCTGGGAGCGCCGAGCGGCATACCCGTCCTTCGACGGGTCGCCGTTGACTGGGTTCAGACGCGGCGCCGACAGATCTTCACCTATGTCGTAGCAACCAAGCCCCTCACCTACGCCGACGCAGCTTGTCTCACCTACCGCGACGGACGAGCGGACTTGCTGGTGCTCCCGACCGTGCAAGCCACCTCGTCCCTGCCCGCCCTGGCCCGAGCACGGGTCCGTGCCGGGCTCACGGCTCTCGCTGATGAGGAGATGGCCTATCTCGAAACCGGAGTCGTAAGCCGCACCGAAGCAGTCAGGCTCCCTGGCGCCCGGCCCCGATCTGTGGAGATCGCCGTTCGTGAAGATGTTTGCGCTATCCCCACCGGAGCCTCTCGGAGGGAAGCGGCTTGCCTTGATCACTCCCATATGGATGCCCCGGGGGCGTGAGCCAACGGGAAAATCATGCGGCCGTGCAGTCAGCGTGAGGTCCATTTGTGTGGCTCGGCCCGTTGCGGCTACTGCAGTGTGTTCTTCGGCGCCCGGCTGGCCGTTCATGTGTGGTGTATTGCTCGTCGCGTGTATGCGAGTAGTTCTTGGCGGGCGGCGGGCTCGGAGACTGGGGGACGGGCAGACCATTCCAAGCGCAGTTCCTTCGCCCTGCGGGCGACTTCCTCGGCCTGGGCGAGCAGCCTGTCCTTGAGGTCCTCGACGGTGCCGCTGGTGTCCGGTCCGGTGACGATGACGGGGCCGTAGAGGCGGTAGGGCAGGTCTAGTCCGCGCCAGGAGCAGGCGAGTGCCCAGGCTGCCGGGTTCACTGGTAACCGCATCCCGGCTCCGTTGCCGTGGAGGTGCAGGAGTGCGTGCCGGTGGTAGACGGCCCGGTCTGTGCTGCCTCCGATCAGGCTGCGGAGGACGTTGTGTTGCGCAGCCTGATCCGTTGGTAGGTCGAGGCGCGAGGAGGTGGCGTCGGGGTCGATGCGCAGTGCGCACACGCTCGCCGGGTACCGGTCGGGCTGCGTAAGCGGGCCTGTGTCCGTTTGAGTTTGGTGCCGCTTGTGCTGCGTAGAGCCACGCCATGGGTCTGGATGAGGGGGATCCTGATGTTCTTTCTCCGCACGCCGGGCGTCATCTGGCCCCATCTGGTCGGTCATAGCACCTCCGGGTGAAAGGGGGACGCGAGAAGGATCTCCGCGTCGGACTGATCTTCTGCATCTCGCATCCGGCCTGGCCTGGTGCGAGAGGGAGCTGGATGACGGCGCCGATCAGCGGGAGGAGCGCAGCCGGCGCCGCCTGCGGAAATTGGGTAGAAGACGCTCCAGATCTGTGAGTTCCCACGGTGTGCCGCCGTTGTTGCGCATGATGCCGTGGTCGGCCAGCAGCTTCACAAGCTCTTCCGGGGTCGGCTCTTGGCCGTGGTTGTCGGCGTGTTCGGCCCAGGTCTCGTAGCAGGGGTATGAGGCGATGTAGCGGCGTAGCGTGCTGGGGCTGACTGCTTTGCCGTTTCTGCCTGTCACACCACCGTCGTAGAGCCACTGGGAGAGCTGGTCTCCGTTGGGTGGCGCACCGTGCTTGCCGCGGTAGGCGAGCCAGGCGGCGTAGTAGCGGTCGGCCACGGTCTCCACGGCGGGGGGTTGATCGGTGGTCTCCTCTTCGGATTCAGACCTGTCCGGCTCCGGTTCCGGGCTGGCCGTCGTGTCCTCGTCTCCCGGGGGCGGCTCTGGGGGAGGGGTGCCTGTGTCGGCGGGGGGAGTGGAGGCAGCGCCGTCGTTCGTGTGGTGCCCGAGGGGCGTTTCATCGAGGGCTGGATTCTTTGGCGACGCCGGATTCCACAGGTTCGGCTGCTTCTCGTGGCCCGTCTGGGGTGCCCGCCGCTGTTCCGGTACGGCCATGTGGTGGTCGTGGCCGTTCATACGGTGCCAATCGCCCCGGGAGCGGTCGGCGCCGACGGGCAGGCGCTCTTTGAAGTCTTCGATGTATGTGGTCAGTTCGTTGTTGCTGAGGTCGGTCAGGCCGTATGTCTCACGCAGCCGCTGGCCGAACTGGTACGCCGACGGGTAGTGGCTGTGGTCGGCGAGGAACTGACGGAAAGCGGCGTAGTAGACCTCCTCACGCAGCACGTCGGCCGGTAACTGGCTCAGTGGCTGCCCCGACCGTTCCTCATACGCGTACCGCTTGGGCTCGTGCTGCTCTGGTATGTATGCGCCCTGATGGCTGCCCACACCCTCACCACCGAGCGGCCGCATACGGCTGCCGGGCTCCATCGGCATCGCTGGTTGAGGCTGCTGGGGCTTGGGCTGCACCGTTTGGGCCAGGGCCTGTTGGTCCGGCGCCTGCTGGTCCTGCCGGGAGGCCGGCGGTGCCTGCTGCGGGGCTGGTGCAGGGTGGGCGGCGGGGCCGCTGGCGTTGGCCCCGGGTATGGCTTCCGGTGTGCCGTACGCGTCCGGCCGCGCTCCCGGGGACGTCCTCTTCAGCCTCGCCTCGTCCGCCATTGCGTCCGCCGCCTCCTTTCCGCCGGAGGAAAGCGTGGCCGCTGGCTTCACGGACGGTTCCAGACCGGCGGCGGTGAGCCCTGCGGGTGCGGTGTTGGTCAGTGGTACCCCGTATCGCGCCAGCCGTAGTGGGATCAGTGACTCCATGGGCGCTTTGCGGCGCCAGGAGCGTCCGTAGCGGGCGCGTAGCCGGGCCTGGTAGACCAGCCGGTCCTGTTCCAGTCTGATGACCTCGTCGTAGCTGCGCAGTTCCCACAGCTTCATCCGGCGCCACAGCCGGAAGGTGGGCACCGGCGCGAGCAGCCAGCGGGTGATGCGGACCGACTCCATGTGCCGGTCGGCGGTGATGTCGGCGATCCGGCCGACCGCGTGCCGGGCGGCCTCGACGGAGACGACGAAGAGGATCGGGATCACGGCGTGCATGCCGACGCCGACCGGGTCCGGCCAGGCGGCCGCGCCGTTGAAGGCGATGGTGGCCGCGGTCAGCAGCCAGGCGGTCTGGCGCAGCAGCGGGAAGGGGATGCGGATCCAGGTGAGCAGCAGATCCAGCGCGAGCAGGACCACGATCCCCGCGTCGATGCCGATCGGGAAGACATTGGCGAACCTGCCGAAGCCCTTGTCGAGGGCGAGATCGCGCACCGCGGCGTAGGAACCGGCGAAGCCGATCCCGGCGATCACCACCGCCCCGGTGACGACCACCCCGGCCAGGACGTGGTGGCCGCGGCTCAGCCTCATCAGCGGTGTGTTCGTCCTTGCGGTCACCCTTGCGCCCTTTCTTCATCGGCCCTGTCATTCGATGGCGGGTATCGGTGAGGGGAGAGCGGTGGAGCTGGATCTGTCTGGGTGATGGGTCCCGCCGCCTCTGGGTCTTTCGTGTGGCCCTGCTACATCGCCTCCGTGGACGGGGGGTTGGTGAGCAGGAGGCTGATCAGGTGCTCGGTCTCCGGTTCGAGGTCGAGGTCGAGGGCGCGGTTGGCCTGCTGGAGTGAGGTGATGGCGGTGTGGAGTCCGGCGCGGTTGCCCGCGGCGTGTTCGATGCGCATCCAGTCGCGGTAGAGCAGTTCTGCGGTGGGTTCGACGTCGATGCCGACGGCGATGGCGCGGCGGGCGGCATCGAGGTCGAATTGCCCGCTGGCGGGGTCGGAGCGGTAGGTGGCCAGGGTGTGGGCGACGTCGACGATGCGGCTGATCATTTCCTGCTGCAGTGGGGCGGCCCAGGGCAGGTCCCGGCCGCCGAAGGGGCGGCCACGGACCAGGCCGAGGGACTGCTCCAAACAGTGCACGGCGGAGGCGGAGGACTCTGCGGCCAGGCCGCGCTCGGCGAGCTGCTGGAAGCGTGTCCAGTCGCAGCGCACGGCGGGGGAGAGGTTGTAGCTGTCGGAGCCGCGGGTCCGACGGGGAAGGTAGGGGTTGCCGTCGGAGTCGGTGCCGAGCTTGTTGCGTAGTCCGTACATGCGGGAGTTGAGGGTGCTGGGGGACCACGGGTTCATCGGGTCCATGGCCTCGCAGATCCCGGTGGCGTCGCGGTGGGGCCGGAAGTAGAGCAGCACGGCGAGTTCGGTCAGTTTGGGGCCGTGTCCGGACGCGCCGACGCCGGTCACCTCAAGGGGGCCCAGGACCCGGATTTCCGGTGCATGCAGATCACGCGCTGCGGGTGTCTCCGTCTCATTGTCGCCGCTGGAGTCCTCGGCGGAGCCCGTGCCCGTCGGGCTCTCGGCGTCCGGGGCGGCCTGGGCACCAGGACTTGCGGCGTTCGTGTCCGGGGTGTCATCGCCGTCTTGTTGCGGACGGTCCTGGGCCGGGACGGCGGGGGAGAGGAGCCGTAGTCCGGCCGGGTCGCTGGCGGCTCCGATCAGAGCGGGGAACGGCGCGTCCGGTGACTGCTTCTCCCTGGAACTGTCCTCTTCCTCGAGGGCCGGGTCTTCCCCGGGCGAGGGGAGCGGATCGGACGCGGCTGGCTCGGGCGGCACCTTCTTCCACACTCCGGTCGCGGGCCGCGCTGGTTGCTCGGTGACCGACAGGGTGGCCAGCAGCTGCTCGTAGGCGTCTCCGGAGACGGACTGCAGCCGCAGCCGCGCGCCGAGGACCTCCACATGCTGGGCCCCGTCCGTGCGCGCGTCGAGGGTTATGGCGTCGGGGAAGAGCGGGCCGATGCCGCTCGCCGGGAGGATGGCTGCGACCTTCAGGCCACGGGCCTTGTCCAGTGCGTCGGCGAGCTGCCATGCCTCGTCCTGGTTGATGCGGGCGGCGCAGATCAGCATCCATGGCAGCTGGGCGCCGAGTTCAGGATCCTGGTGGGCTTCCAGGAGCCGCTCGCCCAGGTCGCGGATGGCCGCGGCGGCGTGGGGGAGGTGCCGGATGCGGCTGGTGGGCAGTAGGCGGGGGAGTTCGCGGCCGAGGCCGATCAGGAGGATGTCGGCCTGGTCCGCCCATGGGCTCATCCCCGTCTCCAGCGCGAGCGCCGTGCAGACTGCGTCCACCTGGGCCTGGTCCCCGTCGACCAGAACCGTGCGGAGTTGGGGGAGGTTGGCCAGGTACAGGCTGTCGTCCTCCCCCGTGCCGAGGGTCGCCAGCCCCGGATAGGGCGCTGGGACCTCGCGGGCCTGGTCCGCATCCAGCAGATCGGTCTGCTCGCCCAGGGTCCACCAGCCGCCGGCCCCGGCGGTGAACGGCCGCATGGCCTCGCCCGGCTCGTCCGGGAGCAGTTCGACGGTCCGCGCGGTGACGCGCGCGCCGCGCACGGTGGGAAGCGCGGCGGCGGCCTGGGCGGCGTGGTGGGCCAGCGTGCGCAGCGCGGTGTCGAGCAGCTCCGCGCTGGCGGGGGTGGCGCTGGCGGTCAGGGCCTGCTCCAGGCGACTGGAGTCGTCCGGCATGGCGATGGTCTGGCCCGGCTTGCGTCGGCGCTGCTGGATCAGGCGCAGGAGGCCGATGCCGCCGACCAGGACGGCGGCCAGCAGCGCACCGATACCGGCGATGGCGCGCAGGGGGATGCCATCCGAGGATGCGGCCGGCTCGGGCGCGGGCTGGTGCCGTGTGTCGGGATGCTGCTGTGGGGCGGTCGGGGCCGGCGTGGCGGGTCGCGCCGATTCCTTGCCGCTGTCCTTGCGGTCGTGGTGCTGCGGCGGGGTCTGCGTGCGGTGGCCGGCCTCCGGGCTGCGGGTCTCCCGGCCCGGCCCGGAGGGCGGTCCGGGCGGCCCGGCGCCATCCTGGTCGTCCGGGTGACCTTTGGAGGGGCGCTGCGGGTCATCTGGCCGCGGGGCATGGTCGCCGTCGTGGCCCGGGCCGGCGGGGGAGGGCAGGACGAGCCGTTGCCCGGGGTAGATCTGGTCCGGGTCGGCGAGGGTACGGCCGTCCGGCCCGGGGTGGTTCTTGTTCAGTTCGAAGATCTCGCCGTAGCGTGCCGGATCTCCGAGGGCGGCCTCGGCGATCGCGGAGAGTGTGTCGCCGGGCGCGACGGTCACCGAGCGGGACGGGGCGTGCTGCGAGCCGGCCGGATCGTCGGTGCTGCCTGTGTCCGGGAGCAGGAGCGTCCAGCCGGGCTGGAGGAAGGCGTCGGCGTCGAAGCGCGTGCCGTCGGTCATGGTGCGGCCCTGGTTGAGGGTGGCGATCTGCCTCCACTGTTCGCCGTCGCCGAGCTCGGTCTCCGCGATGCTCCACAGGCTCTCGGCCGGACGCGCGTCGCGCACGGTGTAGGCGCGCTGCTGTGTGCTGCGGTCCGCTGCGGGGGCCGGGGCCTGGTGGTGATCGGCCGCCGTCGTCGGGCCGGGGGTGGGCTCAGCGGTGGGGGCCGCAGCCGCGGGGGAGGGGGTGGCCAGCGCGGTGCTGGTGGGCAGCAGGACGAGGATGCTGCTGATCAGGGTGGCGGCGGCGTGACGGCTGATGTTCAGGCGGCGGGCATGTCGGGAGGGGCGGCCGCGGAGCTGAGCGGGGATCTCGGCGAGCACGCAGAACGTGAAGTGGGCCCAGGCGATCCATGCGATGGCGATCAGGGCCAGGAGGAAAGCTCCGCCGGTGTCCTGGCGGTCCAGCAGGTGGGTCAGGTCGTCGTGTCCGCTGTCCCACAGGGCGGTGGTGACCTGGGCCAGCAGGACGGGGAGCCCGGCGACGGCTGCGGCCAGGACGAGGAGGCTGGCCAGGCCGCGCAGGACCGCCCGGCTGGGCGTCGTCGGCAGTGGGGGAGTGGGCATCACGGGCCTTCCTCGGGAGAATCGACGCCATAGAGGAGGGTGGCCTGCCCGTGGCCGGTCACCTCAAGGGAGTTGACGCCGGCCACGGCCAGGAACTTGGTGGCATAGGCGGTGTGGGTGGTCACGGTCAGCGTCTTGCCGTCTGGGGAGACGGTGACGCTGCCGCGGGTGCCGGTGGCCCGCAGGTAGGAGCGGGCCGCGGCCTGGGCGGCCTGCGGGTCGGCGACGATGGCGCGGCCGGGGATGGCCTGGGAAGGGTCGATCGCCTGCCCGCCGGCCCGGGCCGCCTCGGTGGCCAGGGCGTCGGCGCGTTCCACCGCCCGGGCCTTGCCGCCGCCGTCGACGGCGATGCCGATGATGGCCAGCAGCGGCAGGACGCAGATGGCCAGGTAGACGGCGACGCCGCCCCGATCGCCTGCCGGGCGGCGGGCGCGGCAGAAGGCGGCGTGCTTCGGGTTCAGGCGCATCTGTGTTCCTCCGCGTGCCGGAAAGTCATAGGTTCGGTGGCGGCTGCCGTTCCCTCCGCGAAGACCGGATCCGCGCCGAAGCCATGGCCATCAGCGGCGACGCCCGGCCTCTGCCCGAGGTGTTCGCCCTGTCCATCACCGTCACCCAGCGCCACACCGGCGTCGTCGGCCACCACGGATTCACCGACACCAGCCCGTCGGCATGGCCGCGCGACGTCACGGACAATGACGCCATGACGCGCTGGTTCCGCAGCTACTGGGCCGAGGAAGACATCTGGTTCTACTTCGAGGTCGCCGCCGACGGCTGGGTCGCTCGCCAGGTTGAGCTCCAAGGACCGCTCCAGGAGCCCATCGTCGCGGCCTCGTTGTCCGAATGGGAAGCCGCCCAGCAGGCCGGAAGCCTTGGAGACTACGAAGCGACGTTCGGCGGCACGGCGGAGGTTCCCGTCCGCGAGTGGGAAGCACACGAGCCGCAGGACCTCATCGCCGAAGGGTTTGAGACTGCCTGGCGTACGGCACGAGCCGCCTGCCGTGCAGGAGCTCGAGCACGCTCGACGCACGGAGCGTGAACCCAAGTCCCCTCGCGCACTCATCGCTCGGCACCCACACTTCGGTTCGTATTCCACGGCACTTCAGAAGGTGCGAGCCCGAGAGCTCTTTGCCGGTACTGGTCGACGACCGAGGTGAAGGTCGAGGACAGCGTGCGGGAGCCGGGGGCGGGCAGCAGCAGGTCGGTGAGGTCGACCGTGCACCGCACGGTCACGGTGACCGAGCCGGCCTGCCCCAGCGGCGCGTTGAGTCCGCTGGTGTCTATTGACACGCTGGTGTTCGCGCAGGCGATGCCCTGGTCGGTCAGGGACTCCTTGGCTGCCGCGGTGGCTGCCTGCCGTGCGGTGGCGGCCGATCGCGCCAGGGAGGCTTCGCGGGCGGCGTCCTCGGCCGCGGCGTCGATCTTTGAGCCCGACAGGACCAGGCGGCCTCCGCCGAGCGCCAGACACACAAACATGATCAGCAGCGGGGTGACGATGGCGGCCTGGACCGCCTCACTGCCCCGGTCATCGGCCACGCGAGTCCGGAAGGTACGCAACACCCCTCAGCCTCCCGGTGTGGTGAAGCGTTCCACGGGCCCGGACGCGGACTGGGTGACCGACAGGCCGGATATGAACGGCAGCAGCGACGGAGCCGTGCCGTGAACCTGGACGCGGACCCGCTCGCCCGTGCTCCCGGCCGTCGACACCGTGGCCCCGCGGAGGCTGTCTCCGGCCGTGCGGTCCAGCACCTGGCGGGCACGGGCCGCCGCGTCGCTGGTCCCGGCCTGGTAGGTGCGGCCGGCGGTGGCCCCGTCCCGCGCGGCGGCCAGGGCGATCTGGCGGGCGTAGTACCACATGCTCGCCTGCACGACCGCGATCGTGAGCACGATGACGAACGGGAAGACGATGGCCATCTGCACGCTCGCGTCGCCCCGGTCTCCGGCCAGGCGGCCTCTCCACTTCTGCCACACGCTCGAGGTGGTGGCCGCCATCAGATGCCCGAGAGTTTCCCGTTGTACTTCGCCACCACCGCGGCGATGGTTCCGGCGATCGCGATGGCGCCGCCGATGGCAGCCACCCAGATGATGACCGTGGTGATGCTGATATCCCCCCGGTCCGGGCGGCGCCGGGCCTCCTTGAGCCCCTTGCCCCAGGCGGCGGCCAGTACGACCGCGGTCTTCACAGCGAGATAACGCATGAACAGGGTTCCCCTCTTTGGTGATATGCGTGGTCAGTTGTGCGTGGCGGTCAGGACGCGAGGATGCGGATGACGGCCGGGAACGCGATCAGCAGCATGACCAGCACCGCCAGCAGAGCACCGGGGGCCGTCATCTTCTCGCTGTCCGCGTTGGCCTCGGCCGCCTGCGCCTCCAGGAGCTCGGTGCGCAGACTCTGGGCGCGGGCCCGCAAGCTGGCGTAGACGGCGGCCCCGTCGTGGGCCGAGCGGCGCATGATCTCGGCGATGTCTTCCAGCACGGGCAGGTCGAGGTCACGGTGGAGTTCCTCCAGGGCCTCCCATGGGGGGATCCGGTCGACCCGGGCGCGCAGCAGGGCCTGCTGCAGGAGCTGGAAGGGCCACCCTTGCCCTACGGCGGCCGCGCGTTCCATGGCCTCGGTCGGTCCGGAGCCACCGGAGCGCTTGAGTGCCACCAAGTCGAGGTAGGCGGTGAGCGCGTGGGCGAACTCCTCCCTGGCCCGCTTGGCCTGGTCGCGCACCGACAGGTCCGGCACGATCCACAGCAGAGCGCCGACAGCCAGACCGGCTACGGCCGGCACGTAGAACGGCACACCGAGGCCCAGCAGGAGCCACGGAGCCGTGGCCACCGCCGGCATCAGCAGCCCCAGAATCGCCAAGGCGGTCTTGGTCAGCACGAACCGCTCGGGGGCCTGCCGCAGCAGGCTCAGGTTCTTGGCCGGTATCCGCACCCCGGGCAGGCCGCCGAGGCGCTCGACCAGCCACCGCCCCCACACCTCGTCCCGGTCCGCCGGCGCCTCGCCCGGCCCGGCGATGCCTGCGGGCGTGCGCCGCAGGGCTGCGGCCAGCGCCGGCTGCGGGCGCAGCAGTTCCCGCACCAGCAGGGCGACGCCCGCCCCCACGGTGCATCCGGCCAGGACAGCCAACGTGTTGCTCATGACGCCTCCAGCACGATGGCCGCTGCGTCGGGCGTGCCGCGGACACGGCTGCGCGGATCGGCGACCAGGAAGCGGGGGATGGGACGGTACTCGGCCAGCGACCGCATCCACGTCAGCACGGCGATGAACCCGGCGGTCACCGCGGCCAGGACCAGCTCGCCGAGCAGCGTGCCGTACGGAGCGGTATAGCTGGTCACCAGGAAGCCCATGCCGATCAGGCCGAGGGTGATGAAGGTCATCCAGCGCACCGTCTGCCGTGGCTTGGCCCGGTCCGCCTCGCTCTTGCGCCGCTTCCCGACTTCCTCACGGACCGTCTCGGCCAGGTCCTCCAGCGACTGCGCCAGCCCAGGACCGCGGTCGGAGATCGACAAAATGAGCGCGGCCACCAGCTTGTCAGCCGTGACATCGCCCAGCTCATCGGCGAATTCCCGCAGTGCGTCCTCGGGACTCCAGCCGAGCTGCAGCCGGTCCGCCAGCGCCGCGACCGGCTCCTCCAGCACAGCCGGAGCACCCCGTCTGCTCGCGATCAGGGCCTGCTGCAGCCCCCGGCCGACCCGCAGACCATCCGCCAGCTGACGCGCCCAATGGCTCAGCGCCTCCAGCTGGACGATGCGGGCCTGGGAAGACGTGGTGGGGGACAGCAGCCAGGGCACCCCGACGACGGCGAGCCCCGTCAGGACCCCGGCCATGAAGACACCTGTCACCAGCCACACCGCCAGGCCGAGCACGATCCCGGCCCCCAGCAGGGCCTGGCGCCGCATCCGCTGTTCCACCGGGTCCGGCCGGCCCGACGTCCTGGCCCGCCACCGGGCCACCAGGCCCGGATGGTGGGGCTCGGTGGTGCCGACCAGTCCGGCGATCAGGGCCACCAGGCCGCCGACGACGGCCATCCCGCACACCACCATGATCAGCGCGCTCATGTCGCCACCTTCAGCGCCAGCGGCTGCCCGGCCCAGCTGTCATACCCCTGGTTCAGCAGGTGGTCCTGGAAGCCCACGCGGCGCAGGTCGCCGATGCAGGACGGGTGCATCCGCGGGACCGCGCGGACTTCGCCGAACTCCTCACCAGGGGTGAAGATCGAGTTGGTGGCCGGGCGGCCGAACTCACCGGTCCCGGCGACCTCCAGGACGTGGGTGGCGAACCGGTGCCGCTGTCCGCCGATCTTCGTCTCGTCCAGCATCCGCACGAACACGATGAAGTCCAGGCCGTTGGCGGCCTGCCGGTACGCCAGCTGCTCGCTCATGTTGCCCTGCGCCAGCAGATACAACTCGGCAATCCGGTCGAAGACCACCCCCGGATGAGAGGCATGCAGGGTGCACAGATTGCCGCCCTGGCCGTTGGCCATCGCCTGCAGCATCGCCACGATCTCCGGGCCCCGGACCTCGCCGACCACGATCCGCGACAGCGACATCCGCAGCGCCCGGTACATCAGGTCCATCAGCGTGATCTCACCGACCAGCCGCCCGTCCGGGCCGCGCTCCCCGTTGGATTCCCGTGCTTCCATCGCCACGACCTGTCGGTGGAAGCCGTTGGTGTGGGCGAAAAGCTCGTGCTCGGTCTCGATGGTCGCGAACCGCTCGTCCGGGTGGATCTCCTTGAGCATCGCCCGCATCAGCGACGTCTTACCAGCCGCCTGGGGGCCGGCGATCAGCACGTTCTTCTCCGCCTTCACGCACGATGCGAGGAACGCCGCCAGCGTGGGGCTGACCATGCCCAGGCGCACCATGTCGCCGAGATCCGCGTCCTGCACGCGGTGCCGGCGGATGGTTACATAGGTCCGCGGGCTCACCTCCGTGACGGCCTGCAGCCGCGAGCCGTCCGCCAGCCGCAACGCCAGCATCGGATTGGCCGTGGTCAGGGTCCGCTCACTGTGCCCGTCGTCGGCACTGGCCAGCCGCCGCAGCAGCT
The DNA here is from genome assembly GCF_900105695.1 of Streptomyces melanosporofaciens. NCBI lineage: Bacteria > Bacillati > Actinomycetota > Actinomycetes > Kitasatosporales > Streptomycetaceae > Streptomyces > Streptomyces melanosporofaciens. Next base: position 466,615 of record NZ_FNST01000001.1, read on the forward strand.
CCAGGAGCTCCTCCTCGGAGTCGGCCACCGGCTCGGCCCGCTCCCGGCGTCCCCCGGCCAAGTCCAGCCACACCTCGTCAGGTCCGTTGATGAAAATGTTCTCGACCTGCGGGTTGTCCAGATGCTGCTGGAGGCGGCCCGCCCGGAACAGCTCATCGAACACGGAGCGGGCCAGCGCCGCGTCCTCCGCCGGCGTGGGACTGACTCCGCGCTCGGCCGCGGCGGCGTCCGACCACTCCGCGACCGCCTCGTTGATCCAGCCCCGGGCCCGCTGTTCCACACTGGCCGCGCCCACTGACGGCGTGGCCTTACGGAACGCGGTCACCTGCCGGGCTACACGGTCCTTGACCGCCGCGACCGCCTGACGGTCCACCACCAGCGTCGGCACCGCCTCACCCAGGACCTGGTGCTGCACCGCGCCATCCACGGCCATGCTCCGACTCCGCGGGTAGCCCACCGGGCCCCCATCGCCGGTGGCCGCGTTCCACGGCCGTGTCACCCGCACCGTCGGGTCAGGATGCAGCGGCTTACCACGCACCAGCCCCCACCTCCCCTCCTCCGGGCACCGGCCCGCCACGCGGCGCCAACCGGGCACGCCGCAGCGCAGCCCGCTGCCGCAACGGCGTCGTCGCCCCCTGCACCGCCCGCATCAACTCGCTCCGCGCGAAGCGGGACGGCTGCTCCTCCCCCTCCGACAGCACCCGGGCCAGCGACGGACGGTATGGCAACGTTGCCAACACCGGTGCCTTGAGCAGCCGTTGCACTTCCCCCGGCGAATACGGGCCCTCATCCACCAGCAGCAGCCCGATTTCACCGACCCGCTCCTGCAGCGCCTCGATCCGCATCTGCACCGACTGAATCGAGCGCATCGTGGAGCGCGCCACCATCACCAGCAAGTCCGCTCGCTGAGCCAGCACCCCCGACGGGCCAAACGCCCCACTGCGGCCCAGGTCAATGAGCACGTCATGCGGATACGTGGAGTGCCGCTCGATCCCCGCGAGCAAATCAGCCAGCTGCTCCCAGGCCGGTGCCAGGGCCGCCGCCTGCGCAGGATCGGTGAGCCCCGGCAGCAGCAGGCGTCCCCCCGCCGCCTGCGCCGCCTTGCCGTCCTCGGTCATGTCGACCAGCTGGCGCCAGAACGCCTCGGTCAACTCGCCCTTGCGGGCGGCCACCGACAGGTTCTTCAGCCCGTACCGGTCGCCGAGCGACCCCTGCAACAGCCCGTAGAGCACGCTTCCGCCGTCGGGGTCACACTCGGCCAGCACCACCCGGCGTTCCGGCTCCAGCGGCCAGGACAGCAGCAGTGCCAGCGCCGTCGTTGTCACTCCGGGCGATCCGGCACTTCCTGCCAACGCGATGACCGGCATCAGGAACCACCATCGATCAGCAGCCGGATGTTCCCGGTGGACGCCCACGACGCCAGCAGCGGCGCCTCGGCCTTCGCCGCGGCGACGTCGACCACGGACGCCCCGGTGCCGGGCGTGGGGTCGCCGACCTTCACCACGTGCGCAGAGATGGGCTCGGCCTGCGTCTGGCTGCCCTGCGGGTCCTCGCCGGGCACGCGCACGATCTGGACGCGCTGGCCCGGGGCGAGGGAACTGGCGGGGACCTGCTCAGGCTTCAGCCCCAGCGGCACCACCTGCTCACCGGCCTTCACCAGGGAGTCCGCCGTCACCTGCCCACGGGACAGGAGCGATCCGGGCGTCAGCTCCACAGCGGCCCGCTTGCCCACCACATCGCCCCGGTCCGCGGCCTTGACCGCCTTGAGGACCGGATCGAGGGCGACCGACGCTTCCCCCAGATCCTGGTCCGTGACGACCTGGCCCACCGGGACGTGCCGGACCACGGTCACCACCTCGGTGCGCTGCCCGCTCTCCATCAGCAACACCGCACCACCCGCGCCCCCACCCGTGATCAGCAGCACGGCCAGGGCAATCAGACCCGGTCGTCTACGCCGAGCCGACACCCGCGGAGGGGCCACCGGCCCCCTCGGCTGCGCCATCCCCCCGGCGCTTTGAGCACTACGTTCTTTGGTCTTGCTCACCGCTCCGTCCTTCCGACACCGGCCTCAGCCGAGAGCCTGCAGCTCCCCGACCGACACCTCGACCTGGGACTCCCGGATCTCCGTGAGCTCCCCTGACTGCCCCCCGCCGTTCCACTCCACCGCCCAGGTCGCGGTCGCGATCACCGTGTACCTCTTGCCGGGCTTGGACGCGGAGGTCTGCGCGTAGGTGTGGCCGCAGTCCGGCGACGCCCGCTTGCCGTACGCCTTCCGGTACGGCGTGCCTGCCCCCGAGCAGGTCACGGTGGACCCGTCACCCATCTGCCACTTGATGCTCGAGACCCTGGCGGTGGCGGTCACCGTCACCGCCCCGGCCGTCGCCGACGCCGAGGTCGGCCCGTACGTCGCCGGTGACTTACCGGCGTGCATCCACACCGGCACCCCCACCGTCCACCGCCCGGCCGCGTCCGGGGTGACAATGTCCGGCCCCTTCAGCAGCATCTTGTCCACCGCCTGCTGCGCCAGCTGGGCCGGATCCGGCCCAGTAGCGGCCGGCGGCGTAGCAGACCAGAACGTCTGGCCGGGCAGCGGCACACCGGCGGTGACCGGGGAAGAAGCCGCGTCAAAGACGCAGGCACGCCTGTAGACGGCGCCGTCGCCTGGATCGTGGCCTTCCCAGATTGCGCTCCCGGCCGGCGGCTGCGGGTCGAGCTTCTTCACCACACAGGACTGGAAGTTTGCCTTCTGATTCTTGTCGCCTTTGCGCGGCTTGGCGGGCCGGTCCTGAGATGCGTCGGACCCGGGCGAACCGGGGTCGGTCGCGCAGACACTCACCCAGGAGTGGGTCCCACCACACAGGCCGTTGCCTGCGGAATCTCCTACGTCCGCTTCCGCCGGTAGTAGCGCAGCGGCGAGCAGAGCGGGAGCGGCGATGAAAGTCAGGCTCTTCAGCAGGTGCGCGCCTTGGAGGTGACTTTGAGCATCATCCATTGCTTCCCCCACTTCTCCGCTTTGATGGTGGTCGTATAGCGCTTGAGCTGCCCCTTCGCAGGAGGCACTGTTTTTCCGGTTTTGCGGTTGACGCTGATCCATTTGGAGACATCAAGGCAGTCGTTGATCGTCGCCCGGGGGACTTGCCGGTCCATGTCGATCCCCGTGACTTCCGGGTCGCTCGTCGGCTTGCCCCTGGTTACCACTCCGGCTTTCTGCAGGCTCAATACGTCGCCCTCAGCCCGCCCCAGAGCGTCGGCGCTGGCGTATTTGTCGAGGTCAGTGTCTTTGACGCTCGCTTTCGAGTACGCCTTGACCTGCTCGCGCCAGTAGCTCCGGTATGCCGTAAGAACATCGCGCTTGTCGGCCGCCTGCGGATCGGAGCTGGCCGACGGCTTCGAGGGCTCCGGGGGCGATGCGGCGGGCGTGGACGAGTGCTTGGACTCGCCCGATGCCTTGTCGTCGCCGCTGCAGGACGAAACGGAGAGCGCCACGCCGACCGCGATCGTCATCGCCCCGTACCGCGCGATCCGGGTCTTCCGGTCGTAGCGGACTGGGGGCCGGGCGGATGAATGTGGTGCTGTCACAGGGCCTCCTGGGCGAGTGCGGATGATGGCGGGCGGATCCGGCAGATCCCCGGGCCGCGGACATGGGGAGGAAATACGGAGAAAGCAGTACAGAACATGCTGTTCCCCTTGTGCGTTACTGTCATGAGCCGGTCATCCTGAGATTCAGGGCGGGCACCGTTACGGCTTGTACGCGAGAGCGGCATGGATGCAGGAGTCGGCCTCCGCACCCGGCCGGGTGTCCTCGGCTCTCCAGCGGTTGGTGGCCACGATGCCGGGGGTCAGCACGGCCAGGCCCGCTCCGTCGAGGAATCCAGCGATGGTGGCCTTGTCCCGCGGGGTCACGATCACCCCGCCCTCGGCATACATCCGCGTCAGGTTGTGCACCGGGCGTCGCTCGTCGTCGTAGTCGTAGGTGCCCTGGCTGAAGGCCACGTAGCTCCCGGACGGCAGCGCGCTGACCAGGCGTTTGACGATCCCGGCCGGGTCGGCATCGTCCGGGACGAACAGGAACACCGACGCCAGCACCAGCCCGACCGGCTCGGTGAAGTCGATGAACTCCCGCACCACCGGGGCCTGCACGATCTCATCGGGGTCGCGGACGTCGGCGGTGAGGTGGCGGACCCGGTCGTCGACGGCGAACGACGCCTGCTGGTTCGCGGTGATCACCGCGTCCTGGTCGACGTAGACCACCCGGCACGAAGGATCGGCCCGCTGCACTACTTCGTGGACATTGGGGGAGTGGGCGAGCCCGGAGCCGATATCAAGGAACTGCCGGATGCCGTAGCCGGCGATAGTGCCCACCGCCCGCATGACGAACTTGCGCTGGTTGCGCGCGATGAGCCCCACGTTGGGCACACGCTGCTCTATTCGCTGGGCCAGGGTCAGGTCGCCGGGCCAATCGTCTCTTTGGTCCCCCAGGAAGTGTGCATATAACCGCGCCCCGTGCGCGGTGTCATCGGTCATGCTGCTCTCCAGTGGTCTTGTATCCGCTCGAGCAGGAGGCGTGTCTGCTCTCCGCGGCGGGTGGCCTTCCCGACGGTCTGGTCGAGGACCGCGGTGTAGTGCGCGACGGCTGAGGGTTTGTTCACGAAGCTGAGGTCGTCGAGTTGCTGGACGCAGACGGTGTCCGGCAGCTCGCGCGGGCGCAGGCGGTAGACACAGCAGGCGCCGGCTCGGGCCGCGGGCGAGGGGCCGGCGTCGTACGGCACTATCCGGAGGTCGACGCGCGGCTGGGCTGCCATCTCCAGCAGGTGCGTCAGCTGGTCGGCCATGATGCCGGGGCTTCCGATCTGCCAGTGCAGTACCGGTTCGTCCAGCACCACCCACAGCAGCGGCCCGGCGTCATCCTCCAGCACAGCCTGGCGCCGCTTGAGGAGGTCGAGCTGCCGGTCAGGATGGGCGCCGGGGGCCAGGGCGCGGGCGTAGTCTTCCGTCTGCAGTAGGGCGGGCACCTCCCACGGGGCGAAGGCCCTGATCCGGGTGGCACCGCCCTCCAGCATGACGCAGTCCGCCATCGATTCGGACAGGTTGTACTCGTCCCACCAGTTCCGGCCCGACGCTCTCTCCGCCAGCTCCACCAGCGCGCTGACTTCCCCCGCGTCAGCACCGTAGAACGACAGCAGCTCCCGTAGATCCGGCTGCCGCGGGGGCCTGCCGAGTCCCTGCTCCATCCGGCGGATGGTGGTGTGATGCAGCCCGAGCCGGCCAGCCGCCTGGGCGAAGCTACGGCCCGCCCGCTCCCGCAGCGTCTGCAGGTGCCTGGCTAACACCCTGCGCAGGATCGCCGGACTGTCCTCGGACACGTCACTCCTGTCTCTGCCTGGTGGCCCCGCGCGTCGTGCCCACGCGCATCGAGATTTGCGAATCGCATTCCGCGATTCGGCTGTGACCCACGGGATGTTAGTGGTCACACCACTACGAAGGGCAAGCGACATACCGGCGACCGCGTCTCTTCTTCAATCAACTGTGCGTGCTTCATGGCCATTTGGAATGCAATCATCCGGCTGAGGGAGTGGGTGAGGGCCTACAGGTCGGTCCACGCACAGCGCTCCGCCGGTGCCTCCAGCCGCCACTGCTCCGGAGAACCGGCGAGCCGCGTCCAGACCGGCGCTCGGGGGCCGTGCTCCTTAAGGTCTGACAGCACGGCGGCACCGAGCGGCACTTTCACCGCCATCTGGGCGACCAGCGGATGCTCGGCGGCCATGGCTTGCAGATCCTCGATGCGGTGCTGGTAGGTCACCGGGCTGGCGTTGGCGAGGACGAACAGCAGCCGCGGAAACACCGGATACCAGCGCTGCCACCCCGGGGCAACCGTCGGCTGGGCAGCAGCCGATCGCCGTCCGGCGAGCGGCACCTGTGTGTGAGTGTAGAAGCGGGCATACCGGATGAGCTTGCCCGCGAGCTTCCCGCCGGTTGACGTCGCCCGATCGACCTCGACGAAGGCGCGTAGCTGAACCCGTGAGCCGTGGAAGGAGGAGACGCCGTAGTGCAGCAGCGCATCGGCTTGCAGCAGTTCGCCGTCCGGCAGCTGGTGAACGGTTTCCGGAATCCAGTCCCACGGACCGTGCTCATCGCCGCGGTTGCGCGCGTCTTGGACGAACGCCAGATGGGCATCGACCACCGCGCACGTATGCGCGGCAATCAACGAGGCCACCGTCTTCTCCATGACCGGGTACTTCGACCGTCCGCGCACCTCAGGCCAGCTCTCGGTGGCGCGTACACCCTCGCGAGTGAGAAACCAGGCTCGCATCCGATGGGCCGAGGGCATGGTGATGTGATCGACTAGGCGCTCCCTGCGCAAGGTGTTGAGGATCCCGGCCAGCCGGGCCCGGGAGCTGGGCTGGAGCAGGCCCTGCAGCTGCCTGGTATTGACCACACGGTGCTGAGCGAGCGCGGCCAGGGCGCGGTGGGCCAGTGTTTCTGGGAATCCCGGTGAGGTCTCCGTTGTCGGTTGTCCTGGGCTGGATACGGTCACAGGTGCCTCCGAGTGGGTGAAGCGGCCTCGTGCGGGCCGGACGATTCGGCAGCGGGAGTGCGCCCCACGCTGGTGAGAAAACCGACGATGCGCTGCTGCTGTTTCTCGGCGATGGCGACCAGCTCGCTCACCGGACGTGCGCCCGCCTTCTTGTCCGCGGCTCGGCTGAGAGCCCCGACAGCTCTGGTCCGGGCGAGCCGGGGGAAGACCTCGGACAGCTCAGGACCCCGAACCTGCAACGGCCCAACACGACGGCCGTCGACGGTGAAACTCATGTAGTGGTGGTACCGGTCGAGCTCGGTGACCTCGACCGGGTCGACCTGGTCCCCCCACTCGTTGGTGATGTGCCGGATCGCATCCAGCGACCCGGCCGTGGTGGACAAGGTGGAGGAGTTCTGCATCAAGGAGGCCCGCACTTCCGGAGACAGCCGTTGGAGTAGCTGGGTCATGCCGTGAACCCGCACCTTGAACTTGCGCAACTGCTCCAGGATTTCCGCGATGCTGGTACCGGCGGCCCCGTCCAGGGAGATGAGCTCGTCCAGGTAGGCCCGGAAGGGCACCCGGTGGCGTTCGTCCACATCCCGCCGTGAGAGTCCCGCGCGCAGCAGGTCGCGCACGAGCAGGGCCACCAGCAGCCGGTCCGTCGGTCCGTTGCCGGCCGGGCAGATCCACACGACCATCCGGTTGTCCATGGCGGCACGGATGTCGTAGGCCCCGACAGGGCTGCCCAGCATGGCGTAGGTGGCCGGATTGGCCGCCAGCCGGTCCAGCGGGTTGAGGACCGTCGGCAGTGCGTCCGGAGGAATAGCCGCGAACGATGTACGCCACCAGGCGACCTGCTCGCTGTCGAGCACTCCGAGGACCGCCTCGCGGAAACTCTGGTCAACGAGCAATGGCCGGATGTGGAAGATCGTGGCCTGGCACTCAGGCTTCTGATTCCGGCAGGCCGCGGCGTTCACTGTGACCAGGGCCTCCACGGCTTTGGTCGCGATGGTGATGGCCCGGGGAGCGGCAACGTCACTCCAGCCCAGCGCGGAGGCCAGGGCGTCCACCACTGCGCCCACGACTTCATGGGCCTGTTGCCTGGAGTCCATCCCCAGCGGATTCCAGCAGCCCACCCGCGACCGCGGTCCGGCAACGGCAAGATCGATCCGTGCGATCCGCTCCATGATCGTGTCGTGGGCCATATAGGGGGCCGCTCGTTTCCACGAATCGCCGTGCGGATCCACATAGGCCAAGCCGTGGCCGGCGTGCGCGGCTCCCACCGCCTGACACAGAGCCCGTTCTGTCTTTCCTCCTCCCGCCTTACCGACGGCCACCTCGTTCAAGGTCTCTTCCTCGCGCGTCGCCAGCAGCCTCCACCGGCCGTCCGCACCGCGATGCCAGCCCTGAAGCAGCAGCCCCGGATCCCCGAGCCGGAAGCCGGGTACGTCGCCCGGCAGCAAGGGCAGGCGGCAGTGCATCGTCGGTGGTTTGAGCAGCCCGGCAAGCTCATCGAGGTGAACCCAGTTGGTGCGCGGCGGCTGCATCTGCCCCGTGCGCCAACGGTGATCGAACACCCAGCACCAGGGCCGCCGGTCCGGGCCGAACCTGACGGGACCCCACAGCTTGCCCATCCAGGCGAACCGGGTCCGCGCGGCGAACACGTCGAGCGCGGCCTGAACCTGCTGCATTCGCCGCTCGGCCCGCGTCACCGTATTGGAAGAGCAGCGCACCATCAGCTGGACACGCACAAGGTGCGCCTCCTCGGAGAGCTTCCCCAGCACCTTCTCCCGGTCAACTCGGCGAGGAGCAGGCGGCATCATGACGCGCCGCGGCGGATAGTCGCCCCGGCCGGAGCTGCCTGGCGTCAGCAGCCGTGAGAGGTGGTACGCGATCGAGTCCTCCACTTCACGGAAGTCCTGTCGCATCCACCGCGTAGCGCGCTGAGCTTCACGCCGCTCACGCTGCCGTGCGGCCTCGATTACCTGCCAGCGGCGGGTCTTGAGCCGCCACCGTGGGGCCGGCTGAAGGTCCAGGCACACCTCGGCCAGATCCCCCAGCCCTGCACGCAGGTCGGCGACCGCGTCCACCAGTGGCTGCAGCGGGTCGGGCTCCAAGGGCACTTCCCTGAGCTGTGACCCTGCCCCGCCATGCAGGGCGAACTGGGCCCGGACCACGTACTTTCGCTGCTTGTCCCGAACAACCGGAGCGATCTTCTCGCAGCGCACCTGCGCATACGGGGTGCTCCGCAGGAGGTGCACGGCCCCGGCCGGCGCCTCCACCCGGTACGACAGGGGGCGCGTCCCGTCCGCACGCATCCGGACCCGCACCGCTTTGGCCCGCCGCGGAGCCCACCACGGCCCGGCCACCGCCGAGCGGGCCAGTAGCGCCCCGTACCGGAAGATCTCCTCAGTAGACGGATCGAACCGCCTGGACGGGACCAGCTCAAATGCCACACGTTTCCTGGTTGCCCGATCGGCGAGCCGACGCCTGGCATAGGACCCCGCGCCGTACAGCACCAGCGCGGCCAGCACCAGCCACAGCCACTGGTCCAACACCCATACGACGACGTCGGCCGAGGTTTCCAGTGCGCTGGCAGCGTGCCGCATGTCAGACGGTGTGCCGGTCAGTTTGCTGGCCATCAGCGTGACGGTGTCCACGTGTTGCCTCCATTTCGGACGAGGAAGACCCGTGCCGTGCGGTTGTCGGCGTCGCCGGTCCCGGACGGGGAGGCACCCGCCCACACCAGGTGCACCACCACCCGTCGGCTCCCTGCGCGACGGGCGATAGCGGCCTGAATACGAAAGCGGCGGTAGGAGCGGACCTCTGCGTCGGGGAAGTAGTGGGGCCACCGCTGCCTGTCGCGGCCGGTGACTTCCGCCGTCCACACCGCCCGCCCGAGCTGGACCAGGCGCCGCTCGGTCTGCGGGGAAAGGTCGGCAGGGGAGGAGCGGTCGAGCGCGCGCTGAATGGCGGTGTCACCGGCGGGCCCGTCGCCGGGCGGCGGGAGCACCTCGTGTCCGGTCGGGACGGCTTCGCTCCGCGGGCCGTGCTCGCGCAGCGTCGGGTCAGTCGAGCGCCGTGGCGCGGCCGAACCCGCCGATGGCGAGTAGGGCTTCCGTGGGATGGAGCGAGCGCTGGGCTGAGGGGGTGCCTGGCTCTCGCCGCTGTCGCCCTGGATCAGCAGCACGCCACCGGCCAGGGCCAGAACGGCTGCCGCGCTCAGCGTCGCCAGGACAGACCTGCGGGATCTGTGAGCCGTCCTCTCACGGGTGGGGAGGCGCTTGCGCGAATGGGCCTTCTTCCTGGTCGAGGTCACCATGGCCGGGCTCCTCCGGCGTAGTCGGACATGACGCTCACCGGGTCGACCTGCACCTTCGTGCCGGGCCGCAGGGCGTTGATCATTTTGCCGTTGCCGAGGTAAATGCCGACGTGGTGGATGGTGCCGTCCGATGTGGGCACGTAGCCGTAGAACACCAGGTCGCCTGGCTGAAGCGCCTTCACGCCGGCGGAAGCGGGGATACGGCGTCCCACGCCGGCCTGTGCGGCGGCGGTCCGCGGCAGGGTGATCCCTGCTCGGGCGTAGGCGTAGCTGGTCAACCCGGAGCAGTCGAACCCCCGGATGCGTTCCCCGGACGATCCGCCTGGGCTGCAGCAGATCCCGTAGGAGGGGCCGTTGACGGATCCGCCACCCCAGGAGTACGGCATCCCGCGCTGGCTGAGCGCGGTCGCCAGGACCGTCCGGGCCTTGCCGGTGACTCCCTTGATCGACGCGGCCGTGCCGGTGGTCTTGTAGCGGCTGATCCACCCCATCACGTCGGCGACATAGGCAGCCGAGTGGTTGTAAGAGCCTATGGCTGTCTCCAGCTGCCGCCGCTGAGTCAGATCACGGCCCCGTCCGCTGCCGCACAGGTACACCGCCGCGCTCAGCGCCGCGTCGTCGACGTTGTGAGGATCCGTCGCCCTGTCGTCGTTACCGTCCTTGCCGACGGTGCGGAAGGTGGAGGGCAGGAACTGGAAGGGGCCGACGGCTCGCTCGCCGTCCGGATCTCCATCCCACCGGCCGCGGTCGGTGTCCGGCACTGGTGTGGTGTTGCCGCCCGCCCCGGAGCCGTCGAGCCTCGGTCCCAGGATGCGCGGGCGGACGTCACCGTCGGAGCTGACGGTGCGTCCGGCCGCATGCCCGGATTCGACCTTGGCGATGCCGGCCAGGACCTGCCACTGCATCCCCCGGCACCGGGGCCGGTAGGACCGGACGTTCTCGGCGGCCGCGATGTAGGCGGTGAGCATGCGGGCCGGGATGTCAGCGGCGGCGGCCGCCGCGTTGGCCGCGGTCCCGCCCGAGCCGGAGGACGCCGACATCGACATCGTCAGCGGCCCCGCGCAGCACACCAGCGCGACGAACAGCACCACCCCCAGGCACCCCAGCTTCCGTTTCACGACTCGTCACCGTCCCTGCCACCGCGGCCGCCCCACCGGGGCCGCCGCTCCCAGGTGGAGCGCTGGGCCTGCATCAGGGAGTCGAGGATCCGCCGGCGGGCCTCACGGCGCGGATCGACACCGGCGCTGGAGGAGGCGGCGGGCCGCGAGCCGCCGATGTGCGAGTGCGGGCGGTCCGGCGACGTTGACAGGGCAGCGGCCGTGGCGGCCGTGGTCACGCCGCGGCGTACGGCGGCAGAGGCAGGCGGACCGTAGACCTGCGCGGCGGTCGCGGCCCGTTGCCCGGCCCTGTCCACCGCCTGGCCGGCTCGGACCGCCGCGCGGCCGACCGGCTCCCAGTGGTGGGCGTCGGTGCGTACCTGGTTGCTGTAGACCCGCAGCTGAGTGCGGGCATCCTGTGTCGCCCGGCTGGCGCGGCCGCGGCCGCGGGATAGAGCCGCGGGCAGTCCGTAGGTGGAGTAGTAGGCCAGGCGTCCTGTTCGCCGGGCGATGCGGTAGCCGCGGAAGCGCACCATGCGGTTGTGGACCCGCGTGCCCAGCAGCGTCCGCCCGTCCTTCGGGTCGTACAGAATCTCCCCGGTGCGCCTGTCGGCGATCATCCGCGCGGTGCCACTCCGACCCGAGCCGGTCTCGTCCCCGCCTTCCGCAGAGCCCTCGCCGTCACCGTTGCCGGCGGCGGTGGGCTTGCGCCACCGGTCGAGCTTGGCGTCGTCCGGGCGTCGGCCGATCAGCAGACCGTAGGCGCCCCCGAAGGCGAGACGGCCTGCGATGAGGGCGGGAGCCAGACCGCGGCGTGCTTCGGCGGCGGCATCCCCCAGCAGCTGCCCGGAGTCGACGGGCATACCGGTCCCGTCGGTCAGGGCCGCCAGGTTGTTGAGGAGTTTGTGGCGCATGCCCAGGGCGGCGTGCGCCGGTGATCCGCCGCCGAGGGCCATCAGCCCCGGCGAACGCCCGAAGTTGGCCGAGCCGTGCATGGCCAGGGCCGCTCCGATCTCGGAGGTGTCTCCGGGCAGATGCGTGCCGCCGACCTTGGCGTAGCGCATGCGCATCGCCATCCGGGACCCGAACTCGCTGGCTCCGCGCAGCAGACGGCGGTGGAAGGCGAGGGCGGCCAGCGCCAGGGCGTCGACGAGGAGCAGCCGTTCGACCATCAGGTCCGGTCCGTTGGTCAGCACCGCGTCCACGCCGATCCCGAAGGCAGGCAGGAAGCCGGCGGTGACGAACATCAGCAGGACGGAGATGAGGAAGATGGACGCCCATCGCCAGACGACCATGCGGCTGGGGCCGGGCAGCATGCCCCAGACCAGGGCGACGCCGCCGACCGCGGCCGCGCCGACGTCGGCGCCCTGGGCGCCGAGCAGGACCAGGGCCATGGTGCTGGCCAGGGCGGTGATCAGGATGACGGCGATGAGCAGCAGCAGCACGGCGCCGACCCGATCCCACGTGGGGTTCTGAGCGTAGGCGGCGGCCGCTTTCCCGGTGTCGCCGGCGTCCTCCAGGTCCTTCATGAAGTCGTCGAAGTCGACCTCGGAGGGGTTGAGCGCGCTCAGCGGATCAACTTTGAGCTTGATCGTGTCGCCGATCTCATGGAGTGTCGCCTCCCGGCGGCTCTCTCCCCGCAGGCAGTACTCCAGGGCCCGGCCGGTCAGCGGGGCGGGCTCGGCTTTGCAGACCTTCTCCCGCTCGGCGCGCTTGGCCTCTGTGTCGTACTCCTTGCCCCGCACCCATTTCAGGTGGGCGGCGTACGCCTTTTTGTCGTCAGGGTCTTTCGGGTCGAGGATCCGGCCGTACTGCAGCAGCTGGTAGGGCTTGACGACCAGGACGTCGGTGAGCACGTTCTGGATGGGCTGGGCGACCGAGGCGGCATGGACATCGGTCTCCTTGCACGCGTCCTGGATGGGACCCATGACCATGTCGCACGGATCATCGCTGCTGCCTTTCCCCCAGTGGCTGTCCACTGTGATCTGGGTGACCTCCATGGCGGCCTGGTGCGTCTGCTCCAGGGGCCCGTTGTGGCCCAGCAGGTAGTCGGGGCGGATCAGGCTGCTGGCGGCGATCGCCGCGATCACCAGCGTCAGCACGATCTCCCCGAGCCCGCGGCCGACCTTGCCGCGCTGGAAGAGGATCAGCCCGAACACGAACCCCCAGGACAGCAGCAGCCCTTTGAGGCCGAGAGTGTCCACGACGATCTTGTTGTACTCGTCGGCCACCTGCTGCGCGGGCCGGAGCAAGAGCGTGAGCAGTGGAAAGTCGAACGCGGTCTTGATGAGCCAGCAGCTCAGGCCCACCATCAGCCGCACCAGCGTGAACAGTCCGCCGAGCAGCAGAGTGCGCACCTGTCCGCCGACATTGGTCACCTTCCCGGGGTCGGCGCCCATCTCGTAGCGGTTCAACGGCGCGCCTTCGCCCGTGCGGATGTTCAGCGGCGCCAACAGCCCGCCGCCGCCCTCCCCTTTGCCGTCCGCCGCGGTGGCGACCGAAGTGTTCACGATCACGAACACGACGGTGATCAGCACCACGAATCCGGCCGCCCGTAGCGTGCCCCGGTCCAGCCGCCTCACGGGCCATCACCGCCGGCGCCCGGAGGCGGCGTAGACCAGCAGCCCCAGCCCGGCGGGCAGCAGCAGCATCACCCACCACGGCCCAGCGGGGTCGGCGCCGGTGCTCTCGCCGGGCAGCGGCTCGTGGCAGCCTTCCGGGTTAGAGGTCTGAGGAGAGGGGTGGCAGCTGTCCGTCGCCTCGGGCACGGGACCGCTCTCGCCCTGGGGTGCGGTGGCGGTGGGACTGAACGCTTTGCCGGTGTGGGGGAGTGCGCCATCCAGCAGGGCCTCGGTCCCGGCCAGCAGTGCCCAGGCCAGAGCGCCTCCGGCGACGGTCAGCAGCACCATGACGGCGACGGAGACCGCCACTCGGCCCCGGTGCGTCGCGCGTGCGCGCTTGAGCGGTTTCACGCCTGCCTCCCCGGGTTCGGGGCGGTGGCTGGTTCCGGCTTGCGTAGGTCGACGCGCCGGCCGGGCAGGTCACCGGGGGTGGTGAAGATCTGGTCCATGCGGGCCACGGCGGGCACGATGACCTTGATCCGGCCTACCTGCATGGAGGGAAACCGCAGCAGCATCTCTCCCTCCCGGCCTGGCTTCCCGACCGGGGACAGGCCGGTCGTCACCAGCCGCACCAGGTCCTCGTCCTGAGGGCTGAGGCCGAGGAACTCCAGCCCGCGGCGAGCCCGGGCCGGATCGGTGGTGCGGCCCAGGGCCTTGTACGCCAGCAGTCCGCTGACGTCGTGCAGATGCGACTCGTCGGGGGCGCCGAAGATCCCGGCCGCGTTGTGCTTGCGGCCGTCGTAGGTGATCTCGTGTGCCAGGGCGCGGCCTTCGGCGCTGCTGGTGAGCCAGTAGCACTCGTCCATGACAATCTGGCAGAACCTTGTGGGGTCGGTGAACGCGGCCTGCCGGGCGATCGCCGCGATCAGATACATCACGGCCCGGCCGATCAGCGCCTCCAGCGGCTGCTGCCGCAGCACTTCGGGCTGGGCAAACGCTTCCATCGGCGGCAGAGTCAGCCCCGCCGTGGTGATCACCACCAGGTCGTGTCCGGGATCGTCCAGACGCAGCGGAGGCAGCTCGGGGTCGAAGACCATGTCGGCCAATGGGCTGGCCACGACGATCTGCAGCAGATCGGTGAGCGTCTGAGCCGCATCGCGGCGTGCCGGGCCCGCCGTGTCGGAGTCGGCCATGGCCGCCAGCGCGGTCAGGACCGCGGCCATGGACGGGGCAGGGGCAGCGGCTGCCTCTTCGACGGCCCGGTGCAGCACGGCTCCCGTGGTGGTCATCGGCCCGATCCCCAGCTGCAGGGCCAGGTAGCTCATCGCGTAGTGGGCGCCGGTGGGGCCCTCGAAGATCCGTAGCGGGTCGATCGACATCCTTGCCGCGGCCGCGTCGATCACCTGACAGGTGTCCGGAGCGGCCGTCTCGGCGAACGCGGCCCACTCGCGTACCGGCGTGCGGTCAATCACGATCGCCCGGTCGCCGCGGTCGACCACCGAGATGGTCAGCAGCTTCTCCAGGACGGACTTTCCGCTGCCCAGGTCCCCGATGACCCCCACCGACGCGGACGCCTGTTGCTGCGGCGCGTCGGCGACGTCGACCAGGACGGGCCGCACGGTGCCGCAGTCCAGATCGATCCCGATCAGCGCGCCGCGCTGGTCGCCCACTGCGGTGTCGGTGACCGCCCCGCTCATGGCCCAGTCCTCGGCGAGCTGGACCTGCCGGAACTCCCGTCGGATCGTCGGCGGCCAGGACGTACCCGGCAGACCGAAGGTCAGCAGCCGCTCCTGCAGTCCCACTGCCCGCACTGCCCGGTAGTCCGCGCCCCGCAGCAGCCCCGTCAGCGTGCGGGCCCGCGCATCACAGGTCTCGGCCTCCCGGTCCCAGACCGTCAGCACCGTGACTGGCTGGACCTCGACCTCCACGCTGGATCGCGACAGCCGCGCGTCTTCCTCGCCCAGATCCTTAGCCGCGCTCGGCAGCGAACCGGGCATGCCGCTCGGCTTCGCGTCCCACTGGTCGGCCTGGTCGACCAGCTCGTTCTTCTTCTTCCGCAGCTGCTCCTTGGCCCGGTCCGCGCTGAGGATCTCCAACTCGACCAGGAAATCCACTGGAAACGGCAGGCTCTCCAGCTGTGCGAACAGGTCCGCGACGTCTTCCGACACCGCGGGCGGCACTTCCGCCAGCACCAGGTGCGCCTGATACCCGGTGCCCGCCTCGGCCTCCACCTGCAGCCAGTTGCGCCGCAGAGGGGAAGGGACCGCGGCACGCCACCACGGCTTCCGGTCCGCAGCGGCTCGACGTCCCTGCCGACCCGACACTTCTTCCTCTTCGGTGTCCTGGTGAGCGCTGGTGCCCAAGGCCCGGCCGCCTTCGGCCAGCCGGGCCTGGCCCAGGTCAGCGTAGGAAGGGGAGTGCAGCACCCCGTCGCGCATCCGGCCGCCGTACTGGCCGTCGGTCTCGGCGTCGGACAGCAGCGGCTCATCCATCCCACGGTGCACGGCGTGCTGCACCATCCACACGATCTCCGCGGGACTGGCCGGACGCAGGGGCAGCCCACTGCCCAGCGTGGCCGCCACCCAGTCCGCCTGCTCCCGGTAGGCATCAACCTCCGCCCGGCGTACCGGGGTCGGCGGCAGGCCGAAGGCGGCCTGCGTATCCGCCCAGACGGAGCCGACCATCGCCGACACCGCGGCCCGACTGCCCACGGACGCAGACAGGGGCACCACCAGCCACAGGGTCCGGGTGTGCATCTCCTGCTCTTCCAGCAGATCCAGACCGGCCTCGACCGTCTGCGCCCACCCCGGGCACCGCTCCAGATCGACACCGGCGACCATCCGCTCGGCGACCTCGGCCGGATCGACTTGCGCGCACAGCCCGAACAGCCGCGGCGTGCCCGCCAACGACCGCACCAGCGAGGTCACCCGGCCCAGTACTTCCTCCCTGACCTGATCCGGGACGTAGCGGCCGCCGATCGCGGTGACGCGCCAGACCCCCCACACCCCGCCGTGCGTGGACCACAGAATGTGCCCGGCCAGGTGCCGGATCGGCACACGCATCACTGACCCCTCCCGTCGTCCGGTTCTTTCAGCAGCAGCTGCTGCAGTGCGGTCCGCGGCACCGGCGTTGCCTGCTCTTGACCTCGCCGCCGTGCACGGCGCCCAGCTGGGCGCGTGGGCCGGTTCTTCCGTTCCGCCGACGGCGGCGAGCTGGCAGGCCGCCGCAGCACCGGACCGCGCGGTATCGACGGCGTGACACCGGCAGCGGCGGGCTCGATGGTGAACGCCCCCAGCAGCACCTGGGCCCGGCGATCCCGCGCCGGGCGGCCTCCGATGCGCCCGGCAGGCGGCTGGAGCAGCACACTGATCACGCCGCCCGGAGCAGCCCACGGAGACCGGCCCCCGATCCGGGACCGCCGGGCCATCCAGACCGCCACGGCCCACCCGGCCACCGGCACCGGCCCCAGCCACGACCACCAGCTGAACGTCTTGATCAGCAGCAGAGCGCCGACGAAGGCCACCATCAGCTGCGGGGGCGTGTACGGGCCCAACGGGATCTTCCAGTCACCGACCCGGCCCAGCACCCACGGATGCCGACGCGCCGCGGTGTACGTCCGGCTGACCCTCCGTTCCGAAACGCTCATCGCGAGCCCCCCACCGGAGGTACCTGGTCCACGACCCGGGTAACGGCGGGAGCGGACTTCGCCGGGTTTTTGACCTCGTCTTCGAAGATCGACGCCAAGCTGAACTTCGAGGCATAGATCCCCAGCGCGATCGCCATCGCCAGCAGGGCCCCGATCCCGGCCTTCAGACTCCCCCGCCGCACCAGCTCAAGGATCACGATCCACGTCAGCGCCACCGGAAGCCCCTTGTCGGCCCAGCGGCCCAACATGTCCAGCCACCCGGTGCCCGCATCGTCGAGCTGCCCGGCAAGCAGCACGGCGCCGCTCACCGCACACCACCCGCCGCGCGCAACGGCCGACCCGCGCCCGATGCAGCCAACAGACCGACGCCGGCTCCGCGGGCGCGGGCGTGCCCCACCGGCTTGGGGCCGGTGCCCACCGACGCGATCTCCCAGCGACCGTCCCGTGCCGACATCCGCAGGCTGTAGACCAACGGCCAGGCGGCTGCCGCGTCGACCGCCCGCACCCGGACCTGGACCCGGGCCACCGTGCCGTTCTTCGGCACCGGTCCCTTCACCGCGGCGTCATCGGCCGAGACCTGCTCGACCTCCACCCGCTCGTACCGGGGCGCATCCAGCGGCGCCAGCCGCACTCCCGGCGCCAGATACCGGTCCTTCTCACCCACTCCGGTCAGATAAGCCGTCAAGAACTCCGACACCGTCTCCGCCAGCTCGCTCCCCTCCGGCACCGGCACCCGATACACAGACCCCGGTGCCCGCATCGCCTGTGGTCCGGCCATCCGGGCCGGGGCTGCCGCAACGACGAACGCTCCCGCTCCCGATCCGGAGTCGCCTGACGCCACCAGCGGCACCGCGAAGTAGCGCACCTGCTCACCCGATTGCACAGCCACCGTCACCGACCAGGCCCCATCGGACAGCTGCGCACTGCGCACCGCGACCACCCGATCGACACTCAGCTGCGCACCCTCACGCGGCTCGGGCAGATCCACCCCCGGAGCCATCGCGCGCAGCCGGCGCTCATCACCGCTCTGCTCACTCCGGCTGTCGCTGCGCAGCCACAGCGCGACGAACAACTCGGCAGTCCCCGACGGGTCGGCATCCCGCGCCTGGTGGGGTACCGGCGTCTTCTGGATCACCGGTGCGGTCTCGGACGAAGCCGTCATGATCACCAGCGCGACCGGGCCGGCAGCCAGCGCCCCCCACATCGCAACCCGGCCCATCCGGACCCACCGACGGGCCCGCAACAGCCGCACCGGGACAGCCGCCTCAGACGACGGCACCGGTGGTCCAGAAGACGCCTCACGGCGTGGGAACACAGGCATGAGAACTCCAGGTCACAAGCGGATCGGTCGTATGCCTGGAGACAACCCGCCACCCCTGACCGGTCCACTGGCCAGCCACCGTTGACCACCGTCACAACCGGGTCACATCGGCCTGGCCGCGCCGTGGTCGACCAACCGGTCAACCCTGACCACGTCGCCATCGGCCCGCCTGCCTGTGTCGCTCCCGCCGGGGCCCCGGGCGCGGCCGGCCGCCGGGCAGCCCCCTCGCGTCAAGCGGCTGGCGGCCGCGGCCGCGAGTGAGTCGGCCGTGCAGAGCAGCAGCAGGCCCTGACCGCCCCTGGCCGATGGCCGAGCGGCAACGTGACCACTCCCTGCTGCCGGGGCCCCGCAGCGCCCGGGGGATGACGGGCTGCGCAGCCCGCCTCCGTTTCCGGCTTCGTCATTCCTTCCCGGCTGCGCAACCCGGTTCGCCGGTCGCCGTTGCGCAGCCCGGCTACGCAACCACGCGGCTGCGCAATCGCCTCGGCCGTGACCACACCGTCGACCACAGCCAACGTGACGCGAACGTGACTCCTGGCTACCGGATTTGGCCACCGATCCGGTCAGAGCGCCCGGGTCTGCTCATCGCCAAGCAGACCCGTCCACAAGGAGAGCCCGATGCCGCTCTGGCCCCGTCGCTCACGTGCCCACCACCACCGCACGTCCGCAGCACCCGCCCCGGCCACTACCGAATGCACCGCGCACCACACCCCGTCGAGCTCTGTGCTGATTCACGAGCTCCTGTCCGTCATCCAGCACACCCGCAAGATCGGTAGCTGGCTCGCGGCACGCGAGACCCTCCCGGAGGAGTACCTGCTGCTCGCCCGCGGCGTGGTCGCCGACCTCGCCTGCGGCTGGGAGCTCCAAACCGGCGGTGAGGGCCGTGCTGAAGACCTGCTGACCGACGGCCGCATCCGCACGCAGCCGACCGAGGCCGACACCCCCGCAGCCCGCGACCACATCGAATCCACCCGCATCCACGAGCGGTACACGTGACCCGCCGCGCTGCGGCCGCCACGGCACGGCGTACACCTCCGCTCACCGCCTCCGCCCACGCGGCCCGTACCGAACGCGGCGGCCAGAGGTGAGCGGAGTCGACGCCGCCGCCTACGTCATGCGGCTGCACCTGCCCACACCGGCGCACAAGCTCGTCCTCCTGGCGATCGCCACCCGGTGCGACCAGAACTACTCCGCCTTCCCCAGCCGGGCCCTGATCGCCGGGGAAGCGCTGGTGAGCGAAGAGCGCGCCCGGACCCTGCTGCGGGAGCTGCGGCGGGACGGCTATCTCTCCGCCCGGCAGCGCTACCGCGGCAACGGCAGCAAGACGAGCAACCGGTACTTCGTCCACGGGCCGTGGGACCAGTGGGGCGGCGTCGGCGAACCCTTCGCCGAGATCAGCCATTACCAGGACCACGACGACCGGTACGCGGCCATCCGCGACGGCGAGTTCATCCCCCGGCCCACGCCGAAGGCAGGGGTCGTAGACAACCCCTGCCCTGACCAGGGCTCTTCCGCCGCGGGGGCAGGGGTTGTCAGCAACCCCTCCCAGGGGGCGTCGGCAACACCCTCCCTGGGTGTCACACGCGCCCCCTCCATAACCGGTCATCAAGAACCCACCAAGCGGAACCATCTCCCGGACGTCCGCAGGACCAGTGCGGGTGGTAGGAGCGCTGCCTCCACCGCAGTAGGCGCCGCATCGAGGACGGCAGGCACCACCCGGAAGGCCCCGAAGGCCATCACCACCGGGCCGCGCAAACGGCCCCCGGGCTGGGACCAGGTCGCGGCCGCCCTGCCGCAGGAAGTCCAGCCCACCCGCCCCGGCGGACGCCTCGCCCCGACCCTGGTGCGCGCCATCTGCACCGCGCTCACCGGCGTCCCCGGACCCGAATCCGGCACCTACCAGATCCCGCCCCGCACACCCGAACAGCTGATCGCCCGCATCAACCGCCGCTGGAACCAAGCCCGCGGACCCGAACGAGCAGCTGACGACTACACCGGCCCGGACCCCATCCGGCGCCCCGTCGGCTACGTGGCCGACCTCCTCACCGCCCACGAATGCCCCGACCCCTCCTGCGAGGACGGGCTGATCCTCGGCACCGACCGGCCCTGCACCGCCTGCCAGGCGCGCCGTGCCGAACAGCAGCAGGCCGAGCAGGCCCGGACCGCCGTCGAAGACCGCCTCACCCGCGACGCCGAGCTGGCCTGCGCACACGAAGAGCACGAGACGGCGGCCGCCCGCGAAGAGCAGCGGGTCCGCGAGCAGCTGGCCGCCGCCGGCCACTGGGGCGAACTCCTGGACCACGAGGTCGAGACGCACATGCGCCAGACGCACATGCGCCAGTGGCACCACCGCCACTCCGACCCCAAGGACGCCCCCCATGCCCCCTGACACACCCCCGCCTGCCCATCACACCAGCTCGGCCGCCCCGCGGTCCGGCTGCGCCGGCAGGACAAGCGAGGCCCGCCTCCGCATGCGGACCGCCCACCAGCGGCCGCCCACGGCACTCATCCAGCCGCGCGGCCGCGCACCGCCGCGATGGCCACCGACTCCACCCCAGACAGACACAGACCGCACAAACACGAACTGACCTCATGGAAGGTAAGAAAACCATGCGTAAGATCCGTAAGGCCGTCGTGGCCGCTTCGGCCGTCGCCATGATCGGCAGCACGGTCGCCATCGCGACCGCGCCGAGCGCGAGCGCTACTGACAGGGTCAACCGCTGCGGCTCCTCCTACCACTTCAAGAAGTCCTGGCCGATCCAGAACGTCTGGGGCAGCGACACCGAGGGCCGTACCGTCGGGTACATCGATGTCTACTGGTCCCCCTCCGCCGGCAAGAACTGCGCCGTGGGCCGGCCGAAGAACGGGATCTACAAGCCCAACCACATCAAGGTCCGGGTCGTGAAGAGCGGCTCGGGCAACTGGGACCAGGACGGCTACGGGAACGAGAATTACAAGAAGTTCGCCGGGCCGGTCTACGCGAAGGCCCGCGGCGCCTGCATCAACCTCGAGGCCGGCTTCGACTACAACAACAGCTGGGACCGCGCGGAAGCCTGGGGCTCCTACGAGAAGAAGCACTGCTCGTAGCCCACGAGCGCCCTGAGGAACGATGCGAGGGCTGCCGCCGATCAGGCGGCAGCCCTCCCGTCGTCCTCCAGGGCACGCCTGGGATCAGCCACGCGATCGGCCGTTGGCATCGCACGTCTCGGTGTAGGTGAGGCTGAGGCTCCAGCCGGTCAGTCCGGATTCATCGTGCCGGGTCAGCGCGGGGGTGTAGGTCTCGGGTGCGGGTCGCCCGGCGTTTTCCCAGGCGGTGAGCCAGCCGCGCAGGGCGGCCAGGGAGGGTGAGTCGGGGTGGTCGGCGCGGATGGTGCCGTCCTGTTGGATGACGGCGGCCGTGGTGGCGGTGGTGTGGCCCAGAGCCCGCAGTTTGGGGCGGAGTCCGGCCTGGGTCAGCTGAGGATTGGTGAGGGAGGCGGCGAAGGTTCGCCAGGAGTGCCAGTCGATGTCGGGCCCGCCGTAGGGCTCGGTGTGTGCGTCCTTGAGGAGCTGGTTGAGTGCGGTGCGGGCGCCGGTGTGAAGGTGGTCGTCTTGGCCGCGCCAGGTGATGGAGATCCAGGAGGGGGCGGGGACGCGGTTTTCCCAGTCGACCCAGCGGCCGGGCAGATCGAGGTCGGTTTTCGGTGAGGTGGTGGTCTCGATGTACCCGCCGGTGGCCACGGCCTCCACGACCGGTTCGCCGCCGGTGACGCGGATTGCGGCGACCACGGTCATATGGGGAACGGCCGCGATCGGCAGCGGGACGACGATCAGCCCGCCGTCGGTCACCTGGTCCACCCATGACGAGGGCAGCAGCGGCGGGGTGCACCAGGCCACCATCCGGTCGTACGGGGCGCGTTCGGGGAAGCCACCGGCGGTGGCGTCGGCGATGTGGCAGCGCACGGTGCGGACGCCGCGTTCGTGGTGGATGAGGTTGGCCCACTGCACGAGGTAGGAGTTGACGTCGAGGCTGGTCACCCGCCCGGCGGGTCCGACGAGCTGGGCGAGGAGGGCGCCGGAGTAGCCGGAACCGGTGCCGACCTCGAGGACGTTCATGCCCGGGTGGACGTCGAGGTGGTCAGCTCGCGGTGGATCACGGCCGGGTTGGAGCGGTGTGGGGTGGCGCCGCGGCCTTCGTGGTGGGTGTAGTGGCGCTCGGGGACGAGCTCGGCGGCGTCTGCGACGGCGGTCACTGCTCACTCCTTGGAGAGGGGTGGGGGCACTCGTATGCGGTAACTGCTCCGGGCGGGTGAAGGACACGCGCCCGCCCGGAGCGACCGGGAGATTGGGTCAGACCTTCATCGCAGTGTGGCGGTGCCATCCGTCGGCGGTGTACTCGCCGACGGGGCCGTGGTCCGGCAGCTCGGCCCATGCGTGGTATTCGACCGGCGGCGGGGCGAAGCGGGCTCCCAGGCACCAGGTGAGGCGTCGGCCGAGCAGGGCCGCGGCGAGGACGGCGCCGAGCGAGGTCTCCATGCAGGCGGCGCGGCCGGGCCACAGCCGGGCGGTGTGCCGTACGGCAGCGACCAGCGCCTCCGCCCGCGCTGTGTCGAGGGGGCGTTGGCCGGCGCGGCGCGCGAGGCGGGCGGCGCGGACGGTGTGCCGGAAGGGCAGCCGCAGCAGCACCAGGGCGAGCGCCAGCCCGGCGGCCGCGGCCGCGCGCTCGCGACGGGTGCCGGTGCGGACGGTGGAGTACGCCTCCATGCTGGTCACCGCCCCCACCTCCACATCCACCAGCGCCGCCGCGAGGGCCGCCCCCCGTACGTGGCCAGGCCCTTGGCGATCAGGGTCTCGGCGACCGCGCGCACGTCGGTGGCTGCCTGGGCGAGGGGTATGCCGTACCGCTGGGCGTAGCGGGCGGTGGCCTGCTCCTCGCTGGAGCAGGAGCGCAGGAGCCTCACCGCGCAGGCCGCGGTCGCGGTCAAGTGCGACCAGCGGCCGCTGCGTTCGTCCAGGATCGCCCCGCCCTCGTCGGTGAGGGCCGCGTGGACGCCGTTAAGCAGCTGCCACATGGGAGGTCACCTCCTGCCACCAGCGGGTGGGCGCGGCGGCCAGTTGGCGCAGCCAGACCTCGGCGGCGACGATCAGGTGGAGGGCGCCGAGGGCGGTGGGCTGGCCGGTGGCGGCCCGCGTGAGCACGGCGCTGACGGGTTGTTCGGTGGCCAGGCCCAGGGCGGCCAGTCGTGAGGAGGGTCCCAGCAACTCCCGCAGGACGGGGGCGTGGTCGGTCAGGCCCTGGTAGTTGAGGGCGTTGAAGCCGCCCTTGGTGGTGCGGGTGAGGACGAAGTCGGGCACCAGGCCGGTCGGGGCGAATGCCGCTTCCAGCAGTGGTTTGTATCGGGTTGGTGTTCCGCGCTGGTCGGCGGGGACCGCGAGGCAGGCTCGGATGACCTCGTTGTCCAGGTACGGGGCGGCCAGGTCGATGCCGTACTCGGCCGAGAGCACCCGCCATCCGCTGGTGTTCACGCCGAGCCGGGTCAGGTCCTGGCGATCGGTCCAGTCCGTCAGCAGGGCCGGTGCCTCGGTGAGCCCGTCTGCCGCCTGGTCCAGGGCAATGGCGAGGTGGCGGCGCAGGTCGGGGGTCATCCAGTCCGCTGAGGCCAGCAGCGGAGTCCAGGCGACCGGCCGTTGGGCCTGGGGGATCCAGTCGCGGACCGGCGCCCGCAGGTCGGCCGCCGTCTGGCGCCAGGCCCCGGCCAGGTCGGTGCGGGCCGCCGGCTGTGCCCGGGACAGCACGGTGCGCGTGGAGGTGTTCCGCAGCCGGGCGCGGAGGTGCGCGTGCTGCCGGGCCCGGCGACGCTGACCGGTGCGCAGCAGGTCCGCGAGGTAGGAGGAGGGGGCGGAGAGCACCGCGTCCCCGGCGGCTCCGGTGAAGTGCACCCCTGGGGAAGGGGTGTGCGCGGCGACGGTGTTCAGGACGGTGCGTTTGATGGAGGCGGTGATCGCGAACTGGTTGGGGGCGTCGGTGACCGGCAGGTGGCCGAGGTCGTCGAGCCCCGCGTAGTACATGGTCTCGGGGGCGCCGGGCACCGGGTGGTGGTCCAGGTTCGGCACCGCGGCGGCGGTGCGGGTGGCGAACGTGAGGTCGTCGTCGCGCAGGCGCTGGTCGGCGAACGTTACGGCGGTCACCGGGCCTCGCTGGGCGGCCAGGCAGGCCAGCGTGGTGGAGTCCAGTCCTGCCAGATCCGAGCTGACCGGCCGGTCATCGATGCGGGTGGCGACCGCTTCGGCCAGGGCGGTCCGCACCACGGGTGCGGCCTGCCGCAGGTCCACGGACGGGTAGGCGACCGGTTCGTACCGGTCGGTGCCGACGGCATCCGGGCCGATGAGCAGCAGGTGCCCGCCCGGCACCCGCCGCACACCGCGGAACAGGCTCCGGGCGGCCAGGACGTCGGGCTGGGCAAGGGCCAGGTGGGCGGCGAGCGCGGTGGCGTCGACCGGCGCCCCGTCCAGCGCCGCCAGGGCGGAGGCCGCCGTCGACCACCAGGTCCCGGACGCCTCGGCGTGGTAGTAGACCGGGTGCTGCCCGGCGAGATCGCCGATCACCGCCAGGGTCGCTCCGCTGCGGGCGATCGTCAGGTACGAGCCCGGCCAGCGGGTCAACGCTCGCCATTTCTGCGCCCGTACGGTCGCCAGCGCGTCCTGCAGATGGTGGTCATCCGCACCGCATTCGCCGATCACCGCCAGCGCTGTGGGGCCCGCGTCGGCGGTGCGGACCCGCGCGGCGGGCCAGCCGCAGGTCCATGCCGTCTGCAGGCCGGGCACTGCCCGGCCCGAAGCGGGCTGCCGGTCATGCCTGATGCTGCCGTACCATCCCGCACTCCACCTCATCGATGCCCTCTCCCCTCATACCTGACCGTGTGCGACAAGGCGAAGGCGCCGACCCCGCCCGCACGCGTGACTCAGCACGCGAGGGGAAAGGGGACCGGCGCCTCCTGGGCGCCCGGGGCCGGGCGTGGGCGCGGTGTTTCACGGACCGCCCGGCCCCAGGCGGTGGCTCAGGAGTCCTTGTACTCGGACTCGTCGGAGCTGTCGAAGGTGTTCGGACCGAGAGTCACCGCGGTGACGTTGCCCGCGTCCTGCACGAGAGGGGCCTGGTACACCGACGGCGGAGGCGTCTTGTGGTTCATGGCGGATGTCCCTTCGCTTGCTGCCCGGCTTCTGTCAGCCGGGCTGTGACTATCACTCAACGCGCAGACGGAGGGTGTGGGTAGCTGCCAGAATGTCTGCCACTTGTAGGCCAGTTGTGAACCACATCACGACGGATGAGGGCCGGACATGACCATCGGGAGCCGTATCCGCGCGGCGCGCAAGGCACGGCGCCCCTACTGCAGCCAGGACAAACTCGCTGATGAGCTGTCGGAGGCACGCTGGGGGAAAAAGGGGTACTTGGGCCGGCAGTCGGTCTACAGATGGGAGGCCGGGAAGAGGGTCCCCAGGGAGTGGCTGCCGTATCTCGAACAGGTCCTCGCTCTCGATCTCTCCGGGGCCTGCGGGGACAATGAGGCCCAGTTCGCCGATACCGTGACCTCGGTCATGCTCATGGGAGGCACCGACGTGGACCGCCGTCAGTTCTTCTCAGCGTCCGCCGCGGTCGGCTTGGCTGCCCTCGACCTTCCCGACGCCGAGGCGGTCACCCGCCGCGCGAACCGGCCCGGCCCCGTCAGGGCCGGGATGGGCGAGGTCACCGCGATCCGCACCATGACCACCACCCTCGGAGACGCCGCATCCGAGCTCGGCGGCGGCCACGCCCGGCACCTGGCGGTGCGCTACCTGACGGTCGACGTCGACCGCTGGCTGAACGGCTCCTGGACCCAGAAAGTCGGACGTGAGCTGTTCGCCGCCACCAGCGAGCTGGTGCACCTGATCGGATGGATGGCCCGCGACGAGGGGAACCAGGGGCTGAGCCAGAAGTACCAGCTGTTCAGCTACCGTCTCGCCGCCGAGGCAGGAGAGAACGAGCTCGCCGCGACCGCCCTGCGCGGTCTGGCCGAGCAGGCCATCGAACTCGGCCACATCCCCACCGCCGTACGGCTCGCCGAGGCATGCGAACAACGCGGCCGGAGGCTCGACAACCCCAAGGCGCTGGCGTATTACCGCAACACCTTCGCCCGCGCGGCCGCCGCCGACGACGACGACACCACCGCCACCACGATGCTCACCGCCGCACAGACCGCGATCGAGCACGCCCCGGCCAGGCCCGGACAGTCCTGGGCCAGCCACTACAGCCACGGCCGGTGGGCCCATGACTCCGGCATGATCCACGCCAAGCTGGGCGACCTCGCTGCGGCCGAGGAACACCTCCACCTCGCCCTCGACATCCACGGCCTGGACCGCAAACGCACCCGCGCGATCGTCCTCGCCGACCTCGGCCACGTCCAGCTCAAACGCGGCAACACCGCCCAGGCCCTGACCACGTGGAACGAATTCCTCGACTGCGCGGAGGGAGTGCACTCCGTCCGCATCACCGACGGCCTGACCAACATCTCCGCCCGCCTGCCCGGCATCCCCGACGTCCCGGCCGCCGAGGAGCTCAGGGAGCGCATCGCCACCCGCGCGTAGAGACCGAGGGTTCTCCACTCACGTTCGCTTTCGCATGTCCATAGCGCGATGGCCGGTCCGCAACGGCATGTGCCGCTGCGGGGAGGGATTGGTGGTCCCTCCATGCCGGCCATCGGGCGGTCACCCGGCCTGCCTGGGCATCAACAACCCTGACCGGGTGCCGCAGCTTACGGTAGCTGAACCGTTCACCGCTTCGGCTTCAGTGTTCACCTCGAACTGCGTGCTGCCTTCTGCTCCAGGACACGGCGCCGTGTCCACGCGCGCGATTTCCGGCCTCGGCTGCCGAGTACCTTGCCATCGTCCTCCTTCAGTAGGGGGAGGTTCCCCTGGGAGAGGGAGCTGGAGAAGGTATTCACGCTCTTGAACCCGAGGAGCGCTGCGGCCTGGGGCGCCACCAGCAGCTCGTCGGGGTCACCATCGGCGGCGACCTCCGGCAAGGCGGGTGCCGTCCGGGTGTTCCCCTCGCGGCGTCCCTTCCCCCGACGCTCTTTCCTCCAGGCGGTGATGGTCCGGCGGTACCAGAGCATCTTGGTCCACGGACGCTCCTCCGAGCCGAGGTGCTCGACCACGTCCGGCTCAGCGAAGTAGCCGGGGTGGTCCCGCATGTATGTGGTGATCTGGTTGGGGTTCTTGTAGCCGAGCTCCTTGGCGACCTGGGAGGCGTTGAGAAGTTCGTCGGGGTCGCCGCTGGCGTCCTCGGTCAGATTCGCCAGCCTGTTGGAGGCTTCCCGATTGGCGAAGTACTCGGCCACTCCGCCGTATTCCCACTCCTGCTTGCCCCCGCGGCCCTTCCTGGGGCGTGCCGCCGGGAAGCCTGTGTTCTCGCGGTCTGCATGGAGGGCGTTGACGCGACCGGGGCTCAGGCCGAACTCGTCACCGATCTGCACGGCGTCGACCAGCCGGCGTTCCTCAGCGGCGTTCGACGGCATGGCAGCCCAATCGGTAGCAGACGGTGAACGCTGTCGCGCTCCGTTACTGCTCATAATGGCAGAAGGTCCCGTGTGGGATCCAGCCCGTCGTCAGAGATTCTTGGCGCGAGCATGAGCGACCTTGTCAGCTGCGGCCGGAGCTCCAGCAAGGTCGGCGGACTCACGAGACACAGGAGGGCGGCCGGGACCGATCCACTGCCCGTCCCGGCCGGGCGATCACTCCTCCGGGATCGCGCTGACCCCGTGGCGCGCTGCATGCTCGGCGATGAAGCCGAAGGCGATAGCGCCAGGGGTGGAATCCCAGCGGTGGAAGGCCAGCATGGAGATGGTCTCATCCCGCGTACTGCCTGCGGGCCATGGTGCTCCCAGGTGCTGGTATTGCTCGGCGAGCTCCTGGTCGGCCAGCTCCGAGCACTCGCGGGCGACTTCGGTTTGCATCTCCTCAAGCCCGCGGTGGTAGAGCTCGCGTCCCTCGCTCAGGATTCTCTTCAGGTCCTCTGCCTCGGTGGTGGCGCCGACCAGCGCTGCGAGGTCCATCAAGTGCTCAGTCGGATACGTCATCGGTCTCACCCTCCTTTCGATTGTGTGCGGTCACGGGTGGGCGGGGCAGCTGGTGCACGGCAGCGTGCCGGCGCGGCGGGCCAGCTTGACGGCCTTGCGCGGTGGCTGGGTGAGCGCGGCCCGAACCTGTTGCTCGAGCATGGCGAAGGCTCGGGTGTTGTCAGCGCAGACGACACCTGGGTCGGGAGCGTCAGGGGCCTCCGCGAGATGGATCAGGTCATGGATGCGCCAGTCGCTGCGGAGGCTGTCGCCGCGAATGCTCTCCACCAGCTCGTAGAGCGCTGCCAGGCGCGGCCGTCGGCCGATCGCGAGCAGCAGGTCCCGCTTGGAGGCGAAGCTGCACAGTGAGCAGGAGCAGCGGGACGTGCCCAGCCAGTCGCCGGCGCCCGGTACCGAGTCGTACGTCCAGTGCCGCGCGACGGGCATGGAGTCGCATCACTCCTTGACCGCCTCGGTCGTCCACTCCAGCGCTGGAAGCCACTCGTCGACGCTCCTGGCACCGTTGGCCAGCACGTTCCGGTACGGCGCGAGCGCACTGCGACTGCGGCTCTCGTCCCGCCGCATGCCCTGGACCTTCAAGATCCGCACCGGCCTTCCCAGCTCCTTCTTCCGCTGGGTGACGAACGGCGTCCAGGACGCCGAGACCACGGTGTCCTTGGCACTCTTGGTGCAGTACCGGCTGCCGAGCCGCGGGAACCGTCCGTACGCGGCAATCTCGGTGAGCAGCGAGTGAGGCATCCGGGTTCCGTCGGGGCCGGTGAGGGTGCGGGTGACTTCGATGAGTTGGTCGGGAGGCAGGCCGAAGGCGGTGCTCTGCCGGGCGGCGAGCTCGGAAACGCCGGGCCAGTAGACGCCGTGATACGTGATGCCCGGCCAGTCCAAGAGGCCGAGCGATGCATGGTAGCTGCGGACTCGTTCGATGATGCCGGCGGTCCGGGCTGTCTCGATGAACAGCCACATCATCAGGGCGCTGTCTTTCCCACCGGACAGCCGGGGGGCCAGCAGGTCGTAGTCGGTGAGGTCCGGCCTCGGCGCGCGGGTGACGGTCTCAACGGGGGCATGGTGTGCAGGGGACATGATCTTTCTCTTGGCTGAGGGGCGGGCGGTGTCGAGCCCGGCCGTGGGTCGGCAGAGAGCGGGATGTCAGGACCGATCTGGCCGGCCCGATGCCGGGGCGGCGTGCTGGGCCGTCGCTGCGCGGCCGCTCCCGGGAATCACGGCGAGAAGCGGGCTGCGGGCAGCGGCGGCTCGTCGTGGTGGGAGGTGGCTGCCGTCACGGCGCATGACGGAAGAGGGGTGGTGGCTGCTGGCCCAGTTCCGCCAGCCAGCTCCGCAGGCGGCTGAGGTTCTTGGCCGGTCCGAAGGCCAGGTACGTTCCGTCGACGGAGTCGCAGCCGTACCACTGGGCGATGGTGAGCCGCCTGCGGGAGTTGACCCGGCCCATGTGGATGGCTTTGCCGCGTGCCGCAGCTTCGCGCGCCAGCCCTTCGGCGGCCGGGCCGAGTTTCCAGGCGGTGCTGCCTGCCAAGGAACAGCACATCGATGTCGTCCCAGGGGACCAGGTCGTGTTCGCACCCATCCAGAGCAGCGAACGCCGCTGGCACCCCCAGATCGCGGATCCGGGGCAGCCAGGGGCGGGATTCGACGAGCGTTTGCTCAGCGTCACAGGGCACGTCCGGGGCCACGGCCCACAGGCACCGCTGGGGCCCGTCGTAGCGTTCGATCTGCTGGGCGAGCCACCGGGACCAGACGTCCGACCCGGGCCGATCAGATTGCCCTGGGCGGGAGTGGTGATACACCCCAGGAGCCCGGCGCACATCGCGGTCCGCACGTCCGGCCCCGAGGGGGTGGCCAGGTACAGCATGAGCTTCCGCTCACACCGGGCTGGCGAAGGCCGGTCGGCCGAGGCCGCGATGGGCGGCCCATTCGCGTTCGAACCGTTCCTGCTGCTTGTCCTTGACGAAGAACGGAGCCGCCACCAGGAAGTGCTCCACAGTGGGGAAGCCCTGTCCGCGCCTCCGGAGCCACGCACGCACCGAGCCGTACTCCGAGTCGATCTCCACCGGCACGTCGTTCTTGTCCGAAACCTTGATCAGATGCCGCCCCGTCTGCGAGGCGGTCCCGAAGGTCAGGCGCGCGACGGACCGCAGCGCCGGAGCCCGCACGGTGGGATCTGTCTTGGAGACGGGCAAGATCCGTCGGACTTCGTAGATGGCCCAAGGGCAGTCCAGTTCGCGCTGGAAGGCATCCAGGACTTCGTGGGAGGCAGGGGCGGCGGGGGAGAAGTGCTCCAGCAGGCTGCGCTTGCCGAACAGACGGCCGTTGGGGTTGAGGGCCATGGAGGTGTACTCCAGGCGCAGCACGCGTCCGGCGATCTGCGGGTGGGCGCGCATCCGGTCCAGGTGGGCGGGGAGCGACCCCATGGACACGGGGAAGCGGCAAGTTATTGGGAATCGAGACGGGTCTGTGACCTCTCTCGTCGCGCTTGAGGGCTCGTTTATCAATCGGTCTCCTGCTCGCCCCGGTCTGGGGCGATCGTCTTCATGAGGTGGGTCAGGGGAATGAAGCCGTCGGTGGTCCCGAGTTCGCGTGGAGTGGGGCCGCCTGGGGTCGGCGTGTCGGCGAGGCGCTCGGCGAGGGCGGTGACCGCTTCGCGGTCTCCTTCGAGGGCTTCGCGTTCGTCATCGGTCAGGTCCAGGCGCTCGAGCATCTGGTCGATGCCGTCTTTGACGGCCAGGAGCTGGCCCTGCGAGGACTGCTTGGGGACGTAGAAGGGGCAGCGTGCGCAGGCCAGCCGGTGAGGGCACTTGGCGAAGAAGTCGTAGCTGCAGTAGCCCTCGCCCAGGTCGTAGTACTTCCAGGGCTGCTCGCCGCCAGCGGCGGCTCCGGTGAGGATGGACTCGCGGTCGATGAGAACCTGGATGGTGCGGACGTTGTGGGCGAAGTAGTCGGCCTTCTTGTAGGCCGCGGTGAGGGTGCGCTGCAGGATCGCCGCGTAGTAGCGGGTGCTGGCCGGGTGTTTGTGGCCGAGCCATTGCTGCAAGTCGTTGAGAGTTAACGGCTCGCGGGCGTTGAGGAGTTGAGTGGCGATGGTGGCGCGGGCGCGGTGGCTGGTCAGGGCGCCGCGGGAGTCGGTCTGCGGGACGCCGGACTTGCGGCAGAGGACCGGGAGGATGTTGTGGTTGAGGTAGTCCTTGCCGACGAGCTGGCCCCGGTGGCAGAACAGGTGCTGCCGCTTCTCGCCGGTCTTGCGATCGACCAGGTCGGGCTGAGGTGGCCGGGTGAGTTTCCAGGCGTCGATGAGCTGGCCGACTATCGGGTCGACCGGTTTATTGAACGGCCGGGACGTCTTGTTCTGCGGGATGTGCAGCAGACAGATGGTGAAGGGCTCGCCGCTGGTGTCGTCGGTGCCCTTGTCCCAGGTGACGCAGTCCAGGTCGAGACGGCGGATCTCGTCGACGCGGCAGCCGCCGAACAGCCAGACCGCAACCATGGCCCGGACCATCTCGATCGGGTAGTAGGTGGCCTTCCAGCCGGCCTTTCGGGCTCGGCCAGAGCCGTAGGGCATGAGGTCCTCGGCGTTCAGGGTGAGCCCGGCGGCCATGAGCTTGGCCCATGACGCGTCGTCGATGATCCTGGGGTTCGGCCCCATCTGGGCGCGCAGGGACAGTGGCATGCTCATCACGCGGCGCGGGTCGAAGCGTGGCTTGATCCATTCCCATTCGATGAGGTCGCAGAAGAACCCGCGGATGCCGTCGATCCGCGCTGCCCGTCCGCCTGCGGAGATGGGCTGGCCGAAGCGGCTGCGGTTGCGGTTGTGGCCGGCCCACTGCCCGACGGTGGCCTGCATGGTGTCGGCGATGTACTCGGCCGCCATGTCCCGGGTCCACTGATCCGGCGAGATGACGTCCGGGTGCTTCTCCGCGGCCCAGCGTCCGGCGATGAGGATGACGGAGAACATCGAGCGGATGGTGCCGGGCTCGTGGGTGGAGAACTTCCGCCAGCGCAGGGCCCACTCGGCCCACTCGGGTGGAACGGTGGAGAGCATGTCGGAGCGGGGGCCGGCCTTGTCCTCGTTGATGTGCAGCGGGGCCGGGATGATGCCCTTGTCCGCGAGCACCCGGGAGATCTTGATGAGACCGCGGCGGCGACTGGTCAGACCCGCAGCCTTGTAGGCGGTGACGAGTTGGCGTACGAGGTCGTCGGTGAGGTCTTCCAGCCGGGGGCTGCCCGCGCTGAGGAGCGCGTCGAGGACCGCGTTGCCGACCTGCCACTCCAGCAGATGCGGGGAGGTCTGCCAGGAACTCAGGGTCTGTTCGATCTCGTCGAGCGCGGGCTGGGTGGCGCCGGGGCCGAAGACCAGGTCGGCGAGCCTGCGGAGCTGGTTGATCCCGGCCGTGTGGTGCAGGCGGTGATGCCCGCCGAGGAGGTGGCCCAGAGCTGCGATGTGCAGACGGGCGGGTCCGGCCGTGCGGGATATCTCCGCCCAGATGGCCTCGTCCCATGACCGGTAGGAGAGGCCGCGGACGCGTACCTCGTCAACGATGCGGTTGCGTGCGGCGCGGGCGGTCTTGGGGGACCAGGCCCGGATGGCCTCGTCGACCGGTCGCATCAGCTCCAGCAGAGCCTCGCGCGGCATCGCGTCGCCAGGGGCGTGGTGGGAATCGGTCGTGTTCATCGCTCCTCCAGCAGTGCGGCGAGCAGTCGCTCGCGGTCGGCCTGGATGGTCTTGTTCGTGCGGTGGAAGCGGGCAGCCAGTTCACGGCCGGACAAGTGGATGTAGCGCATGGTGGTGGCAAGATCGCGGTGGCCGGCGTATTGGGCGATCTGGTCGATGGTCCAGTCGGCGCGGGCCAGGTCGGTCAGCCGAAGATGCCGCAGGGTGTGAGTGGACAACCGGGCAGCCCCGGCGTGGCGGGCGATACGCTCGACGGTCTTCGACCAGATGGAAGGGCCCAGTGGGGCACCCGTAGTTGCGGTTCGAGACAGAGCGGAACAGCGGTCCGTCGATCCGACCGAACATCGTGCGGCGCTCGGTGAGGTAGGCCACGAACAGCCGGGACGAGGTTGTGCCGAAGGCCACTTCCCGGGCTCGCTGGGACTTGGTGGTTTCCGCCCGAAGGTGGATCAGTCGGTGTGCAGGCTCGAAATCCTCGACGTCGAGCTGGACGAGTTCTTCGCGGCGTAGTGCACCGTCGTAGGCGAGCGTGACCATCAGCCGGTTGCGCAGTGGTTCCTCGGCCGAGGCGGTCAGGATCCGTTGCCAGATCTCCTCGTTGGGGATCCAGGGAGCCTGTTCGACGTGTCGTACGAGGCCCTGGCGGGGTCTGCGACCACCACGGCTTGCCTGTCCTCGCCGGACCGGGTTCTGCTCCCGCAGCCCGTCTTCCACCAGGTACTCGTAGAAGGACCGGACGGCCACCAGGCGCTGTTGGATGGTCGCGTTCGCGAGTCCCGTATCCGCCCGTCGTGGGCCCTTCGCAGGACGGCGAAGGGGCCGGTCAAGCATGTCCCTGATCCAAGCTGCGACGGTGTCCGCGCGGGCCAGTAACGGGTCCGTGCCTTCCACAGCGCAGAACCGCAGGTGGTCCTCGACCGCCCGCCCGTACGCGTCGATGGTGTTGGGAGCTCGCCCGATGTTCGCCGTGAACTGAAGCCACCGGTGAGCCAGTTGATGCTCTGCAACAGTGGGGAACTTGCCCCACGGGATGGGGGCCATGACCACAGGTTAGGCCCGCCCGATTCCACATAAAGCAGAAGGTGCAGTAGCTCTTCTTCCACCAGATCCCGAACCGATCGAAGAGGTAGTTCTGGCAGTCTTCGAGGCCCCAGCCCCATTCGATGAGCGGGAAGACGGCAGTGCGCAATGGGTTCTTACTCATGACGGCGTCGGCCTTGGCTCGGCCGGGCTCGTCGGCGTTGAAGCCGATGATCTGCCGGAAAGGGCCGCCGCCGGTGGTCGCCGGGATCCAGCGGTCGCCGACCTCTGCCTTAGCGTGGAGACTGCACAGCCGGGTGCCGGCCTGCTGGGGCACGGTGCCGTTGGACTCCATCTCCTCCCACAGCGTCCAGCTGCCGCGGGTGACCAGTTCGGCCGGGCACCGGGAGTCATCGAGCACCTCGATCCCCGCCGCCTTGGCCTGGCCCGCTCGCGCGAGCTGGACCAGGCGCAGTCCGTGGCGGCGGAAGAGCGGTAGCATGAACCGCTCCGCGTCTGCGATGGTGTCCGGCCACTCGTCGCCGGTCGCCATATGGATGACCGCGGTGCGCTCCAGGTCGATGCCGTGGGCTGCGGGATCGTCGAGGAGCCGGGCAATGATGCTGCTCGAGTCACGCCCCAGCCCCCAGTTGATGACGACGTCGACGTCGCCTCGGCCGAGGCCCGGCAGCGGCTCGGGAAGCCGAGCGGGGGTACGGGGCACGGCGAACCTCCTTAGATGGCGTGGGACGTGCTGGAAGCAGGCGGCGCTGGTTCAGCTGCGAGGGCTGCCGGGGCCGAGCCCGGGCGTCCAGGCCGCGCGTAAGAGGACCGCTGAGGCCACCGCCGGGGATTCGTTGGGTCCGGCGAGGAGCTCGGGAGTCGTAGAGCACGGTGTCTTGATGGCGGCGCGCATCGGCACGGAGCGTCCTTCGCCCCACAGGTGGTGTGGGGCGCGGGCCAGGGAGCCGGGCGTGCGGCGTGATCAGGTGATGCGGAAGGCGCCGGGGTCGGACGTGGCGCGGGCGGCCATCTGAGTGAAGCCCTGCCAGCTCCGCGCTCGCTGCTGGTGCCACCAGTTCGGCGCGGCCCCGGGCACGGTGGCGGTCTCGGCGGCCGCCGGTGCGCCGGTTCCGGCTTCCTGGTGCGCAGGTGCCGGTGCTGCGGCGCCAACTCCCTGGGGGCGGGCGGCGAGTGGGCTCGGAAGGCTCACCTCGGTGTAGACGATGCGGTCGCGGAGGCTGATGCCGATGTCGTCGACGCTGATGTGCAGCACGCCTCCCTCGGCATCGGTGAGCCGTCCGAACACCAGCACGGCCGTCCCGTTCACCAGGGATTCGGCGACGTGCTCGGCGACCTTGCGCCACACGGTGCACACGTAGCGCACCGCCTTCCCGTCGGTCCAGGTGTTGCCCCGGGCGTCCCACACGCGAGGAACGGACTTCATGCGGAACCGGGCGACAGGGGTGCCGTTGTCGGTGAAGCGGATTTCGGGGTTGCCGATCACGGTGCCGGAGATCGGCACGGCGGGCTCGCCGGGCATGGGGCACCTCCCTTCCTTAGATTCATAATAGTGGAAGATGTGGGATCGGGGACCCCCCCTCCCACCAGGCACTACGGCCCTTCCGGAAGCTCCCGCTTGACCCGGTTCTCCTCTCTGATGCGCCGCAGGCGGTTGATGGTGACCGGATCGTGTGCCAGAGCGCGGACATCGTCGAGCAGCCCGTTGAGAAGCTGGAAGTACCGGGTGGGGGACAAGCCCAGTTCCTCACGGATGACCCGATCCCGCGCCCCCGGTGTACGGAAGCTCCGCGCGGCCAGGCCGATGATGTCCCGGTCCCGGGCACTCAGATGCCCGCCACGGCCCCGTGGTGCGCCCAGGCGCGCGGGGGCGCCCGGCTCGATGAGTCCTGCTGCACAGCAGATGACACCGTCCGTCGGCGGCGCGCCGGCCTCTGCGCTCCCCTGCCGTGCTGCGGGAGCGATGAGCAACGGCGAGGCAGCAGGGTGAGGGGAACAGACCCCTCGGGGGGTGCCGGAGACGACGACCGGGCCGGGTTCGTCGGCCAGCAACTCGCATGCCCCGCACGGGCAGTGGCGGTCGTACGGCATCGGTTCGGCCTCGTAGGGCGCGTTGAAGTAGACGGTCTTCAGCCAGTCGAAGGAGGCGAGGACCAGGTCTCCGGCTCCGACCTCATCGGCTCGCACGATGCACACCCGCCGGGTGTCGACATCGGCCGGGGCCCGGTCCTCGCTTTCAACCCGGCGGGTGACGATCAGCGGTGGAAACACGGCGTGCTGGGTCGTCATGGCGCGCCTTTCTCATGGTTCCCGGCGGTGGGCAGGTTCAGCAGCGCGGCGGCGGAGCGCGTGGTCGCGATGAGACCTGCCTGGCCGACGACGCGATCGCGGTGAGCCCGGATCCTGCGGCGCTGGGCCGTGGCCTGCTGGTGGGCATCGGGGGTGACCAGCACGTCGGCACACGCGATCACGACGTTCGGTCCCAGGTCCCAGACGACGGCGTTGACCGCGCAGCAGGCGGCGGCCAGAGGGTCGATCTCGACCATTGACCAGCCGTAGCCATGGGGATTCAGGCCCCTGCGGCGGAGGTGCTGCGCGGTGGCGCGGAAGATCCCGCCGGTGCCGGCAGCTACTTCGTAGAACCATCGTCCAGGCTCCGGAGCGTCTGCCTCCCGTACGGTGAACTGGCTGAACAGCGCAGCAACGTCAGGCGGCGTGTGGTGTTCACCCATGGCCTCACGTGCGCCGTGAGAACGCAGTTCGTCCAGCATGCGGCCGAGCAGGTCAGCTTGTGCCCGGTCCCAGGGATCCGGGGCACCCGTCAGCTCCAGCTGCCCGGCACGAACGGCGGCCCGAGCGGTGGCATGGATGGCTTCGACGGTTTCCGCCGGTGGCGTGCTGCTGGTGAGCCAGGCGTGGAGGGGACGCGCCCACACAACGAGTTCGGGGTGCACGATCCATTGCCGGGACCACACCCGCTCCAAGAGGGCCAGCAGTTCCTGGGGCGCGAGAGCCAGCAGACGGGCGCTGACGTCCGGTCCCTCCGCTGGCTGCGTCACCTGGGCGAGGGCGGCCACCACTCCAAGAGGGATCTCGATGGAGACACCACCGCGGTCTCGGTGCCAGGCGGCAGCGGCACTTTCGGCGACATGAGCGACGAGCTGTTCCGCGGCTGTGCCGTGCGCTCGGCGAGGACGGAGGGGATGCTCGGCGTCGGCGCCTACCTCATCCTGGGAATCGGGCTGGTCCATAACACTGTCTCCGGATCGGGCAGGCACGCCTGAGGCGGCCGGTGAGTCGAAACAGAAGCGAGGGGCGGGGCCGTCCGCGCGGCGGACCACGCGGACGGCCAACTGGATGGGGCTAAAGGACCTTGCACGTGCCAGCGGGCACGCGCACCCGATGCCTCTGCGTCTCCGGGTCGATCTCCCTGTGGAACGAGAACTCGGTGGTGGATGTCTCGTCCAGCAGGACGACCGCGATGATCTGCTTCCGCTCGCGCGTCAGCTCTACGACCTCTCCCTGAAGTCCGTTGAGGTACTTGGGCTTCAAGCCGGTCAGGCGCACGGTCGCGCCTTCGGTGACCTGGGCGGCGCGGGCGTTGATCAGGGTCGCCATGCGCTGGTTGCCCGCCGCGAAGACCTTCTCGACGCTGCCTTCGTCGGCTTGGTTGAGGATGAAGTCGATGACCGATTCGAGCGTGGCACTACTCATGGTGATCTCTTTCTTGCTTGGTGATGGTGCGGCCCGATGGACCGCCGGGACGACTGAGCGAGAACCGGAGCCGGGCGTGTCACCGATGTGGTCACCGATGCCGGGGTCGGACATGGCTGCCGTTCTCCGAGGGGCGTAGCAGCGGCACCCGGCTCGTCCGGGCAGGAAGGGCCGGGCCGGGGGCCGCTGCGAAGGTGGGGAGAGCGCGGCCGATCAGGCGGCCTCATCCGAGTCCCGACCGGCAGCAGACGCCCCGTCGGTGTCGGTCGGCTCCCTGAGCTCCGTCCCGGACTCCGCATCCGCGTGCTTCGGGCGGTGCGTCGCGAGGGCCTCTTGCTCGACCTCGGAGAGCGTGTATCCCAGCGCTTCCAGGAACATCAGCCACCGGGCCTGGTGGCCGAAGAGGTTGCGCCACGCGTTCTTCTCGCGCAGGTCGTACTCGAACGCGGCGGCCACGCCCGCGAACACCACGTGCATCTCCCGGGGCTTGCCGGTCCGTTCGACCAAATCCCCGAACGGGTCAGAGCCGGAAGCCGCCCCACCCTCGTCGACCTGGGGGTCCTTGACCCCCAGGAACCGGGCCAGGTCCTCGGTCGGCTTCTTTTCCACCCACTTCTCGTAGTGGTACGGGAGGCCGACGACGGTCCGCAGCGCGAGCTTGCGGGCCTCATCGGGCAGGGCCCGGCCCGCGCACAGTTTGGCGATGAAGTCCTTGCGCGGTCCCTGAGCAGCGGTCCACGCCTTGTTGCGGGCGATCACCTTCCGCCGTTCGGCGGCCTGGGCCTCATCCTCAGCCGTCCGGGGCTTCTTCGGCACCGGGCGCACCTTGTGCCCGTGGGCGGCCGGGTCGGAGCAGTGCCACACGGGCTGCCCTTCGTGGTCCAGGCGCGCGCTGTGACCCGGACACCCCGCGTGGTTCTCCCCGGTGAGCGGGTTGCCCAGCGGCGTTGTCAGGTCTGACAGGGGCTTGGACGGGTCCTTCTGCCCCCAGGAGAAGTGGGTTTTGAGCAGCGGGATCCCCGCCTCGGCGAGTTCCTTGACCGTCTGCTCACGGGTTTCGTCCTCGGCCTTAGCCTGACGGAGCTGGGCCATGATGTGATCCCAGTGACCCCGGCCGCCCTTGCCTTCCTTCTCGTCCTGGATCTTCGCGGCCTCCAGCCTGCGCTGTGCGCCGGTGACGGACTCGACCTCGGACAGGTCGGCCATCTGCTCCAGATCCATGCCCTCGGCCGATGCGCTGCGCAGTGCGGCGTCGCTGAGCTGCGCCGCCTTGCGCGCGGTCTTGGCCGCACCACGCTTGAGCCCCATGGCCCGGCAGGCGTCCGTCTGCTCCACGTCGTTCATGTCCAGCAGACACAGCTCGACGGCCTGCACGGTGTCCCGCTCGCTCATCTGCTCGCGGTTCTTGTTCTCCGTGAGGGACAGGAACCGGGTCCACCCGTCACGGCCCACCAGGTCGTCACGGACGAATGCGCTGATCGTGCGCTCCGGCCGTCCGCCCTCCTTGGCGGTGGCATTGGCGATCTGCTGCGCCTGGGCACGGCGCCATCCCTTGAAAGCGCCGTAGGTGCCGTCGGGGCGCGGGCGGACGCTGATCGGCTCTTCGACGCCGAGTGCCTCGACGGAGGCGATCAGTTCGGCGTCCGCCTCGGTGTCGGTCGTGCGGGCGTTGCACTCGTCCCGGACGATGGCGGCGGGGTCGAGCTGGACGATCCGGCGCTCCTGATCGTGCGCGGGAGGCGTGGTCTGCGCGGGCGGCGTGGCCTTGGCGGAAGACGGGCGGGGCGGCGTCTTGGTGGACACGGGTGCCTCCTGTTGATGGTTGGCGGTGTCGGTTCCGACCGACATATTCATAATAGTGGAAGTACCAGGAGGGGGAACCCCCATCTGGCCTGCGGAACATTCATAATAGTGGAAGTTCCTTTTAGTGGAACCCCCTTCTGAACAGGGCATTCACCCTGCTGAATCACCTTTCCGCGTACACCAGCCATCCAGGGACGCCAACCCGCGCAAGGCGTGTTCCGCCTCCTCCGACAGAGCGTGGATCTCCAGCTCGACCGAGTCACCCCGCGGTCCGACCGTTGCCCAGATACGGCCCGTGAACCACAAGTCCTCAGGATCCTCGCGCCTTTGAAAGCTCACCGTCGTATGCCGGGGCCCCGGGTATTCCGGGTTCACGTACGCACCGGGAACCAGACTCGCCAGCTTCTCAGCCACCGCACCCCGGGCCCGCTGCTCCGCCTCCCGCACGACCTTCTCGGCCTCGGCCTTCTCCAGCGCCTCCGCATGCTGGGGCAACAACCTGCGCCGGATGTGGTCAGCGACGTGTTTTGGCGTCAGCGCGCTCACCCGGATACTCGGGGTTCTTACCGGTGCGTCCTCCGGCAGCTGCGCCTGGACACGCAGACGACGGTCGTCACACCTCACGAGGTCGAGCGCGCGGCCGTCACCGTCCACGATCCGCGCGGACAGCGATGCATTCTGCGGCAGCGGCTCAACGCGGCACTGAGGGTCGAGCAGCCGCGCGATCTCCTGGGCGTACTGGTCCATGTCGGCCTGGCTTTCGATGCTCCGCGTTTCGTTCACGGCGCACTCCCTCCAAGACGGGGTTCGCAAGGTCAGCCGCCCGCCGCGTCGGGCGGGCGGTCTGCGGGGATCGGCCTGCGGCCAAAGCGCCTGCCACCGTGAGGCGACCCCCGGCGTACGGACCCGTGCCGGTCGATGGGCACGGATTCCCTGTCAGCTCAGCCCGCGCCCACCATCCGCCGCCGCGCCGGCGGATGGTGGGCAGCGGTCCGGCACCGGCAACCGCCGTACGGGGCGCAGCCTCCCCCGTAGCGTCGTCCTACGCAGGAGCGTCCGCCAGACCCTCCGGGGAGTCCTCGTCCGCCTCGGGACCGCCGATGGGCTCAACCGTCACCCGACGAACGACGGTCCCGTACCGGATCGACGACCATTCACCCGTCACCCGGTACCCCCAATGCGCGATCACGTCGGCGATCTGGTCCATGGGCACGTCGTCAAGACGGAAGTAGTGGCATCCCTCGTCGTCCCACACAGAGACGCCGTGCCAGGGGGAGCTGGTGTGACGCTGTCCGCACCTACAAAGCAGGCGCAGTTGCGTGCCGTGCTCGCGTGTGCACGTGATCACCGCTTGCCGGGCGGTCATGGTGCATGTGAGTGCCTGCACCCATGCCGCATACACCCCCTCGACGTCGCCCATCGTGAGCATGTCCGACGCCATGACCCACCGCGCGAACGCTGCTCCGTCCGCCTCGGTACGCCCCTGTGCCACCGCATATGCTTTGAGGTCTTCCACGAAGGCAGCGTTCGACGTGTGGTAGTTCGGGGGCAGCACGGTCAGCACCGGATCAGCGCCCGGGGCGACGTCGCACCCTTCGGTGGTCAGCAGGCAGTCACCACCGACGAAGTCGCGCCCAACGAATGTCGACGGATACAGCGTCAGGGGGACCGCCGCCTTCACCCACTGGCGCAGCATCCCAGGTACCTGGCCCGCTGGAGTCGCGGCGATGTGCGCTGATACCACCTCCGCCGTCACCGGCGAGGCGTCCGGCTTGCGGTACTTCCACAGATCGGGACCGGTAGTGGGCACTTGATGCCTCCTGGATCGGTGTTGGCCGGGCTGAGACCGGCGGAAGGGCGGGAACGTGGGTCCGACCGCCACGTTGGGCACGTCCGTGCCATGCGCGGGGCCCGGTGACGGGGAGAGTCGACCGGGCCCCGCGCGGCGGCGAAGTGATCGGGCGCAGCGTCGTGGTGGGGCGTGAGGACGTGGCGGCCTAGCGGGGCTGACTGCCTGGTACTCGGGTGGATCCGGCGGGTCCGGTCCGTCACAGGGGGAGGGTCGGGGGCCTCAGGGGGAAACCGGCCTCGAAGACCGTGTCGTGGTCCGGCTCGGTCTGGTCGCCGGTACTCGGGTCGGTGCAGTAGGCGGTGCGCGCTTCGTCGGCGGTGAAGGGGATCACCTTGCCCTGGTGGATTCCCCAGCCGCGTATGGTGCGGCCTCCTGTGCGATGGGGGCTGTTCAGAAGGAGCCCGGCATTCGTTGTCTCCGGCCGCGTGAACGCGTAGGTGACCAGCGTCATCAACATTTCGATGTCGTCAGCGGAGAGCGGAAAGACCCCGGTTTCGCGGTAGACCATGACGACGGCTTGGGCGGCGGCGGGCGGATCCGTGAGTGCGCATGTGAGGTCATGCGGTCCGTCGCCTGCGGCGAACAGTAGCTGTGTGACGGTCTCGTCTGCCCGGGCATGGGCAGCCTTGATCAGTGCCGTGTCGGGGGCGGATCCGGCGTGTTCCGGCATGGGTTGCTCCTGGTGGTGGTTGGCCGACGAATGCGGGTGGAGCGCCTTGCTGCACTATCCATAATAGTGGAAGAACCGAGAGGGTGAAGTCCCCTAGTGACCTGCTTCTTTGTCCTCTTGCATCGCTCGTGAGTCGTTCTCATAAGCGCTGGCGATGGCCTTCGTGATGTTCTCGTGGGCACGCTCCACATGGGGATCGACCGCCGTCTGAGCCCGGCCTCGTCGCCATCGGAGCGCCACCACCAGCGTGCCCAATTCGGCGCGCGTCAGTGACCAGGGACCGCGGTCGGTCAATGTTGTCCCCCGCAGCCGCATAGCAATCTCGGCCTGCTCCGGCTGGGTCAACGGACCGAGCTCGTGAAGGAGCGCCCGCTTGAGAGTGGCGCGCAGATAGGGTCCTGGACGCCGTGCGTGGGCTCCACCGTGAAGAGATCCGGCACGGCACGATCCCTCTGTATGCACAACCGGCCTTCCTCAAGAGTGAGCCGCTCGCCGGAAGCCAGCTCGAACTCCGCGACGTGACGCTGTGCTCCGCACCGCTGGCAGGCGTACAGGGCGGCCCTGAGCCGCGCGTAAGGCCCGATGCGGCATTGGGTACAGACGATCGGCATGACGACGATGCTCATGGGGTTGGTAGTCCTCTCGGTGCGGGGCCTGAGCGGCCGGACCGCCCAGGCGCGCCCCGCCGGCTCGGCCTGAGCGGTCGGACCGGCGGGGCTGGGGCCCGCACGGGCCCGGGGGCAGGGGGGACCCAACCGGGGCCGTGCGGGCGGGCGCCAGGGGCTACGCCCCCGCCGGGGGGAGCGGGGAAGGCGTAGCACCCTGGCCGGGGGATGGACCTAAGCGGCCCGGGCGGCTGCGGCGAGTGCAGGCAGCGCCATGGCCTCCAGCTCGTGCGCGGCGTCGGCATCGGAGAGCGTCTGCGCGGTCGAGGTCACAGCCTGCATGACCCCACCGGCGGTCGTTTGTCCGCCCCGAATGAAGTGGTTCAGGATCGACTCACGCACCGGGCCGGAAAAACTGAGCTGCTTGGACACCACTTCGATGGTCTGCGCCGGATCGGAGATCTGCTTACCAGCCTCCCGCTCGATCTCAGCGATCTTGGCTTCGACGTAGGCGGGAGACAGGAACTGCTGGACGGCGTCGGCGGTCTTGGAAGCCACCAACTCCAGCTCCCTGGCGCGCGTGGCACCGGACCACTGCACGATCCCCTCATCGTGCTTCGCCCCGATGTGCACGGCTCGCATGACGTCCTTCGACATCGTCAGACCGTTGCGGCACACCTGCACGACCGCGCGCGGAGTGATGCTGAACGCCCCCGACCCCACCTCACTATTGGAGATGACGAATCCCGCCGAAATCATCGGCAGCTGATCACCCGTCTCGCCCGTGAAGGGGGAGCGGTACCCCCGGAGCAACTCCCGGGCCTGGACGGCCACCTGGTCAGACTCCACGCGGACGTACATCCGCCGGTCGGTGAGGTCACACCCCCTGATCTCCACACGATGGCCCGATGACTCGACCCCCTGGAGAGCGGCGGTGAGGATGTCGAAGTTATCGATCAGCCTGTAGCTGTCCGACAGGAAGGCTCGCGCGACTCCCCCACCCCCGTTCTCGGCGGCGTCGCCCCGG
The DNA here is from genome assembly GCF_900105695.1 of Streptomyces melanosporofaciens. Lineage (NCBI taxonomy): Bacteria > Bacillati > Actinomycetota > Actinomycetes > Kitasatosporales > Streptomycetaceae > Streptomyces > Streptomyces melanosporofaciens. The sequence goes on from NZ_FNST01000001.1 coordinate 510,560, forward strand.
AATGCGCGGATGAGGAACTTGCGCGTCGGGTCCTGCTCCAGCCATCCGCACACATTGATGTCGTACAGGGCCGGATTCTCGGTGCGCATGCGGCGCAAGTACCCGACCGGAATGCCCAGCTTCGCCGCGAACCCTTCCTCTGCAACGTTGGTGGGCTGGTACGCGCCGTCGGACATGAATGCCCTGCCCTGGCTGGTCATGGCGGGCTCCACACCACTCATGATCAGGTTTCCATTCGCGACCGTGAGTGATGAGGCGGGAGCGACCACGTCCAGCTTCCGGCCGTTCTGGACCTCCAGCATGTGCGCCAGATCGGACAGATTGGCGTTTCGGGTGCTCGTGCGAGGCGTACGGGTGGCGGGATCCTCCGTGACCTGCTGTGTCATGCTCTGCCCTTTCGTTGATGCTTCGGCGTGTCCGGGGCACCACCCCCGAACAATTTCCATAATAGTGGAAGATGGGAGGGTGTTAACCCCCCTCTGACCAGGGGCGCGGCTGTCTGTACCGCGCCCCTGACACGAGACCCCTACCGGATCCACTTCACCTCGTGGAAGTTATCCAGGGGGGTGATGCTGGAGCGGTGTACGTCGGACAGGACGCGCCGGTACCCCCTCCCTGTCCACCGGCCGAGCACGTAGAGCGCTTGCGCCTGACCCTCGCTATCGGCCGTCTCCGTGATGCCCATGATCCAGAAGTAGGCCCCTTGGAACCGATCGACCGATCCGTGATAGCGCACCTCCTGGCCGAGCCGAGGCGTGGGCCTGGTCCCCAACTCGATCTTGAGTTCCGTGAAGAACGACAGGACGCTTTCGGGGGGAATCGGCACATCGGCGAGTGCGGGGCTCCCGATACCGCTGCGGGCACACGCTGCCCACCCGAAGATGAAAGCGGTACGCGTAAGCTCCCTTACCCGCCAGCGGAGCCCGATGGTCTGGCCGTTAGTTGAGCCGATCAACTGGCGCCATGCACGATGCGCCTGCTTGTACTCGAAATCTGTGGGGGGCTCCGGGCTCAGTGCGGTGACAGTGGTTTCCTCGGTGTGCTGGGTTTCCTCGGTGTGCCTCGTGTAGTCCCTCATGGTCGTTCCCCTTCCTGTTGATGGGTGGGCCTGGGCGGCCGCCCGGATTTCCCGGGCGGCCGGTGTGCGGCTATCCGAGGAATCCGCGCGAATTGAGAATCTGAGCGGTGAAGTGGGCTACCCCCTGGGGCTTGTAGATGGCCGGAAAGTGCGCGATTTCCTTTTCGGTCCGGCCGTTTTCGTCGCTCGGCTCGATGAACTCGTGGATGATCCGGAAGTCGTTTCCGTCTTCGGTCGGCATCTGAAGAATGACCGGGCCGTTTACGGTCTCGAAGCGCACTCCGGTGTATCCGGCGTCCGCGTTGTGCACGATCTTCGCTCCTGCGCGCTCGCATACGAGCGGCAGGAAGTTCGCGATGGTCCGGGCCTGAACGGCCTTCGGAGTCATAGGAGCTGACCGCTCGTTCTGAGCTCCTCCCCGTACGCGTCGGACGATTCCGCCAGCGATCGCGATTTCCATGCTGCTGCCTTCCCGTTGATGCTTCGGCTGTCCGGGACACCACTCCCGCACATGTTCATAATAGTGGAAGACTGTTTGGGGGTCAATACCTGACACAGCATCCGGAACACTACGCGGCACACTATCTGACACTCCATCTTGCATACCGCAGAAATGGGACGCTGAGCGTTTCTGCTGCTCAGGTCACATATTCAGAGCAACTCTCGCCCCGACTTCCCTCCTACCCTTACCGCTCTTGGCTACATAGAGACGAGAGAGGTACGCGCGGTGGGCAGTCGGGAGGCTTGGGTCCCTGCGGGTGGCTGAACTGACCGGCCCCCGCATGAGGTCTGGGGGCCGGTCAGTTCAGCGCTGAGGGGCATAGGTAGTTTCCGCCAATCCAACATGCTGCATCATTCCTGATGCGCCACTTAGGCGGGGAAGCACAGCGAGCCCCCCACGGTTCCGCCCTGGCGGCCCGCCAGGGCCCGCTCGTTGCTGCCTGCTTCGGGAGCGGAGCGGACGAAGCGTCAACCCGTCTGCTCCGCAGAC